>NZ_DS022299.1:1136215-1439563 GCF_000153825.1 Synechococcus sp. RS9916
GCCGCCTTGGCCAGACTTCCGTCCTCCTTCGCCTTGCTCTCTCCCTCAGTCACCGTGACGGGAACATTGTCAGTGCCCGGCTCGGGAGCTGCCTGGGCAACCTGTAAATCCTTCAGGGTGAGGGGAGCAAAGTCAAAAGCAGTCGCACCCTGCAGAGAATCAACTGCAACGGTCGTGTCAGCTTTGGCTGCTGGAGACAGCAGCAATGGCGCCAACCCAGCAGACACTGCTGCGCAAAGAGCTAAGGAAAACGATTTTTTTGCCACTGAATCCAACTTGAGCTGGGACCTTAGTAGGGGGCGCAAGCTTGACCGTCAGCCAATGGTCAACAAAATTCGCCCGATTGGGATCAAAAACCTTGAAACACTGCCGGCAAACGCCAGACGTTGAGTGGCGAAGCAAAGCGGTCATGATCCCCAAAATGCCGTTTCAAGGCAGCCATCCCGTCACCTGAGCAAACCATGGCTACCAAACCAATGGTGACCTTCAACGAGGGCTGTCTTCTTTTATGGGCAACACTCCACACATCGACGGATCAATCCTGCCGTTTCCAGCCAAGCCATCCGGCAGTCACGCTGGTACCTCCATGCAGGAGTCGACTTACAACCCCCTGCCGGAACCGCAAAGGCTTCCCGATGACGCACCCAACATTCTTGTGGTGCTAATCGACGATGCGGGCCCAGCATTACCTGATTGCCTCGGGGGTGATGTGCACACACCCGCTCTCGAGTCTGTGAAAAACGGAGGGGTGGGCTTCAACCGTTTTCACACCACAGCAATGTGTTCGCCAACGCGCTCATCATTGCTAACGGGTCGCAACCACACCTTCGTTGGCAACGGACAAATCTGTGAATTCGCCAACGACTGGGATGGCTACTCGGGAAGGATTCCTGAAAGCTGTGCCTTGCAGGCGGATGTGCTGCGCAACTACGGCTATGCCACCGCAGCTTTTGGCAAATGGCACAACACACCGAGCACGGAAATCACTGCTGCGGGGCCATTTCACAACTGGCCAACAGGGCTTGGCTTTGAATACTTCTACGGCTTCCTGGCCGGTGAAGCATCGCAATATGAACCGCATCTGGTGCGTAACACCACGGTGGTCAAACCTCCCTGTTCACCTGAGGAGGGTTATCACCTCAGCGAAGACCTTGCCGACGATGCGATCAACTGGTTGCAGACCCACAAAGCACTGCGACCCGACAAGCCCTTCTACATGTACTGGGCGTCCGGAGCCCTCCATGGTCCGCACCATGTGAATAAGGAATGGGCGGATAAATACAAAGGAAAATTTGATGATGGCTGGGACGCCTACCGCGAACGCGCCTTCCTCAATGCCAAAGCCAAAGGTTGGATTCCTGAGAATGCCCAACTGACTCCACGCCACCCGAAGATGGCGGGATGGGATTCCATTCCCGATCATCAAAAACCCTTCCAATCACGCCTGATGGAAGTGCTTGCAGGCTTTGCCGAGCACACAGATCATCAGGTGGGTCGCATCCTCTCTGAACTGGATCGACTGGGTTACGAAGAAAACACCCTGGTGGTTTACATCTGGGGCGACAACGGCTCCTCAGGCGAAGGGCAAGACGGCACGATTTCCGAGCTCTTGGCTCAGAACTCAATCGCCACAGAGGTGGATGAACACATCCAGGTGCTGGATGAACTCGGCGGATTGGATGCCCTGGGCTCACCGCTGGTCGACAACATGTATCACGCAGGTTGGGCCTGGGCAGGCAGCACTCCTTATCAGGGCTTGAAGCTGATGGGTTCCTACCTCGGCGGAACCCGTAATCCCATGGCCTTGAAGTGGCCGAAGAAAATCAAGCCCGACCCGAGGCCTCGACAACAGTTCCACCACGTGAACGACCTGGTTCCCACGATTTATGAATTGGTCGGCATTACCCCTCCCACGGAAGTGAATGGGGTGAAGCAGGATCCGATTCACGGCACCAGCTTTGCCTATGCCTTTAATGCTCCTGAAGAACCTGGAAGGCTTCGCACCCAGTTCTTCGACATCATGGGTTCACGATCGATCTATCACGATGGATGGATCGCCGGTGCACCTGGCCCCCGCTTGCCTTGGGTCAAAGGTGTTGACCCCAACATTCTGAGCTGGTCACCTGACAGCGACGAATGGGAGCTTTACAACCTCGATGAGGATTGGAGCCAAAGCAGAAACATCGCAGATCAGCATCCAGAGAAACTGCAGATGCTCAAAAATCTGTTCCTGGTGGAGTCGGCCAAGTACAAAAACATGCCGATCGGCGGTGGCCTCTGGACCATCATCTTCCACCCCGAACTGAAGGTGGCACCAGAGGCGACTACATGGTCACTCCCTGGCACCATCACACGCATCCCAGAAACCTGCGCACCTCGACTCGGCGCTCTGGACAACCGCGTTGTGATGGATCTGGAACTCCCGGAGCGGGCCAGCGGTGTTCTCTACAAACTTGGTGCGAATTCGGGTGGATTGACCGTGTTCATGGATCAGGGAACACTCACCTATGAGTACAACCTGTTTCTGGTTGAGCGAACCAAACTGCGCTCCGAGCAGCCCCTACCGGCTGGACGTCATCGCCTGGAAATCGTGACGAGGCACACGAATCAAGACCCAAGGGGTCCTCTTTCGATTCAGGCTTTTCTCGACGACCACACGCTGTTTACGGGCATCGTTCCACGGCCAGCGGCGGTGCTGTTTACAGCCAATGACTGCCTGGATGTCGGACAGGCTCTGGGATCTCCAGTATCCATGGAGTATCGCGATCGCGCTCCCTTCCCATTCAATGGCACGATCCACTCGATGCAAGTCGAGTACCTCAATGTGGAGACGCCTCAAAGCGCCGAACTCAGCGAAGCTCCGAGCGTGAGGCATCACCAAACGGTCTGAGCAAAGAGCCCAAACCCATCACATCAAGAGCAAGCTTCCTAGGAGGCTTGCTCTTTTTCTTTGAGTTCCAACGACAAAAAGTAATTCAAAAAGGTACGCACAAGCGCGACTGCTCCCAGCTGAATCAATGCAGAAGCTTCACGGCTGATGGTGGTCTGAACCACATCGGCACCCAGTTGAAACTCGAGAGCAAGGGCAATCCACCCTCCCAAGGTCAACCGCGCTGATGACAAAGGCCCTCGCTGGAGCAATCGAGGCGGGATCGCTCGTAAACGCAACGGACCTTGTGGACTAAAAACAGCAACAAGCCCAACAGCAACAGAAAGAATTGACAGTCCTTCCAGCAGCAAGCGCAACCAACCCGCCATACCGGAAAGCAGATGCTCTGCAAATTCCATAATCCCAACAAACATGCAAGTGATGCCTATGAAGCTAATGAACAAAAGCGGCAAAAACAATAAATAAATATTGCAAAAACAAGGTCGATTCTGCTTGAGGGCACTGCCATGTCATCGAACTATTTCTACCTTGAAAAAAGAGAAGGGGAGACGATCACGCTTGAGCGACATCAACACCGAGCTAGCAAAAGCACGCAACAGAGCTGCTGCTGATCGCACAACCCTGGCTTGGATACGCACATCTCTCGCCCTGATCAGCTTTGGCTTTGGCCTCGACCAGGTAATTAATGCGATTCACAACGTGAATGCCAACAGCAGTGCCAACGAAAGTGGTGTTCACCTGGTATCAATTGCATTCATTGTCGTTGGCATCTTTACTCTCGCTGTTGCCGCCAAACAACACAAATTTGAATTATCACGTCTCAACAACAGCTATTACACCTACCGAGAGCAACTGTCACTCCCAATCGCCACAGCGATTGCCAGCCTGATCATCGGAGGCATCACGCTTTCCATTCTTCTGTACAGCCTCTAAAAACACTTCACACTCAAATCTCAATCACCAAAGAGCATGAAACTTCTCATCTCCATTGCATTATTTCTGATCATGATGTCACTGGGGCTGAACCTGCCACCAGTGCGATTCGGAATCCTCAAACAGCGACCGTTTTTTCTGGCTCGCGTTCTGATCACCACCTGCATCGCTATTCCCATCGCAGCGGTGCTACTGCTTCAATCTCCGATTGGGCAGACGCTGGCAACACCGATTGCAACGGGCCTGATGCTGATGGCGATCTGCCCAAGTGCGCCAATGATCACTCTTAAGAGCAGCAAATTAGCAGCAACATCGGATATCGCCATCAAACTGCAATTTTGGTCGGCATGCGCTGCAATCATTAGCGTGCCGCTATGGATCGGGCTCCTCGCAAGCAAAGGTGGGAGCAACATCTGGAACATCTCCTCTCAAGAGGTGGCAGCACAAGTGTTCACAGTGCAACTGATCCCCCTACTAATCGGAGTGAGCCTGCGGAAATGGTGCAGCGAATGGGCTGAACGCTGGAACCCTTGGATTCAGAAAATTGCAACGCTGCTGCTTGTCGGGCTTCTGATCTTGATCTTGGCGACAGCGGTACCAACCGGAACTACAGCCCTGCTCGGGAATGCACAAGGAGCCTTGGCCATGCTGCTACTCACATGGATTGGCTTGGCCGCGGGATATGTGATTGCTGGCAAAGATGCAAGCGAGAAAAGCACGGTTCCCCTGGTGATCTCAATGCGAAACCCAGGTCTTGCGCTTCTGTTGGTGCAAGACATGGCCCCTGATGCCAGCAACATCAAAGCAGCAGTCGCAGGTTATGTGCTGATGACCGTGATTGGCACCGCACCTTTCATGAAGTGGAGAAAGGCACTTCATTCCAGCCACACAACCACGGCAGCTTCGTAAACAGCAGCGATGACCTTCCAGCCCAACCAACAAGACCTTCTGCATACCAAGCCACAACGGGGTGCAGAAGTCGCAGTGCTGATTAGCACTGCTTGTTTTGGCTACGCCATGCATCTGGTCATACCGACCATCATTACTGCAACCATCAGCTGCGCTCTTCTGATCCTGTTGAGCAGTCAACGCAATCCTCTGCAGCACCGAATGCGGTGGTGGCGAAACATTGGCCTGTGCTCGGGTTGCTTTCTCGGCACAGCATCCTCAATGGTGAATGAAATCAACCAAGGCGGGGAAGCTCATTCGCCCTGGGAACGGCTCACCGTGGTAGCGATCCTAGGGATCACCGGATTCCTCTCAGGTCATCGAATCGGATTCACCACCCACCAAGCGGAAGTTCGCTCGATCGGAGACTCGCTGCGCTCCTTAAGCGGAACATTCACAGGCATCTTCGGAGTGCTAGTAGCCATTCACTTTGTGCTCCATGGCCTCGACGAAGCAAGAACCCTGGCCAGCAGACTCAGCACATCACTCACTGTGATCGTGTTATCCGTCGCTGGACCAGGCTGGATCACCTATCACCTAAAGAAACCGCAACGAGAACAAAAGTAGAACGCATAAAAAAGCATGGATCACCAGGTGACCCATGCCAAAAGATTCAATCAATTAACTTAGTTGGATGACTTTCCATCTGACGGCTTGGGGTAGATCTGAATCGTCACCTTGTCGATCTGACCGCCATAGGCGCTGTAACGGCGAGGACCAATGGTTTTCACCGTGACGGCTGAGCCACGATCAAGACCGACATCAGCACCTTCATCAATGGAGAAACGCGACGCAATCGTCTTCTCCATGCGGCCTTGAGCGACCACCTCACCATTCAATTTCAAGCGAAGATCAGCTCCTTTACCAGTTCCACCACCGTCGTAGTCGAGCTCAAAGCGAATTTCGGACTTACCAGCAGGCAATGGCTTGTTGCTGGTGAGCGTGACCAGCTCTCCCATGTAGTTGTAGGTGTAGGAAGGCCTGTTGTTTTCAACGTAAAGCGACCAACCACCAAAGCGACCGCCCTGGGAGAAGATCACGCCGTCTTCATCAGCTCCCTTGACATCCACAAAGGCCGTCACGCTGTTGGAGACGTTCTTCACGTTGAGAATCGAGTCTTCAACGAGGTTCCAGGCATAGGGATACAGATCCATGGAGGTTCGGTCACCCAACAGAGTCGGCCGACCTGCGACAGACGGCACCAAGCGCTCGAGCAGACGATCGTCCAAGGGCAACACCTGGTTCTCAATCGCCTGTTCCATGAACTTCGCCTTCAGGGCCTTGAGCCGATCGGGGTATTGCGCCGCAAGATCATTGGAAAGGCTGAAATCAACGGTGGTGTCATACAGCTCCCAACCATCATCGGCTGCAACCGTATTCATCCGTTGTGGCGCCATCCAGGGATACATGATCGTTGTTCGCGCCATCCAGCCATTGTGATAAATACCGCGGTTGCCAATGATCTCGAAATACTGAGTATTGTGCCGCTCTTTCGCACCTGGATTATCAAAGGTGTACATCAGGCTGGTTCCTTGCATCGGAATCTGCGGGATGCCATTGATTGAGCTGGGCATCGGCAGATTGGCCGCCTCAAGGATCGTGGGAGCCACATCATTCACATGGGAGAACTGCGTGCGAATGCCACCACCCTTCCGGATCCGCTCAGGCCAGTGAATCACCGTTCCATTGCGCGTTCCGCCAAAATCTCCGGCCACCTGCTTGGACAGTGCAAACGGTGAGTTGAAAGCGATCGCCCAGGCCATGTGATACATGGGATAGGTCGTAGGCCCACCCCATTCATCCATTTTGGCCTCCTGCTCATCCGGCGTTTCGCCAACGCCATTGAGATAGTGATTCCAATTCCAGTGGCCTGTCCGATCCCCCTCAACACTGGCACCGTTATCACCAGTGATATAAATCACCAAGGTGTTATCCAGCTCACCCAGATCATCAATCGCTTGAATTAAACGACCTGCTTCGTGATCAGAATGCTCTGTGAAAGCAGCAAACACTTCTGCCTGCCGGGCATAGATGCGTTGCTGCTGAGGCGTAAGGCTATCCCATTTGGGAATACTGTCAGGTGCTTTTGCTAACTGCGTGCCTGGAGGAACAATCCCTGCCTTGATCTGGTTCTCAAGATTGCGCGCCCGCAGAACATCCCAGCCTTCATCAAACTTGCCGCGGTATTTGGCGATCCATTCCTTACCCACATGGTGTGGGGAGTGGGCACCGGCTGAGGAGTAATAAATGAAGAAGGGCTTATCGGGCTTGATGGCTTTCTGTTGGCGAACCCAACCGATCGCCTGGTCGGTCATGTCTTCGGTGAAGTGATACCGATCTTTCTTCGGTGCATCCACGATGGTGACTCCGTCATGGATGGTGGGTTCCCACATGTTGTCTTCAGCACCCACGAAGCCATAGAACTTCTCGAAGCCTTGGCGCGTTGGCCAACGGGTCTGAGGGCCAGCAGCCGTGGTCTCACGACCCGGGGTCTCATGCCACTTGCCAAAAGCAGCTGTGTTGTAGCCGTTCAGCCGGAGGATTTCTGCAACCGGAATGGCGTAATCAGGCACCACGGTGGAATTACCCGCATAACCGGTAGCAACCTCCGGGATCGACCCGGTGTTGACCTTGTGGTGATTGCGTCCAGATTTCAACGCCGCCCGCGTCGGCGCACACAACGCCGTGGTGTGGAATCGGTTGTAGCGGAGGCCATCTTGGGCGAGCCTTTCTGCGGTGGGCATGTTCACCACCCCGCCAAATGCGGACGGTGCCGCATAACCGACATCATCGAGAAGGATGATCACCACATTGGGGGCACCTGCTGGTGCCGTCACTTCCCACTGCGGGGGCAAAGGCACCTCAGAGGGGAGCACCTTGGTGACCTTCTCTGGCCTGGGCTCCGCAATCGGGAGTTTCGTCCGATCGAATTCACGAGCCTGGGCGTGCCCTTGCGTGATACCGGCAATCGACACACTGGTCGCAAGGAATAGACCACTCCCCACAACCAGGCGGCGGAGCAGGCGAGACGCTTTGATCGGATGTGGCATGGCAGACGTCGGTGAGGCAACGAGGCCTTAGGACTTCTTCCTGCTTAGCCAGGGGGTTGACGTTTGAGATGCCAACGTCGACCAACTGTGCACCATTCGGATCAAGCGGGAGCTGTTCTGCGGCGAAACATGTTCTGCAGCTAAACAACGACCAAACCGTTCATGCACCACAGCGATGACTCCTCGACGCAGTCTTTATCGAATCGCCACCGCTGTTGAGCTCATCACCGGCATCACGCTGCTGTGCTTGCCAGCCGTGATGGTCCGGCTTCTGTTTCAAACCGATGCGACTGGAGCGGAGCTTCATCTGGCTCAGCTCTATGGGCTCGCCCTTGTTGGCCTCGGAGTGTCTTGCGCAAGCGAGCCCTATCCACGATCGGCGCAACGAGGACTGTTGATTTACAACAGCTTCGCGGCAGTGCTCTTGTTCGCTCTGATTGCCAAGGCAATCTCCGGGGGCTTGGTGGTGTGGGCAGCCGCTTGCCTCCACCTCATGTTGGGCATGTTGATGATCATCGACCAACTGCAAGCGCGATCACACTGAATCCGAAGCACAGCGAAACCCCATATGGCAGGTGGCAGTATCCGTCGTCTGCCCCATCAGTGCAGCCGGACGGAACCGGTGGCAGTAGTTTTCCGCGCAGAGAAATGACCCGCCCTTGATGATCCGTCGTTCCTGCTCACCTTTGGGAACTGGGAACAACGTCGATGTCCATTCCCAGACGTTCCCACACATGTCGACCAATCCATAGCCATTGGCAGGAAAGCTGCCGACAGGCGACGTCCAAAACCAACCATCAGTCTGCTCATTACGCCAAGGAAACGGCCCTTGCCAAACATTGGCCAACCACCGTCCTCCCGGGGTCATCTCTGAGCCCCAGGCATAGTCCTGCCCCACAAGACCACCGCGTGCTGCCACTTCCCATTCATCGGCAGTGGGCAGTCGCTTGCCCGCCCAGTCGGCATAGGCCAACGCATCGTCATAGGCGACATGCACCACCGGATGGTCCGGGAGATCGTCAATCTGTGTCGACGGTCCCTGCGGATGTCGCCAATCAGCACCTTCAACCAAGGCCCACCAGGAGAGGGGCTGACTGCGATCAACGGTGGGCGGAGGCGGGATAAACACTGCTGACTCAGGGCACTGCTCCTCAGGCGCCAAGTTGGGATACAGCTCAGGATCAGGAGGCTTTTCAGACACTGTGACGTAGCCCGTATCAGCAACAAATCGTGCAAAGTCAGCATTCGTCACCGGAGCCACATCAAGGGAAAAAGCCCTCACTTGAATGGAGCGAACGGGCGACTCTTCTGGATAAAACGACTCGGAACCAAGGCAATACTCACCGGCAGGAATCTGCACCATCCCTTGGCGAGAATCAGCCATTCTCAAAACGCTCTAAAAAGAATCCACCGAGTTCAACACAAAATCACCACCGCCAAAGCAATGCTTAAACAACAGACATGTGGAGACCACACATCTCTCCTTTGAGCAGTCCATGCAGGGGTGCATCGAAGTTAACGCAAGTGTGCACGAATGGGATCGGATCGGAATGCAGGGAATGTGTCTCGCCCCTAGTGTTCGCGCAATTCAATTTCCGCTGAGATGCGAGCGTTATCCCTGGCTCTTCTTGCAACCTTGAGCAGCCTGAGCGTCGAAGCCGCAGCCAAACCGCAAGACAGCACCAAGGGTGAAGGTGCGATTCCAGCTGAGTTCACGACGCCACTGGTGCTCACCCAGGCCGAAGACGTCGCAAGTGAAGCCGACACCCCAGAAGACGAGGAAGACGCATGGCGGACTTATCTCGATCTTTACGCTTTTATCGTTCCCACGACTTACTCGACCACAGAAATCAACGGCAACAGAACCGAGTCTGCGCTTCCCCTCTCCGATGTGATCAACACAATCGATGAAGCACTCACCTTCAAAGCCCAGGTGGAGTACGGCCGGATCGGATTCATGGCCGGTGTGTATCACGGCAAGCTATCCGACAGCCAGTCCGCATCGGTTTATAAGGAGACCAAGAACCCCCTGCGGAACAAGCTCGGCGTTCCTGCTTTTCTGCGCGACCGAACCCTGCGCGTGAAAGGGGATCTGGATCTCGACGTCGACGCCAATCAAACCGTGGTTGATCTGGCCATGCGCTATCGGGCAGGAGCGATTCAGAAGCCACGCATGGAGAAAGGCAGCAGCAGCGTCGTCGGCCTGATGGGAGCTCGGATTATCGATGCCCACATCCACACCAGCTGGACGTTGGAAAGCGAAGCCTCACTCACCGTGGAAGGTCAACGCGTCAGCAAGAAATACACCCGTGAACTGGAGAAGTCTTCAGGTGAAAGCTATGGCAACACCTGGGTGCAACCGTTGATCGGGATCTTCGGCACCTATGCCATCAGTGAAGACTGGCAAGCTTTTGCCTACCTCGATGCAGGCGGATTCGGACTGAACGGAGAGCAGGATCTAAGTGGAACCGCCCAGGCAGGCATTGCCTACGCCCTGGGCAACTCGGCTCAGCTCTCACTCTCCTACAAGTATTTCGGCCTTGATTACGCCGGAGGAGGAGGGAACTCCTACAGCGTTGATCAAAGCGGCGTGAACTTAGGCCTTCGCTGGCTGTTTGACTGACGCCACCGGTGTGCCGGCAGTCTGAGAGCTCAGGCTGTCGGCCACCGTCACAGCCGTTCGGGAGCCACTGGCAATGGCGCCTTCAATAAATCCGCGCCAGCCCTGGGCATGATCTCCGGATGCAAAGAACACGTGGCCTTCCTGACGCGGTAATTCGTCACTGAAGCGGGCCACAGTTCCAGGTCTGTAGGTCGCCCAGCTCCCTTGCGAGAGGCTGTCAGCACCCCAGTCATGACCAAAGGTCGACAACAGCTTCACGCCGGGAATGAATTCCTCGAGCACGGTTTGCCACTCCTCCACTGATTTGTCGAGAGCCCCGGGTTCAAGACTGAAACCCGCCAGCACGGAATGCTGCTCACCACGTTTGTAGGTGAAGCTGCCGATCAGCGGTGAATCGGTGGAACGCGACAAGGTCATCACGGCACCGGGATCACCCTCCACTTCAAAAAACACTTTGTATCCCCCGCCGACATGTTTGAGGCGGGAGGCTTCCAGCTTCACGCTGGACAGAGGCGGCTCAAAGTCAACGCTGTGCAGCACGTTCAATGGAACGGTCACCACCGCGCGTTTAGCAATCACCAGCTCACCTGACTCGGTGGTAACACAAACGCCATCGCTGGATTGCTGAACAGCGCGCACCGATGTGTTCAGAGAAACCTCAAAACCACCGTCGCTGGCCATCGCCTCCACCAAGGCACCGGTGCCATGGGTGAACTTGTAGCGGGCTGCGGTGTCATTGAAGAGCTCATAGTTCCAACCGGTGAGCGACCAGCAGCGCATCATCTCCACATAGGAGGCGTTCTGCGGTTGGTTCATGCTGAGGATCTCGAGAAATCCTCCGATGCTGGTGCGCTGCAAGGGCGTGAGCTCGAGGGCGTTGAGACGGTCAGCGACGGTTAGGCCGTCGCGTTCACACACCGCATCCCAGCAGTGGTGCATGTCATAGGGACGCTCCCAAACACCCTTCGACTCGGCAAAAAAGTGCTCAAAACCCTCCACGAATTCACCCAGCTGCGACTCCTGCAACTCCTGAACCTGACCGTCGATTTTGATCGCCACCCGCTCGGCGACACAGCCCGGTGTCTCCTGAACCTCGAGTCCATAACGCTCCTTCTCGGCCCACACAAAGGGTTGCGTCCAATGCACCCAAGTGCCGCCCAATTCCACGTGAAAGCCGTTGCGATCCTCACTCCAGGTGCGTCCACCTAGCCGATCACGGGCTTCGAGAACAAGCACGTCGTAGCCCCGCTTTTGTAGGTCACGGGCTGCTGTGATGCCGGCAAAACCACCGCCAATCACAACCACATCAACAGATCGAGCCATCAGAAGTTCAGTGCAAAAAGGACGAAAGAGTCAGGTCATAGGTGTGGCGTCAGAGCAGAGCCATCTCAGCCCCTAACTCAAAGTTGTTCAATCGCTCCCAGCTTCCAAGTGCGGTCAAACCACTCTTGGCCTGGGCCGTAAAGACGGAAGATGCCGAACCAGCCCTTGCCTGGAACCGTCTTCACCCAGTTGGCTTCTTTGCCTGCAGGGGGTTCCGGACCGAAGTACAGATCAATGCTGCCATCGGCGTTCTTGGCCATCTCCGGATTGCGCTTGTTGTTCTTGCTGGGGTAAGGCATCTCCTTGCTCTGCAGCATTGAGCGGGTTTGCGGGTCGTAGACCACAAACGACCAGAAACGCTGGGCGGGAGGATTGGCGGGAATGTTGAGTTTGTAGGTTTTCGAGCCATCCAGATAGGCACCGCCACTGTCCCGAGAAGTGAAGGCGTACTGGGAACCAACACCAGGCAGTTCCAGCACCATCGCCGGCGTGTTCACCGTGGCGA
The DNA here is from genome assembly GCF_000153825.1 of Synechococcus sp. RS9916. Taxonomy (NCBI): domain Bacteria; kingdom Bacillati; phylum Cyanobacteriota; class Cyanophyceae; order Synechococcales; family Synechococcaceae; genus Synechococcus; species Synechococcus sp. RS9916. The sequence goes on from NZ_DS022299.1 coordinate 1,148,488, forward strand.
GGTAGAAGAACAGGGTGCGGCCATCCATGTCGCGCCCACCCTTGCCACCATCGACGACATACTCGTGGTTGCCACCTGGGAATCCGGTTTGCCAGTAGCCCGCTTTGCCCGGATAGATGTATGCCTTGGGATCCTTCGGGGCAAACAGAATCGAGCGCGCCGTGGCATTACCAATGGCAACGGCCTCGGTCAGCAAAGCTTTTTGGTCGCTTGAAGGGTTGAACGGCTTGCCTTTTTGAATGCCAATGGCCGAGGCCATGCCGAGGAGTTCAGGGGAGAACATCGCGGAGGGCTCACGCTGAATCACGTCATTGAGTTCTTCGTAGAACTTGAAGTCATTGGCGTGAATCGTGTTCACATCGGATCCGGTGAGGTTGGTAAACGTGTTGGCAGGTGGATTGGCCCTTTGCGCAAACGGATACACCTTGAGGCCAGTCTTGAAGGCCGACTTGGCCGTATCGGGCTTGCCTTGCTCATCGAGGAAACCGCGAAGAATCAACCAATTGATCTTGCTGGGCGTGGTCGCAACGAAATAGCCGTCGGTATTGGCGGGTGCTTGATGGCCAGGGCCAAGAATCAGATACTTCCCTCCCTTACCTTTGTCTGGACCAGGGCCGCCCATGTCGACCACAAAACGGAAAAAGGCGTCATTGACGGTGCCAGGGCCGGTGCCCTCCGGCACTTCGACGACGACAGGACCATCACTGAGATCGAGAAACGCTGAGGCATAGACCGTATCGGTATTACCCGTAAGCCAGAGCGATTCGGAGCTCATCAGCTCCTCAAACAAGCCGATATCACGATTTGACTTCAAGCCATACCCATCCCGGTGGCCGACATAAAGCATCTCGATGGATGCCGCCGGCATGAAGTTCAAGAAGGTCTGCACACCACGCCCAAGGTCGACCTGACGGCGTGCCTTTCGCATGGTTTCATCATCGGGGAAACCATCGAAATACTTAAACGTGCCGATTCGTGTTCTAACCGTATCGGGGGTCAACACATCAACGGGGATTGGCGTGTTGTACCCCTTGGGCTTCACATCGCCAGCATGAAGGGCAGTCGCGCTACATGCCAAAAACAACGCGGAAAGGGCAGTGGACGAGAGGTGCTTAAGAACAGTCATGGTTGAGCGTGAAACGTAGGAAGGGGCGATTGAGATCTCAACCAAGCGGCTGAATATCGTTGAGTTGCCAGGTTTTGTCGAACCAGGGCTGCAGCGGGCCATACAGACGGAACACAGCGAACCAGCCCTTACCCGGAACGGTCTGAATCCAATTCGCTTCCTGACCTGCCGGGGCTGTGGGTCCGAAATACAGATCAATCGTGCCGTCTGCATTCACGACCATGTCTTGGTTGCGCTTGCTGTTCTTACTGGGAAGCAGCTGATCGGTTTGCAGTTCAGAACGGGTCTGCGGGTCGTAGGCCACCATCGACCAGAAATCCTTGGCGGGAACATCGGCATCCACGGTGAATTTGTAGGTTTTACTGCCATCGAGATAGGCACCATTGGCATCCGTAGCGACAACCCCGTACTGGGAACCAACGCCAACCATCTTCAACACCATGGCCGGTGTGTTAACGGTGTAACCCCAGAAGAAATTATTGCGGGCATCGAGATTCCGACCACCCTTACCACCATCAATCAGCCATTCGTGGCTGCCACCACCAAAAGGCGTAAACCACTGCTTGCCCTCATAGAAATAGACATCGGAATTGCGAGGCTTGCCCATATCGGCACGCACATAGGCAACACCGACCTGCACCGCCTCTTCAAGCAGTGCGCGATCTTCGTCACTGGGCGCAAAAGGCTTCCCTTTTTCCAGGCCAATCGCAGAAGCTAAACCTCTTAATTCAGGGTCAAGCAGACTGATTGGCTCCCTCTGAATGACCGTATTCAGCTCTTCGAAGAAATGGAAGTTATTCGCATGGACCGTATTAAAGATACCCTCTCCTCCCTGAATAAAGGTCATCGCTGGTGGGTTATCTTTCAGAGACAGCGGGTAGAGCCTGAGACCTTCCTTGTAGTTTGCAACGGCTTGATCAGGCTGACCCTCATCATCGAGGAAAGCTCTCAGAATCAACCAGTTAGAATAACTGGGAGAGCGGAACACAAAGTAGCCGTCGGTGTTCGCAGGCTCTGCATCGTCGGGTCCCAAAATCAGGTATTTACCGCCCTTTCCTCGGTCGGGACCTGGCGCTCCAGTATCCGCAACAAAGCGGAAAAAGGCATCATTGATGGTTCCAGGCCCGAGACCAGCAGGGATCTCGATCACCATCGGGCCGGTTTCCTTCAGATTGAAGAAAGTCGAGCCATACACCGTGTCGGTATTACCGGTGAGAAACAACGGGTTGGAATTCAGCGGTGCCAACAACATGACTTTGTTGTAAGCATCCACCCCCATCCCAGCATGACCAGCACGCAGCATTTCAATACTGGCCGCAGGCATCAATGTGAGAAAGGTTTCGTAAGCCCGGATGAACTTCAGATTGTCAAAGCTGGTATCAACCGTGGCGGCATCGGGCATGCCATCGAAGAAGTTGAACGTGCCAACCGATGTGCGAACCGTGTCTGGCGTGAGCAATTCGGATGGGATCGGCGTGGTGTAACCGCGGGGGACAGCACCGCCAGCCGTTTGCGCCCGTAATGGCAGACCCAACAAAACTCCCGAAAGGGCCAAGAGAGAAAATCCCTTTGACGCTCCCTTCACCCATGCTGTGGTCACCATTCACCAGAATCGCTGTTATTCAAAAGCTAGACATGCCGACAAAATATGACCATGCGCAATGATCCCAAAAGGGCAAAACTCAGAAGCAACAAAAAGCGTGAGCACACATCAAAAGCTCGCAACGATGTTGTATCGCTGCGAACCCGAGCTCCATTCCAGAAATGCAGCCGAAGAACTGAAAAGTACGCCGCGCTTACTTCAATCGAAGCTCAGGCCGCACCCATGAACCATCAAAATAAGCAGGTTTCGGGTTGTAAATCCGCAGCGTGGCATTCCAACCCGGATAAATCTCCAGATAATTCTCTTGATCGCTATTTCCACCCAGGTTGATCACCACATCACCATCCGGATTAGCCTTAGCGAAGGCGCTGTTGAGATTGAAATTGTCCCCACTTGGGAAACCATCCTTGTCATACACCGTTAGAGACCAAAAGGCATTGTCCCCATTGGGAACATCCTGCAGGGTGAGAGTCTGAGGATCCGTGGAAGTTGGTGTATAGAACAAATACACAGCACCTTCCTTCGGCAAACCTCCGATGCCGACGGCCACACCCATATTGTTCTGCTCGGGGGTGATCTCACCGGGACGACCAAAGAGCGATTCCGATTTCACACCCTTGTCGTTGCGCTCCTGGTTGTAAGCAGCACGGAGTGCCAGCATCTGCTCCAAGTTCCATTGATTGGGTTGAACAAACTCACCTGTTTTGGCCTGCTTTACCGACAATTTGGCCTGCAGTGCCTGGGCCTGGGCCACGTCATCGGGATCCTGAATGTTCACGCCAGTGCGGAACGCCACCAGGGCAATCCGACTACCCACCTCATCCTGCGTGAGGGTGTAATTGCCAGGCTCCTTCTCCACATACACATACCCCTGCCCATTCAGCACCATGGCGCTCTGATAGCGACCATCGGTTTCTGGAAGTGTGAACGTGGCCGGCGTGCTCAGGTCAAGAATCAACCAGGAATACAAGGTGTCGAAGTTGATGCGAATCACCGTTCGGTCTTTGGGGTCCGCTGTTTTGCCATCGTTCCAGATGACACCCATGCCCGAGCTGCATGTTTCGGCAGCAACTTTGGCAACATATTTCACCAGCGCCGTCTGCGTTTCAGCATCGGCGAAATTTGCCTTGGTAACAGGTACCACCGCATCACTCTCGAGAGTAATGGCAGGCTTGGGGCATTCCGCCGCAAGGGCTGAGGGGGCTGAGAGCACAGTGAATGGCAAAAAGCCCATTGCTGCCAAACCACCAGCCATGCAGGTTTTCGCACCAGCAAAGAACGAAGAACGCAACATCAGTTCAACAGACAGACAAACAACACAGAACAATCAACGCCATTCATGCAAGGGGCCCGCATTGCGCAGGCCCAGCCCAAGCTCACTGTGCAGACTCAAACTGAGGGGGAGTCCAACTGCCATTGAAATAGGCCTCAGTCGGTGAATAAATGCGCACCGCAGCATTCCACCCGGGGTAGATGTCCATGTAATTGTCTTGGCTTGGATCACCACCCAGGTGAATCACGTATTCACCCTGATCATTCGCTTTCGCAAAAGCACTGTTGACGTTGTAGCTCTTGCCGACGGCAAAGCCTTCCTTGTCGTAGACCGTCACCGACCAGAATGCCCGAGGGTCTATGGGCACATCTTTCAGCACCAACACCTGAGGCTCAGTGGAGTTCACCACCTTGGGGAAGGGATACACAGCTCCCTGCTTGGGCAGCCCACCCCAACCAATGGCAACGCCGAAATTGCGCATTTCTTCGCTCAGTTCACCTTTCTTTCCAAAGGCCATTTCTGACGTCACACCTTCAGGCTCCCGGCGTGCGTTGTAGTCAGCACGCAAAGCGAGAATATCCTGCATCTCATAGCGATTGGGCGACACGAAGTTGCCCTTTTCGGCTTGCTGCAACACGATCTGATCCTGCGCAGCCCCTGCTGCTTTCACGTCAGCGGGATCCTGCACATTCACCTGAGTGCGCACAAAGGCAAAGGCATAGCGACTTCCCACCGACTCCTTGGTGAGGGTGTAACGACCTGGTTTGTCGCTGATCAAGGGAATCCAGTGGTCTTCATCGATCACTTCGAGGATCTGGTAGCGATCCGTTTCAGGCAGAACCACAGTGGCGGGACTCTCAAGATCGAGAACCGCAAAGGAGTACAGCGTGTCGAAATTGGGGCGCAGGATCGTGCGCTCTTTGGGATCCATCGCTGCGCGCTGGTGCAGGAAGACTCCGACCCCCTTACTGCACGTTCCTTTGGCGATCTTGCGCACGTAATCAGCAAGGATCACTTCCGTTTCAGCGCTCGCGTAATTCGCCTTGGTGACCGGCGTCACCGATGTTGCTGTTTGCACCACACCAGGCTTCGGGCATGCGGCTCCTGAGGCTTGGGCCATGGCCATCGGCGATGCGGACGCCAAGAGTCCCCCTGCTCCCAGGGCAGACGCCAACAGCACAGAGACATGACGCAACGAACGACGAGGCGCAGTCATTGCCAAAACGAGCATGTATCGACGTCTTAGCCACGTCGATCTGAGCCGTCAGGCGAGACGGCGTTGGGTAGCCGGACTTCGCACCATCGGGATCAGCCAAGGCCGCAATGCCTTCGATCGCCAGGCCAGCACAATGGCCTCATGATCGACGTGATCGGCACCGACGCTGGCGCCCCTGGCACGCTTCCACCAGCGGGTCAGCTGCTGGTGGAACAGGCCCAGCTTGTGGCTGCTCCCAAACGGATGCTCAGTGCGCTGCAGCAGTGGCCAGGCGTCCCAGCCAAGCTGCGCCTGATCGCCAGCGACGACCCGATTGCCCTCAGCGAGGCACTGCTGGCCCTGGAGCCCGATCAGTCAGCAGTGGTCTTGGCCAGCGGTGATCCGCTTTGGTTTGGCATCGGCAGGATCCTGATCGAACGGGTCGGTCGCAGCCGCCTGCGCTTCCATCCAGGGCCCAGTTCCCTGCAGCTGGCCTTCGCACGCCTGGGCCAGCCCTGGCAGAACGCCGAGTGGATCAGCCTCCACGGCCGCGATCCCCTCGCGCTCAACCGCTGCCTGCAACAACGCCCCCGATCGCTGGCGGTGCTCACCGACCCCAGCAGGGGAGGGGTGAATGAGGTGCGTCAGATCTTGCGCTCCAGCGGATTGGAAGCCGCCTACGCCCTATGGCTTTGCGAAGCCCTCGGCCACACGGATGAGCGCGTGCAGCAACTGCAGCCCACTGATCCCACGCCAAGCGATCTCAACGCCCTGCATTTGGTGGTGCTGCTCGCGCAACCCGCGCCTGATCCCACACCCGACTCTTTGCCCCTGTTTGGCCTCGATGACGGCCTGTTTCTGCAACACGACGACCGGCCCGGCCTGATGACCAAACGGGAGATGCGCATCCAGCTCCTGGCCGAACTGAACCTGCCGGCCCGTGGCGTGTTGTGGGATCTGGGGGCCGGCACCGGCAGCGTTGGGCTGGAGGCCCTTCGCCTGAGACCAGAACTGCAACTGCTCGCGGTTGAAAAGCGGGGTGGAGGTGCCCGCTTGATCACAGCCAATGCGCAACGCCTGGGGGTGCAACCTGCCGCCGTGCTGGAGGGCGATGCGCTCAAGCTGCTTGAGGCCGATGCTCATCCAACCGCTGACCCTTCCATTCCAGCCGCTCTTGCGCGGGCCGACCGGGTGCTGATCGGGGGTGGCGGCAAGCAGCGCGCTGCCCTGCTCAAGGCAGTGCTGCAACGGCTGAACCCAGGCGGCGTGGTGGTGATCCCCCTGGCCACCGTCGAGGCCTTGGCCGAGCTGCGCCCCCTGCTGGAGCACTGCGGCTGTGCCGTGAGTGTCAGCCAACACCAGGCCTGGCGCGGACAACCCCTCAGTGATGGCACCCGCCTGGCCCCGATGAACCCGGTGCTTCTGCTCAAAGGCACCGCCCGCTGCAGTGAGCCGTCAGACTCAGGCCAACCCAACCCTGAACAGCCATGCCCCTGAAGCAGAGTGACCAGCAGGTGTCTCCTTTGCGCCTGAAAATCACCCTGTTGGTCGCTGGCTTCGGGCCCTTGGTGGCAATTGCGCTGTTTCTGCAGTCGAAGGGCTTCTTCAATTCGCCCGGCTGAAGTGCTGCTGCCGAGGACTACTCGGCAACCTCGGTCGCTCCCTCCGTCTCCTTAATGTCCAAGGCCTCGCGGCAGCTTCGGGGAAACTCGTAGTCGGGATCTTCAGCCCGCCAACCCTCACACACCTGGGCCCATTGGGAGCGAGTCATACAAGCCGGCAATAACGCCATGCAGACAGGGCCGGTGTGGTCCTCCGGCAAGAAGCGAATCGGCGGATCCGGCTCCGTCTTCTCCACGATCTCTGATCCCTCCAGAACGTCGTGACAGCCCTTGGGGAACCAACCCAGGGGCGACGGCAAGAGCGCGTGATTTCGGCAGAAACGCGCCCATTGACTTGGAGTCATGCAGTCTCGGGACAGGGCTCGACAGACAGGAGAGAGGGGCAGTTGAAGCTCAAACTTGGTTTGGCTGGCCTCCGCCAGCACAGCCGGTGCCTGCAGCAGTAGGGCCTGCAGTGGAATCAGTAGCCAGGCGCCATGTCGAAGCATCAGCAAACAGTCGTTCTGACACCAGCCTGATCAAGGCCCAGCGCTACCGCCGTGGGCCAGATCAAGGGCGGCTGTGATCAAGCGCAAAGGGTTGAGTCGAGGGCCAGACAGGCCAAATCGCCCTAGCTAGCGTCCGAGATGCGTGTGCTGGCCTGCAATGACGGCGGTGGACTGGCTCTGGATCCTGCATCCGTTCATGGCGGTGGTGCTGATCTATCCACTGATCGGCATGGTGCTGAGGCTCGGTGTTCAAACCCGGGCCCGGCGTCAGAAAACGAATCCCAAGCTGCCTCCCAGCGTGGGACGCAGCCATAGCGATCTCGGCCGCTGGCTGGCCGCCGGCGTGGTGGGGATTGTGCTGGTAGCCCTCACCGTGAGCATTGCCACCAAAGCGCCCCTAGCCGACTTCAACGGTGGTGCCGCCCGCGGTGCCCAGCTGCTGCTGGTGCTGCTCGGCACAGCCTTGAGCCTGGTGGCGCTCTGGCGAAGCAAGGCGCCAGGGCTACGCCTGGCCTTTGCCCTGATCACCTGGGTGGGAGTGCTGAGCCTGGGGGCCCAGCCTGAAGTGTGGCGCCTCTCCGACAACCCCCTCTCATCCGCCTTTTGGCAATCGCATTACTGGGCCGGAGTCGGGGTGACCGGCCTGATGCTGTTTTCGCTGGGGGCCCAACCCGAGATCGTGCGCGATCTTCGTCTGCGCCGCCTGCACATCACAGCCAGCGTGCTGGCGGCGGTGTTGTTTGCACTCCAGGGCCTCACCGGCACGCGGGATCTGCTGGAAATCCCCCTCAGTTGGCAAAAACCAGCGATTTACGCCTGCGATTTCCAAGCCCGCACCTGCCCCAAGGCTCCCCCCGCAGCACCAACGCAAAGCTGAGCACTCCCATCAACCTTTTCCACCGATCAGGGTGCGCGTTGGGAACGGCATCGAGGCGCCATGGGCCTGCACCACATCACCGATCAACAGCAGCAATTGGTGCTGCAGGTGCCAAGCCGCGATCCGATCGCCGCTCTGGCTGCAGCACACCAGGCGGCAATCGAGGCTGGAAGCGCCATAGCCCGTGAACAACACCCAGAGCTCCATCGCAGGGTTCACATCAGGCAGGACTTTTAAGCGCTCAGCAAGTTCACTGCAAATCGGCTCAATTCGGGCACGATCGTCGTAAGTGACTGAGAAATCGATCCGCAGCCGGCGATTATCGATCTGGCTGATGTTCATCACCGATTGGGCCCCAAAAATGGCATTAGGGATGAACACCGGTTGGCCGTCGAGGGTGCGCAACTGGGTGTAAAACCAGCCGATTTTCTCCACAGTTCCATGGAGACCCTCCGATGGAATTTCGATCAGATCTCCGACCACAAAAGGTTTGTTGATGTAGAGAGAGAAACCGGTCAGCGAGTTCGACACCACGCTCTGGGCACCGAAGGCCACAGCCGCAGCACCCAGGCCTCCAGCAGTGGCCAGCACCGTGACGGGCACGCCCATGATGCCCAGCACCGCCAGCACCCACAGCACCAACACGCTGGTGCCCAGCAGCTTGTCGAGAATGTCTGCGAGAAACAGCTTTTCGCGACTGGCCAAGCTGCCCGGCAGCTGATCGGTGAACAGCGCTCGGCGGTGGCGGAAGCAGCGCCGCCAGCGCCGGAACGTCCAGGCAGCCCCGCCGGTGAGCAGAAAGGTGTGCAAACTGCCCGTGCTCAGGATCGACAACCGGGCCTGTGGGGGAACCAACCCCAGCAGCCAGCTGGTCAGCCCAATCGCCAGCACCGTGCTGCAAATGCTGAGGCTGGAGGTCTGGGCAAGATCCCGCCAGGGCTGACGACGAAGCAGCGTGCGCGCCAGCAGTTGCAACAGCAACCAGACCAGGGCAGCGGCCAGCAGGGCCACAAGGCCCCGCTCCAGCCGGAAAGGCATCACCGGGAGCAGCAGATCGAGCACAGCCATCAACCTTTGCTCTCAGATTGGCGTCAGAGAGAACGCCTTGCCCATGCGCGTCCCATCGCACTCGTCCCCCAGGGCAGTCATGGCCGTGGAGGGAGTGCACACCGGTGGACGGCGTCAGCGAGTGCTCCAGGACTCCGAGGCACGAGAGGGTCGCTGATACACCCACACCAAACGGCCATCAACCAGTGGGCGCTTCACCCGCTCGTACACCTGCGGGGCCTCCTCCCAGGCATCCAACGCCGGCCACTGGGAGGGATCGACGCGATACACCTCCCCGTTCACGTCACCAACGCCGGCTGTAAGCATGGGGTAGCCGGCATGGTCGATCAGTTCGCTGGCTGCCAACACCCCATCACTGAGGCGATGGCAGCCATCGAGCAGGTGATGGGCAGTGCATCCCTGCCGCAGGCTGCCGTAAACGAACAGCAGCTCCAAACCCGGTGAGCTCAGAGCACCTGCACCACTTCGCTCACTTCGGGGATGGCTTCGCGCATCTTGCGCTCGATGCCCATCTTCAGCGTCATGGTGCTGCTGGGGCAGCTGCCGCAAGCACCCTGGAGACGCACCTTCACCACGGGGCCATCAATTTCCACCACTTCCACGTTGCCGCCATCGGCCATCAGGAAGGGACGCAGCTCATCCAGCACCTTCTCAACGTTTTCGCTGGTGAGGGGCAGCGTTTCAGTGCTCATGACGCGGTGGGTCCATTGGAATGGCCCAACCCTAGAAAGGCGCCGCACCGGTCGACCCATAGCCTTAGCTCAGCTACAGCTCCGCCTTGAACCGCTACGACGTCGTGCTGGTGGGTGCGGGGATCATGAGCGCCACCCTGGCGACCCTGCTGCACGAGCTGGATCCCGATCTGCGTCTGCTGCTGGTGGAACGGCTGGAGGGTGCAGCCCTGGAGAGCAGCGCCGCGGTCAACAACGCCGGCACAGGCCATGCCGCCAACTGCGAGCTGAATTACACCCCCGCCCAGGCCGACGGCAGCGTCAGCACCGTCAAGGCCCTGGCGATCAATGCCTCGTTTGAACGCAGCCTGGAACTGTGGGCCTCCCTAACCGAGCAGGGGCGGCTTGATCCGGCCGCCTTTCTGCATCAGGTGCCCCATCTGAGTGCGGTGTGGGGCGACGACGACATCACTTTTCTGCGCCAGCGCCACCACCAACTCAGTGCGCTGCCGGCATTCGCCGCCATGGAGTGGAGTGAAGATCCAGGCGAACTAGCCGCCTGGATGCCTTTGGTGATGGCGGGCCGTCAGGCCAAAGACGGGGTGGCGGCCACCCGGATCAACCGGGGCACCGACGTGGACTTCGGCACCCTGACCCGGGCTTATCTGGCCCCACTTCAGGCCAGCGGTGCTCTGGAGGTGCTCCATGGCACCCAGGTGAGCGATCTCGAACGCCGCCGAGCCGCAGACATGAGCGAAGGCGACTGGCTGGTGGAGCTGCGCGGCCCCTCAGGGAAGCGGCAGGTGGAGGCACCGTTTGTGTTTCTTGGCGCTGGCGGTGGTGCCCTGCCGCTGCTGCAACGGTCCGGCATCCCTGAAGCGGCGGATTACGGCGGCTTCCCGGTGAGCGGCCAGTGGTTGGTGTGCAATGACCCGGAGTTGGCCAAGCATCACCACGCGAAGGTGTACGGGAAAGCCAAGGTGGGGGCGCCACCGATGTCGGTGCCCCATCTCGACACCCGCTGGATCGATGGCAAGCGGTCGCTCCTATTTGGGCCCTATGCCGGCTTCAGCAGCAAGTTCCTCAAGCAGGGCTCCTTGCTCGATCTGCCTAACTCGGTGCGGGTCGGGAACCTGCTGCCGATGCTGCAGGTGGGCGTGAACAACTTCGACCTGGTCACCTATTTGGTCAATCAGTTGCGCCAGAGTGCTGGCGATCGCCTCGAAGCCCTCAAGGCGTTTCTGCCCACGGCCCGGGCCGACGACTGGAGCCTGTCGGTCGCAGGCCAACGGGTGCAGATCATCAAACGCACCAAAGAGGGCGGCAAGCTGCAGATGGGCACGGAAGTGGTGGCCGCTGCCGACGGCTCCCTCGCCGCTCTGCTGGGGGCTTCTCCTGGTGCCAGCACGGCGGTGTCGATCATGCTCGAGGTGATGGAGCGCTGCTTCCCGCAGCAACTGGCGAGCGCCGCCTGGCAATCGCGGTTGCAGCAGTTACTGCCCAGCTATGGGCAAGACCTCAATGCCAACGCCGAGCTGCTCAACAGCAGCCGCAGCCGCAGTAATGCGCTGTTGGGCCTTACCCCTTGATCTGACCGCCCAGATTGACGGTGATCACGCCTGCTGTGATCAAACCGATGCCCACCAGCTGCGCTGGGGTGGGCACCTGGCGATAGGCAAGCACCCCCACCACCACGATCGCCACGATGCCGATGCCGCTCCAGAGGGCATAAGTGATTCCCAGGGGGATGGTGTCCACCACCTTCGACAACAGCAGAAATGCGACCGCATAGGCACCCAGCACCAGCACGGTGGGCCAGGGGCGGCTGAAGCCCTGGGTGAGCTTGAGGCAAGAGGTGCCCACGATTTCGGCGCTCACCGCCAGCAGCAAGAGCAACCAAGGATTGGCAGAAGGCACAGGGGGCTGGTGGCTGCTCCCTAGGATCGCTTGACTGAGTCGAAACGCCCGAGCCGGGACCCCGCCAATCGCATGACCGACGCCCCCGTCTCACGGATCCGCAATTTCTGCATCATTGCCCACATCGACCACGGCAAGTCGACCCTGGCGGACCGGCTTCTGCAGGACACGGGCACGGTGGCGAACCGCGACATGCAGGACCAGTTTCTGGACAACATGGATCTGGAACGGGAGCGGGGGATCACCATCAAGCTCCAGGCCGCCCGGATGAATTACAAGGCGGCGGATGGTGAGGAGTACGTCCTCAACCTGATCGACACTCCCGGCCACGTCGACTTTTCCTATGAGGTGAGCCGGTCGCTGCAGGCCTGCGAAGGCGCCCTGCTGGTGGTGGATGCCAGCCAAGGGGTTGAGGCCCAAACCCTGGCCAACGTGTATCTGGCGCTGGAGAACGATCTCGAGATCATTCCGGTGCTCAACAAGATCGATCTGCCGGGCGCCGATCCCGATCGGATCAAGGAAGAAGTGGAGGCGATCATCGGCCTCGACTGCAGCAACGCCATCCCCTGCTCGGCCAAGACCGGTTTAGGGGTGCCCGAAATTCTCCAGGCTGTGGTGGACCGGGTGCCGCCCCCGGCGGACACGGTGAAGGAGCCCACCAAGGCCCTGATCTTCGACTCCTATTACGACCCCTACCGGGGCGTGATTGTCTATTTCCGGGTGATGAGCGGCAGCATCAGCTGCAAAGACAAGGTCTTGCTGATGGCCAGCAAGAAGACCTATGAACTCGATGAGATCGGGATCATGGCGCCCGATCAGAAAAAGGTGGATGAGCTCCACGCCGGCGAGGTGGGCTACCTGGCGGCGTCAATCAAGGCGGTGGCCGACGCTCGTGTGGGCGACACCATCACCCTGTTCAACGCACCGGCGGAAGAGCCGTTGCCGGGTTACACCGAGGCCAAGCCGATGGTGTTCTGCGGCTTGTTCCCCACCGAAGCCGATCAATATCCCGATCTGCGTGAAGCGCTTGACAAACTGCAGCTCTCCGATGCAGCGCTGCAGTTTGAGCCGGAAACCAGTAGTGCCATGGGCTTTGGTTTCCGCTGCGGCTTCCTGGGCCTGCTGCACATGGAAATCGTGCAGGAGCGCCTGGAGCGGGAGTACGACCTCGATCTGATCGTCACCGCCCCGTCGGTGATTTACAAGGTGAACATGATCGACGGCAGCGAGATCATGGTGGATAACCCCGCCACGCTCCCGGATCCACAGAAGCGCGAATCAATCGAAGAGCCCTACGTGAAAATGGAGATCTACACGCCGAACGATTACAACGGCGCATTGATGGGGCTCTGCCAAGAACGGCGCGGTGAGTACATCGACATGAAGTACATCACAACCGATCGGGTGACCCTGATTTATGAATTGCCGCTGGCGGAAGTGGTGACGGACTTCTTCGATCAGATGAAGACCCGCACCCAGGGCTATGCCTCCATGGAATATCAGTTGATTGGCTACCGCAAGAATCAACTGGTGCGCCTCGATGTGTTGATCAACGGTGAGCGTGCCGATGCCCTCACCACGATCGTGCACCAAGACAAGGCCTACAACGTGGGTAAAGCTCTAGTAGAGAAACTGAAGGAACTGATTCCACGCCAGCAGTTCAAGATTCCCATCCAGGCCTCAATCGGCAGCCGCATCATTGCCTCCACCAGCATCAGCGCCATGCGTAAAGACGTGCTGGCCAAGTGTTACGGCGGTGACATCTCCCGGAAGAAGAAACTGCTCAAGAAACAGGCCAAAGGCAAGAAGCGCATGAAGGCGATGGGCAAGGTGGATGTGCCTCAGGAAGCTTTCATGGCGGTGTTGAAGTTAAACGACTAGAGGCAACGAGAACAGCCCAGCAGGCAAGTGCTCTGGATCAACTGTTCTCATCTTGACCCTCTTGGAGTGAATCCTTATCGATCTGGTTGTAATAGCCCTGGGTGAGCCCAGACAGTTTTTCCAACCAGGGCGACTCCAGGCCAAAAGACGTTGTATTCACAATCAGCGCACGGTCTTTTCCGTCGTACTGACGATCGTCGTTTTCACCTGCGTAATAGTCAGCAGTAGATTGATGGTCCCAACTTGACCAATTACCACCGTTACGATCTCGATTGGGCCGACCATCCGACATCAAATACAGCGTATCGGCTTCTGTGTCGTCAAAGGCTTTTTGAATGGCATTCCATGGATCAGTGCCGCCCCATTGAGTCACCCTTTCGTTATCCAGCGAATTAACAAACTCGATCGCTGAGTCTCGCTTGCCATCATCACCCAAACGCACTAAACCGTCCTGGGATTCACTCCACTCTTTGTGATTGCCATAGCCACGAGAGCTGAAGGAGGTGAGTCCTACCTTTGTGTTATTTGGCAACTGATCGAGGATCATCGTCATTTCACTAATCAGCGCCTCCATACGAGTCAAGGCACAAATTCTCCTTGTATCGCGATAACGACCTTCATTTGGATCATAGAAAGTGCGCCATGATCCATAGCCATCACCCCACATCACACAGGCACTCATCGAACCTGATCCATCGATCACAAAGCGCACATTGCTGCTGGTGATGTTCTGAAAGAAAGCACCGCTAAGAGGGCCACCTTGCCCCTCTTCTCCAAAATTGTCGACTCGTTTATCAGCACGAGCAAAAGCCGTGAAATAGAGAGGCTGGTAAGTAACCCGTCTGTCGCCAACCCCCAATTTATTGATGAAGCTTTCGGTGATGGCATCTTCATCCTCGCCCTCTTCTGCAGCAGTGGGATCAATGAACTTGACCAATTTGTAGTTGGTGTCCGTTTGAATCCGTAGTGCGGGTTGACGCTCAGTTCGGCTTGGTGTTTGTCCAGCAGTGAAGGCAAAGTCAGTGGTGCTCAGAATCTCAGCCTTGCTAGGACCCTCTTCTTCACAAACGGTGGAAAGACTTTCACCTTCTTTAAGCTCACTTTCTTTGCGGCAAGGGATAGCACCAATACCTTCCAGAACGCGCGAAAGAAACACCTTTGACGTCTCATTGTATTTCCCATCTGGATCCAGCGGGGCACCACAGCGTTCGATAGTGAATCCACCTGACCCCATACTCATGCCATAGAGAACAGGTTGGTTCAACTCAATCATTTTGACACCGAACAATGGCTTAAAAAGACGAGTTCCTGCCAAAGCCCTACAGTTAGCAACCATGGATGTGTAGCGACTATCACTTAGATTGATATGAGCCTGATCCTCCGGGAAAGAATTGGATTGGTTCAGCACAAGATGCATGCTGCGCTCAACCTCAGAACGCATAAGCCGCAAACCATTTGTGGAATTCTGACGAAGCGTTGTTTTGTCCTCAGACTGCTTAATTAGCGTCCCAGTCGATTGCAGCGCGACACCAGAAGCCATAATCAAGAGTGTCCCAACACCGGCCGCAATCACCAACTCGCTCATCCCTGCGAAGCCATTGATTTCCGGCTTGCGACGAATACAGGAAAGCAAGGCTTTGGAATTCATGATCCATTCGCAGCTTCATCCTTATATTGTCGCCAATTGATATGCCGAAGCCCTGAGCAAGTAATAGAAATAAGATGAGGAACGAATGAGACTTTCACTTCACACAGCTGCTAGTCAAGGAGTTCCAACTGGCACGAAGAACAGTGCCAGTTCCGGATATCTTGAGGCAACGGGTCCGCAATCGTTGCTCCTGGCTACTGGAAGATCGAATCAGAAATAAAAGATCCTCTGACATCGTGCTGGTGCCAGGAGGGGTGAGCTCATAGGTCGCCAAATTCACACTCACTTCAACCAACTTTGATTCCGGGGTGCCCTCGCGATTGAGCAGCCGTAGCGAACGATCGCGAATGATTTTATCTCTTTCCATGCCACTGGAGTCTCCCGCCAACAACACACCAATTTCGGGTCCATAGGCACAACCACTGGATTGACCGGCAGCTTCGATATCGCTGTTACAACATTCAATTCGCGATGGATAATTTGTCATCTCCACCAGATCGGCGGGAGGCACAAAGTTATTAAGACCACTAGAATCAAACTGCAATGTGCAACTGGTTTTCTGCTGACCAAGCTTGGCACGCAAGCCAAAAAACCCAGCCTCCAATTGCTGCGTATATCGATCAACCTCTCCCTGGCGCATGTTACGCACATAAGACGGTATAGCCGCTGAAAGGCCAATCGTGACAATCACCATGCCAACTAAAAGCTCAAGCAGCGAAAAACCAGACGAATTAAGTTTCATCGTGTTGAATAGCATTTGGCCGCAAAATTTGGAGTCATCTCAATGATTCGCCGTTCTGCCTTGACTTGCTGCTCTGGACCTTCAAAGCTGTAAACAATGCGGAGAATCCCTGGAACCGAAGTAATGTCAAAGGTGCGTGTGACGTCTTCGTGCCGAGGCTCTGGTGCAACTATTTGCAGATGATTACTCAGTGCTTCCGGAGGGTTACTGCATGCACTGTCTAGGGCCTCTTGGCCACCATCATCAATAATCCATGCATCAGTGTAGTAGGAGTCTTCCTTCTGCATAGATTGAATGTTGTCATTAATAGCCGCTTCAATTCGGACACGATCCGACAGACTTGCACTTCCACTTAAGGCCGCCACAGACATGCGACTGACTGCTGCCAAAGCAGAAGCGAGGAGAATCCCTGCGATCAGCACCTCGACCATCGAAAACCCGTTGACTGGTTTCCTTGATCGCTTCTGGCGTCGATAGCGATTCCTGCTTTTCACCCTATGGAGCCACTCGATACTTATTCAATAGTTCTACTTAATTGTTCTAATTGATTCTCCGTGCTTGCATATGAGGAGTGGATGAGAATTAAATTACCAACGCCGGAACGTATCGAGACCTGTGCCGCGGATTCCACGAGTCACCATCTGGCCGTAACCAGGGAAGTTTTTGCTTTCCCAGTCCCACTGTTCATTGAGATCACGAACGACAGAGCTATCGCCACTGGTACCAGTGATTAAGTCAAAGGAGCCTGCATCAGTGCAAATAGCATCGGCCCAAATCAGCCCATTCAAGCTGGTAGTGCTGCTCCCTGTTTTCACAATACCGGGAATTAAATGCACACTTGCAGCAGGGAGGCTATCGCCATCAAAGGCGAGTACGTACTTATCAGTTGAGGGCAAGGCCGCGCAGCTGCGTACACCGGCTGGTGTTGGTGCAGCAGACAAAATAATCAGTTGTTCAGGCTTGCCATTGCAGCTATTACTACCCTTATTGACCCCACAGAGTTGAGCACCACTTCCAAGGTTGATACTCCCTGTAATTCCGGGCTCTAATGAGTCTGCAGTTGAGCTGTTGGGATATTCCAAATGCAATACAACAGGCCGGTCAGCACTGGTCTCGATCAGCAGTCGCGTACTCGTGAGATTGATGTGTTCGATATAAACATGGCAATCATCTCCGGTTCCCTGGCAGAGCTCGCTCGCGTTCAGACGAATGACAGAGCCATCACTTTCTTCTAAGTCATCACGTTCTTCGACATCTACTGAGTCGGAATCACGGCTACACGCAATGGCATTGCAGTTGATCAATGATTCAGTATCATCAAAACTCCAAATCCGGACCTTATCAGACTCACTGGCTTTGTCTTGCGTCAGTCCAAGGTTCCACAAACTACTCGTGGGTAATCCCTTCTCAAGGATGGGGACAATCCTATTCTCAAGATTGGTATTCGCGATACTTGCTCCAACATCAGCAAGCAGGTTAGAAGGCAAGCATCCATTGGCAGTAAGGTAGCGATTTGCTGCGTTAACATTCAGCAGCACTTTACCGGCGCCAGAACCTCCATTTCTATCAAGAATTTCGGTATTTCCCAGCGAGAGTGTCTGGCCGGCAATCACCGCCCAATCACCTTCACCGGCAACAATTGAGTTCACATAGAGCGAACGCAGAAGAAGGGTTCGAGCGAGGTATCCCTTGCCTGGATCATCTCCATCGCGCACCACAAGGCCCTCAATCTGAAAGCGTCCTTCACCTGCTCCGTTGTTGCCGGCTGTTGCAGTGGTGGTGTATCCCCGTAAGCGGTAGAGCAATTGAATATTCGCTTTTCCATCGTCTCGTTGGCTCGATTTGCTCTCCGTGAGCGCCACATGCGGAGGCTCGCCTGTACTGCTACTCGCTGGCACGGCCTCAGGCAATTGACTGCGGTTGGTGCAAAGCTCTTTCAAGGGAAAATCTGCTTGGTTAGAGGCATTCCAACCCCATTTCTCACTCCCAGAACGATCAATATCTCCGCCATGATGATCAAGGGTAAAAAGATAGCCCATGTAGGCCGAATAATCATCATTGTTAAGTTCGCCGAGAATCCGATTAAAACCATTTAACGCAGCAGTTTCTGCCATTTGCTGATAGCTTTCTGCAGCACCCAGCTTGCGACCCATCAGCTGCCGAAGTAGCAATCCGGTGACTCCAGCCATAAGCACCATTCCCATCATCAAAGCGATTAACATCGAAAGCCCTTGCTCTTGCTTGGGAACCTTTCGAGCTGATTGCTGTTTGCGAGGAGAATTTGGGAATTTCATTTATCCGCAGTTAGGAGCTGATGCAGCGGCATCTTTTGTGCCTTTATTGATGCCACTAGCACCGTTGGTGAGATTCACACAAGCAACAATATTGAGATTGGGCGTTTCTTCACGTGTGGCTGTAATGGTGAACAGGTTGCTGGCATTGCTTATGACGACGTCGTAATAACCACCAGCAAGAGTGATTGCTTGAAAGTTGGTCGCAGTTGCAGGACCATCGTCCGTCATCACTGCACTAGTTGCGTTGAGATCAGACCAACTAGCAGGCAAAACACCAAATTCGTCTGCATAAGATGCGATTGTGGCTTGGATTTGAGAGATTGTTGAGGCAGCTTCATTCTGGCGTGATCGGTTGACTTGGTTGAGGTAGTTGGGCAGAGCGATGGATGAGAGTATTCCGACAATTACGATTGTGATCATGACCTCACTAAGCGTGAAGCCGTTTGGCCTATTAGGTTTTTTATGCGTGATATTCAAGGCTTGAGTGATTGTTTTTTTTAATCATGGCGCCTTTTGAGATGGCTTGCCTTTGAGTATGTGTATTTTTTCGTGAGAATTCGCTTTGCTAAAGTCCTGAATACCAAAAAGTCCGCGCAAGGCGGACTTTTGTCTTTGAATTTACTTAGATAATGTGCATAACTCTACTGATTTTTTCCCGTTTGACTTTGTTGAATTATTACAGGCAAGTGGGCGGGGTCACGTCCAGTTGAGTATTGATGTCTACTTTGCCTGTTTTAAAGTTGACGCATCCACTAAGTACCTTGTCTTCCAATTCGGCGTCATTGTCATTCCCTGTTGCGGTCATTGGGAGGACGGCTGAAGTGCCTGTCAAAGTTCCTGTAATTGCATAATCGAAATTTCCTGCTGAGTTAGCGGTTGTAATAGAACTAGCCATAACCGTCTGTACCGCGGTTGGGTCGCTCTTGTATTGGTATTCCGCGTGCCCCTCTTTGAGTAGCCCGCTGAGTTTGGCAGAGGCTTCAGAAACCTTGGCTTTTGTGGTTTGGCTCAGGAAGTTAGGAAGTGCAACCGCCGAAAGAATCCCAACAATCACGATCACGATCATTAGCTCCACCAGTGTGAAGCCCTTCTCGATCAGATTCTTGCCTTTTTTGCGGTTAAGCAGCGCCAGCTGAAAGCGCGAATTCAGAGGAGTCATATCTGAAAAGTTGTGAGTGCACCTTCGGTGCGAACCCTTTCATCATTTCCTCGGCTTGATGTCATTAGGCAGAAGGCTGGCTAAAGCATCCCTAAGAAGGCTCTTAGGTTGTTTCTCAGACTCCAGGTGTTGCGCACGCTTCCCTCACTACGCCTGTGGTTGCTCTCGACCAGCGTGTTGTCGGTGATTGCCGGCTACAGCTTGCTGCTGGGCATTAATGGCCTACTTGCCTCAAGGCAGCGCCATGCCAGCCATCAGTTCTTGGTCACTGCCCTGGTGGAACAACACCAAACCCCTAAGGGCTTGGAAGTATTGACCCTCCCCCTACTAGGGATTGAGTTCTCCGTGCAACCCTCCGGCTCCAAGCAACTGCCTTGGATCGATCAGGGCAATGGCCAGACAACCTGGATGGTCAGTGCCACCCCTGTTGAGAACTTCAACGGGGAAGAGGAGCTGCTGGTGGTGCGGCAAGACGTGTCGGCCTCCCTGGCCTATGAGCGCAACTTGCAACTGCTGCTGGTCGCAGCAGCTGGCGTTTCAACACTGCTCACCGCAGGGCTATTGCGGTTGGTGCTCTGGCGAGGACTGGTGCGGCCCCTGGATGATCTCAGCGAACAGTTGGATGCACTTCAAGCCGATGGTCTGGGGGAGCAGCTGATCGACTTAAACCAGCAACCCCTCGAGCTCCAAGCGATTGCCACGGCCTTCAATGGCCTGCAACAGCGGCTCGCCGCGGCTTGGCAAAGGGAACGCCGCTTCGTGGATGGGGTGGCCCATGAACTGCGCACACCGATCACCCTGATTTCCGGCCGTTCCCAGCGGCTCCTGCGCAAACCCCACCCCCCGGAGCAGCAACAACCTCTGGCACAAATTGCCGCGGAAGCCAGCCGCATGGCCGCCCTAATCACTGCCTTGCTGGAGCTGGCGCGGAGTGACTCCGGACGGCTGCAGCTGGACTTGCAGCCCTGGGATCCAGAGCAGCTGCTTGTGGAGGTCTACGAGCGGGTGGAACCGCTGGCCCCCAGCCGCATGCAATTGGCCGCCTCCAGTCCAGAGGCCTTCCCTTTGATCCAGGTCGATGCCGAACGGCTACAGCAGTGCGTGCTCGCCCTGGTGGACAACGCCCTGACTTACAGCCAGGAGAAGGTGTTGCTCAGCGTCAGCTGCGGCAGTGATTCAGTCGGGCATTGGGTGAGCCTGCATGTGCTCGATCGCGGCCCTGGCATCCCCGCCGAGGAACGGCCCAAGGTGCTTGAGCGGTTTGTGCGCGGTAGTCATTCCGTGGGTCATCGCGGCAGTGGAATTGGGCTTTCGGTGGTGCACGAGCTCAGCAAGGCCATGGGCGCTGAGCTGGTGATCAGCGATCGCACCGGGGGCGGCGCCGATGTGCAACTGCGCTTCAGGGTTTGATCTCTCCGACCCGCGCCATGAACCCCACTCCCCGGGTGGTGTGCAGCAATTGCGGCAGTCCCGACTGCTCAAGCTTGCGGCGCAGGTAGCCCATGTAGACATCCAAAGCATTGGGATCTCCCACAAAGGGATGGCCCCAGACCGTCTCCAAAATCTGCTGGCGGGGCAGCACCGTTCCGGCCTCCTGCACCAGGCATACCAACAGATCAAACTCCCGCTGCGACAGGTTGATCGCGGACTCACCGCGCTTCACCTCCCGGCGGATCAAATCGATGCTCAGATCGCCAAGCTCCAGGTTGCTGGTGGCATCCCGTTGGGCTGCATAACCCTGGCGGCGCAACTGGGCCCGCACCCGGGCATGCAGTTCCTCGAGCTCAAAGGGCTTGGTGAGGAAGTCATCGGCACCCGCATCCAAGGCCGCCACCCTTTCATCGAGGGCATCGTGAGCGGTGAGCATCAGCACCGGTGTGGTGTCACCACTGCTGCGCAGACGCCGGCAGATCTCGATGCCATTGAAATCCGGCAGTCCCCAATCGAGCACCACGAGGGCAAAGGCCTGCTGGCGCAACTGCAGCAAGGCGTCTTGGCCTGAAGCCACGGCGATGCAGCCATGGCCAGCCCCTTCCAGTTCCTCGCGCAGGAACTGCAGCAGTTCCGGGTCGTCGTCGACCAACAGCAGCTGGGCAGTGGCGTCGCTCACCCTGACTCCGAGGATGTTGGCAGCGTATCGACGGTGTGCGGGGAATGCTCCCGGCAGTTGCGTCATCGCTCATGCGCCGCGGCCCATTGATGCTCCCCCAACCCAGGCATGCCGAAAAGGGCTTTGTGTTGCCCCTCGCCATCGGCACCTCCTTGGTGCTGCTGCTTGGCAGTGCATCCGTGCACAGCCTGGCGCTCCATTCCCATTTGCGGGCGCGCAGCTCCTGGCAAGACCAGGAACGGCAGGATCAGCTGCGGTCCGCCGCCATGGCCTTTCTGGGGCAGACGAACACGCCCGCGCAGCGATGCCTGATGGAATGGCCGTTGGCGCAATGGCCCAGCCAAGCGGCCCATTGCGGTGCCAACGACGCTTCCAAGCTGAACCAAGGGCAAGCCGGTTCCCATCGCTGGGAGCTGCTGGATTGGCAGCCATCGGCCCAAGGCGCTGAACTGCAGCTCCGCCTTGGTGGAAGCGAGTCGGTGAGCTCACTGTCGCTGAGCCGCGCCCCCGATGGCTTTCAACTGCGGGACGGCCTGCAGGCGGTGCAGCCATGACCCTGGCAGAACTACTGATCGCAGGAGCGATCGCTGGCTCCAGCTGCTGCGCCTCGGTGCAGGTGTGGGGACAAGCAGCGCAAACCGCCCGCTCTGCCAGCGATCTCACAGACGCCAGTGCCCTGCTGGAACGCCACTGGTTAGCAAGCCGACGTTGGTTGGCCGCTGCCCCCATGACCGAGATCTGCGCCCTTGAGGCGGAGAGCCTTGATGAGGCTTTACAGCAGTCGCTGCCGCTGGCGGCTGGCCTGAAGCGATCGCTGCAAGCCAACGACGACAACCCCGGCCTGTGGCTGGTGCTGGAACACCCAGTCTCGGGGCTAAAACGGCGCCAATTGATGACAGCCGCCGGACTCGGTGGGTGCACCGACAACGCAGAACCACGCAAGCCAGAGCCAAGCAACGCACAACACCGATCCGCATTAACCCTGGAGCTGCTGCCGTGATGCACCGACCAACGCACTCAGAAGGGTTTTCGCTGGTGGAGCTGCTCTGCGCCATGGCCGTGCTGGCTCTGCTCAGCAGCGTGGCCCTGGTCAATGCCCGGCCCCAGCACGATCGCCAGAAACTGGAGGCTGCCGGCCAACGCTTTCAGCTGGCCATCGACCGGGCACGGCTGAAAGCGCGGCGCGATCAGCAGCCCTGCGGTCTGGGCCTCAGGCAGGAAGGCGAAGCCAGCCAAGGATTGCCGAGCTGTGCCTCCAGCGGCCACCCCCTGCCGGCGGCAGATGCCAACTCGGGCGTTCAGGTGCACACCAACATGCCCAGCCAGCTGCGCTTTACCACCAACGGCTTGATGCTGGATGGCGGACTGGTGGTGTTCAGCCATCCAGGCACCCATTCGCGCCTATGTGTGGTGGTGAGCCTGCCCCTGGGGGTGACCCGCCGGGGGCACTACGGCGCCGATCCCGCCCTGGAGCTCAGGAGCAAGCACTGCAGGCCGGCCTCATGAACGCCCCATCCCGGTACAAATGGCAGCAGCCTGGAGCGGGATTCACCCTGGTGGAGCTGCTGCTCGCCGCGGCCCTCGGCACCCTGGTCTGCGGTGGTCTGTTGCACCTGCTCCTCGGCGATCTGCGGCTGAGCGCGGCCATGGCCCAGAAGCTTCAAGCGCGGCGGCAACAACAGCAAGTGCTCACGCTGATCCGCGCTGAACGCGACCGGGGATACGGCGTGATTGCCAACCCCGACCCCTCGCAGACCTGGCCTTGCGCCCTGGCAGGCCGGCGAGCCGTGCTGGCCATTGCCCTCTCGCCCGCTGATCCAAACGCCCGCCATCAGGCCATCGTCTACAGCGTGGGAGCTGCGCCTTCACCAATCTGGCGCGGCCAGGTGCTGATGCGCTGTGGCCCGGCCTACGGGCTGGATGGACGGATGGCCCTTGAAAGCCAATTCCAGAACCGCGTGGTGCTGGACGCCCTGCCGAGCGGCGGCCAGCAAGGGCTCAGAGCAACGGCCGATGCCCAGTTGCCGGTGATCGATCTGCAGCTGGAACAAGAGTTGCCCCAAGGATCAGGGCAACGCACCAACCCACCGAAACGACTGAGCAGTTCAGCCACCCTCTGAACTACCACAGGCCGATCAGGAGTCGCTGGCTGGGAGGCCTTCAAAAGGTGCTGTCGCCCTCTCCTCCAGGAGGTAGTAGGCCTCCACGCTCGCAGCCGCTAACGCCAAAAAGAGATGGTCGATCCAGCCAAACTCCACCCCCATCCCCTGAACCGCGATGGTGACATTCACCACCACCATCACCAACAGAAAAATGGCCAACAGCAACGCAACAACGGGTTGAATCACACGGCGGTCGCACCAGAGCGACACCAGCAACGGCAGCAGCACCAGCACCGAAACGCTGTGCAGGATGCGCATCGACAAATCGGTGTGCGTATGGGCGTTGATCGCCGCCCAGATGTTCACGGGAATCAACAGTGACGTGAACAGCAGATAAAAGATCATTCCGATGCAGCAGATGATCGGGCGCCAACTCCATCGTTGCTGAGGGGCAAACGCACACTGAAGGTGCTGCCCTGGCCCAGCTGGCTGGTCACTCCCACCGTGCCTCCCATGGCCTCCACGAGCAACTGAACAATCGACAAACCCAAGCCGCTGCCACTGCTCACGGTGGCGTTGGCCGCGCGATGGAAGCGGTCGAACACTTTGGGGAGATCCTCCGGGGGAATGCCGATGCCCTGATCCACCACCTCCACCACGGCCATGGCCTCGGCTTGCGCTAAGCGCACCGTCACAGGGGTGCCATCCGGCGAATACTTGTGGGCGTTTTCGATCAGATCCAGCAGCACCTGCCGCAGCCGGTCGGGATCGGCCAGGGCCACCAGCATGCCGCTGGCATCAAGTTGGGCGGGCAGCTGCAGCTCCACCTCCCGTTCAAGGCTGCTGCGGGCCAGATCCACCGCTTCACGCACCGCCATCGCCATCTCGACGGCTTCGCTGTTCAGGCGCAGCTGGCCACTATCACTGCGGGAGAGATCGAGCAGATCATCAAGCAGGTGGCGCATGCGCAAGCTCTCCTCTTCCGCCGTGCTCAACCCTTTGCGCTGCCCATCCGTGAGGTTGTCGCCGCGCTTGAGGGTGCGATGCAGATAGCCCTGCACGATCGTGAGCGGCGTGCGCAGCTCATGGCTCACCGCACTCACAAAACGGCGCTGATCACTCCATGACTTGGCCAGGCGGGCCCGCAGATCGTTGTAGGTGTTGGCCAGCTGGGTCACCTCCAGCGGCGCCCCCTCGATCTGCAACGCCGAGCTGTTGAGGGTGTCGGCGGTCAGCGCGGAGGACGCCTCACTGAGTTGGCGCAATGGCCGAATGATTCGCCGCACCAGGCGATTCACCACCGCCAGCGACAGCACCAGACAACCGCCCCAAATCACGATCATCCAATTGAGGAAGGCACTCTGCGCCTGGTTGATGCGGGTGACTTCAGCACTGCTCCACACCTTCTGCCCAGAGGGGTAAACGCGATTGAGGATGGCGATGTAATCCATCCCATCGACGCTGAAGCGGCGGGTGACGCCGGGTTGGTCACCGCTGCCGCTCGCCACCTCGGCCACCACAGAATCAACAGGCAGATGCCCATCCGCTGGCAGCAACAACTCCCCATTGGGCTGCTCAATCCAAAGGGTGTGGCGGTTGGTGGAATGCCAGCGCAGTTCCTGTCGGATGGCCTGCTGACGCCTGGCCCGGGCAGCGCCTGTTTCGCCAGCAGGGATCTCCAACAGGCGCTCGGCCAGCAGACAGGTTTCGAGAGAGCGGGCACTGGCCCGCAGGTCGGCATCGCCCGACACAAGCTGGTTGCGCTGGGTCAGCCACAACCCAGCGATGCTCGCGCCACTGAACCCCAGGAACACCGCCAGGTAGGTGGCCAGCTGCAACTGTCCCGAAAGACTGCCGAGCAGGCGTTGGCGCCAGCGCGATGAGGTAGCCATCCCTCCATCTTCATCGCCCTAACGGAGATCTGCAGCGAGAATGCCGCCAGAGCGCGTGAATCGATCCGGCGTTGAGCTTTGGTTTCTCACCCCTGGGCCTGTCCCGCCCCAGCCTTTCGGCCCGCATGGCCCGCTGGGGGCTGGTGATCGTGGCCATCTACGGCCTGATCGCTGTGGTCACACCCTTGCTGTTGGCCGCGGGCCTGCTGCCAGACCCCAACGCCGGACTCGACAATCCCATCTATGCAGCTCCCTCCTGGCAGCACTGGTGCGGCACCGACCGCCTTGGCCGCGATGTATGCGTGCGCACCCTCCAGGGAAGTGGTGTCGCCCTCCAGGTGGTGCTGCTAGCGGTGGCTCTCGCCCTGGTTATCGGCGTGCCGCTGGGCATGGTCAGCGGTTATCTCGGCGGAGCGGTGGACCGTGTGCTCGTGCTGCTGATGGACACGCTGTACACACTTCCCGTGCTGTTGTTGTCGGTGGTGCTGGCCTTCCTGCTCGGTCGGGGCATCCCCAATGCTGCAGCGGCTCTGTGTGTGGTGTACGTCCCCCAGTACTTCCGCGTCGTGCGCAATCAAACCGCCCAGGTGAAGGCGGAACTGTTTGTGGAGGCCGCGCGCTCCCTCGGTGCCGGACCGGTGTGGATTCTGCGCCGCTATCTGCTGCGCAACGTGATCACCTCCGTGCCGGTGCTGGTCACCCTCAACTCCGCCGATGCGGTGCTGGTGCTCGGGGGGTTGGGTTTCCTCGGCCTTGGGCTGCCGGAAACAGTGCCGGAATGGGGCAGTGACCTCAACCTGGCGCTGGCGGCAGTGCCCACCGGCATCTGGTGGACGGCGCTGTTCCCAGGACTGGCGATGTTCGTGCTGGTGCTGGGGCTCTCCTTCCTAGGCGAGGGCCTTGAAGCCTGGGTGAGCGGAGGGGAAGCGTCCCGCAGCTGACACACCCGTTTCACTCCGGGCGAATTGTGGTCAGACTGCAGACATCTGCACGAGACCGATGCCCTGGTGGACGACTCTGGTGCTGATGGCTCTGGGCACGTACCTGTGGTTATCAGGACGCTCCAACCCCGATGACGTGATCGGCCTGCTGGAGCAGATGCTGGCGATCGCGCTCGCTTTGGTGGTGCTGTTTGTGGGCCACAACCTGCTGATCGAAACGCTGGCGCTCGTGGTCGCACTGCGCCTGCCAGCCGCCCGCCGCAATCACCCAGTCACCGAACGATCCAAAGCCGGCAAAGACGTTTTGATTCCGTTCTGAACTGAAAGGCTCCTGGCACTTACGGCCAAAGCCCAAACGCCACGAGGAATCCCATAACCGTAAGGATCGCGTATTCGGTGAAACTGACGATCCCCAGAGGTGTTTTGGAGTTGCCTCCCACGCAGGCGCAATTGAGCGCCAATTTGTCGACATACACGGCCTTCAGCACGGACGCCATCCCCGGCACCCCCAACACAAGGGCAACCCAGCCGGCCAGGGGCACAGGGGGAGCGGCCAAGAACCCCAGCCCGATCAGCAGCTCCACTCCGGGGTAGACCCGTCCCCACAACGGAATGCGCTGGGTGATCAGGTCATATTTCGCAAAGCTAACGGCAAACGACTGCACGTCCATCAGCTTCAGCATCGCCAAGGCACACACCGAGAAGCCCATGAAGCGCTGCATCACCGCATCCCCCAGCACCAGGGCCATCAGCAACGCGGTGCCGAACACAGCCACCACCGGTGTGTAGGAGTAGTGAGCCTTTTCAGCGCGTTCGCCCAGCAAAGCCGCCAGGTCGGTGTAACCACCGATGCGACGGCCTTCGGCAAACAGCTGGGGCGTGGTCGAAACACCCTGCTGTTGTTTGAACGCAGCCACCTGCTCAGAGGTGGTGAGCTTGTGGTCTTGAAAACGGATGCCGTGCCGGGTCAACAGACCAATGGCCTTGAGTCCCCAAGGGCATTCATGCTCGGCAGTCGACATCCGGTAGAGATGCACATCCTGCAATTCGGCTGCGGTGGTCAAAACAATCCGCATGGCTGGCCCGGACCGTAGCCATGAAGTCCGAGGCCGACCTCAGCAGCGCAGCTTGAGGGTGCGCGGCAGAGATTCCAGGATCTCCCCCTCGTCGCTCAGTGCTGGATAGGGGCGGCCCTCACGCCGACACCAATCAGCCACCTGCGGGTAGGCCCATTCGAACAACCG
Organism: Synechococcus sp. RS9916; assembly: GCF_000153825.1. NCBI lineage: Bacteria > Bacillati > Cyanobacteriota > Cyanophyceae > Synechococcales > Synechococcaceae > Synechococcus > Synechococcus sp. RS9916. Next base: position 1,176,341 of record NZ_DS022299.1, read on the forward strand.
CTGCGCGTACAGCGGCCCAGGTAAACCTTCGCCCTGACTGGGCAGCACCCCGGCAGCACGCCGCTGACGCACCGCTTCAAACAGCAAGGTGGCCGCCGCCACCGACACATTCAAGGACTGCACCATGCCGGTCATGGGGATGAAGACCGCCTCATCCATCAGATCGCGGGCCGTGTCGCTGAGACCCCACTTTTCAGCCCCAAGCACAAACGCGGTGGGTCCAGTGAAATCACAATCGCGGTAATCCTTGGCATTCACCCCCAGATGGGTGCCATACAGCTTGAAACCCTTCGCCTTCAGCTGCTGCACTGCGTCTTCGGTGCTGGGGTGGTCATAGAGAGGCACCCACTTCTGACTGCCCTGGGCCGTGCTGTTGAAGGTGCGGGGTCTGCCTTGGAGGCTCACCGCATGGGCTTCCAGCGCTCCCACCGCATCACAACTGCGCAGGATCGCCGAAAGGTTGTGGGGCTTCTCCACGTGCTCAAGCAGCACCGTGAGATTGGCCATGCGGCCATCCAACACAGCCTTCAGACGTTCAAAGCGGCGAGGGAGCAGAGGCATGCCGGTTTAGGTGCGGACCAACTGAATCAGCACCAACAACGCAGCTGCCCCAAGGATCCAGTACAGCCAAACCCACTGAGTGATCAGCGCGAGCACCACTCCAATGGCAAAAAAAACCAAAAACCGCAGCAGGGTCATCGCAGCAATCAGCGAGCAGCGGAGCGCTTGCGCACGGCACGGGGTGCGCTGCGGGATGCATCGCTGCTGGCAGCTGCAGTGTCGGGAGCGGAATCCGCCTCCTTGGTCTCGCCTGCAGGCTCATCGTCAGGTTCCTGATCCGCGATGATTCCGAGGATCATGCCGGCCTGCAGTTGGTCCTGCAGATCACCAATGGTCATCAGCGCTTTGAGCACCAACTGGGAGCGCACGATCTTGGGCAGGCCCGGACGGAGCTTCTTGGTGGTGTCCCAAAGCTCCTGAGCCACCTCTTTGATCAGCTCCTTGTCCGCCGTCATTGTGTTTTGTCTTTAGGTCCGAGCACACCAGCATCCCACCACGCCGTTCCTGGCTTCGACCAAAGGGTGCAGGCGGTGGTGGCCCAAATTCCCAAGGGGCGATTGGCGACCTATGGCCAGGTGGCCGACTGGATCGGGGCCTACGGCTGTGCCCGCCAGGTGGGCTGGGCTCTACGGCGCCTGGCACTGCACTCCCCCCTGCCCTGGCACCGGGTCGTAAATGCCCGCGGTTGCATCGCCATGAGCCCCAGCCGCGAAGGCACCGATTGGATTCAGCGGGAGCTGTTGCTGGCGGAGGGAATTCCAGTGGATGCCGAAGGCCGGCTGCCCCTGAAGCAATTCCTCTGGACGCCGCAGCCCGCTCCCGGCCCTGCCGCAACGCAGGATGAGAAAGACCCGCCAGCGCATCGTGCGTGATCGCCCCTCCCAGAGCCCCGCTGCGGCCGTTGGCGTGCTGCCACGCCGATTGGCCTGGGAGGTACTGGAAGCCGTTGCAGCTGGGGCCTATGCCGACGTTGCCCTGGAACGGGCACTGCGCGGCCAGCAGCTTTCCGGCCCTGACAGGGGCCTGGTGACTGAACTCGCCTATGGCGCGATCCGCCAACGGCGCTGGCTGGATGGCTGGCTCGATCGCCTCGGCAAGGTGCCCGCCCGCAAGCAGCCGCCCAGGCTGCGCTGGTTGCTGCACGTGGGGCTGTATCAGCTGCTGTGCATGGAGCGCATCCCGGCAGCAGCAGCGGTGAACACCAGCGTGGAGCTAGCGAAACGCCATGGGCTCAACCGCCTGGCACCGGTAGTCAACGGCCTGCTGCGCGGAGCATTGCGTGCCCAGGAAGCGGGCGAGCAGCTCACCCTTCCCGATGACCCGGCACTGCGGCTGGCACTGCAACAGTCGCTCCCCGACTGGTTCTGCCAACAGCTGCAGCAATGGTGCGGACCTGAACAGGCCGAACGGGTCGCCCAAGCCTGCAATCAAGTGCCCAGCCTCGACCTGCGGGTCAACCGGTTGCGCAGCACGCCAGAAGCAGTGAAGGCCGCCCTGGAAGACGCAGGCCTCACGGTGGTGGCGATCCCGGAGTGCCCCGATGGCCTGCAGGTGCTGAGCCATGGCGGAGATCTACGCCAGTGGCCCGGCTACGACGATGGTCACTGGTGCGTGCAAGACCGGGCCGCCCAGTGGGTGGCCCCCCTGCTGGCCCCTCAGCCAGGAGACCGCGTGTTGGATGCGTGTGCCGCCCCAGGGGGCAAGGCCACCCACCTGGCGGAGCTGATGGGTGATCAAGGGGAGGTGTGGGCGATCGATCGATCCGCCGGCCGCCTGCAGCGCGTGGCCGCCAATGCCGCCCGTCTCGGCACCAACTGCCTGCAGGCGATGGCCGCTGATGCCGCCGACCTGCTCACCCTGAAACCGGAGTGGAAGGGTTCGTTTCAGCGCATCCTGCTCGATGCACCCTGCTCAGGTCTTGGCACCCTCGCCCGCCACGCCGATGCCCGCTGGCGGGTGAGTGCCAAAAGTGTGGCTGAACTGGTGCCACTGCAGGCCCGGCTGCTGGAAGGAATGCTGCCGCTGCTCAGCCCCGGCGGCTCGCTCGTCTACGCCACCTGCACCATTCATCCGGCTGAAAACACAGAACGGATTGAAGCCTTCCTCCAGGCCCACCCCCAGCTCAGCCTTCAGCATCAAGAGCAGCGCTGGCCCGACCCAGAGGGCGGAGACGGCTTTTATGCCGCCGTGATCAAGACGCCGACTAGTTGACCGGCAGAGGCCTGAAGAACTCATCCACCGGCGGACCGCCCGGAGGCACCACGTTGCGCTTGGGGGGCTCGGGTTGGGCCGGTGTGCTGGTGTCCCAACTGGTGTCGGGCTGATTGGGATCATCGGGCTTCTTCGCTGGATCATTGCCCCGGTAGGGAACAGAACGATTACCGCCGCGGGGATCCCTGAACACCCTTGTCAGCACGGGCTTGGGAGGGAATTTCTGCACCGGGAAATTGCCCTTGATCGTGGTCATGTATTTGTTCCAAGCCCAGGCGGCCTGACCGCTGCTGCTGCCGGTGTCGCGGTTGTTGTCGTAACCGAACCAAACAGCCGTGGTCAGCTGGGGAATCGAACCGATGAACCAGAGATCACGGGCTCCCTCTGAAGTGCCGGTTTTACCGGCCACCGGACGGTCATTGAGCTTGGCGGCGGCACCGGTGCCGCCGGTGACCACCCGCTGGAGCATCCAGTTCATCGTGTCGGCCACATCGCTGTCCAGGGCACGCTTGCCTTTAGGACCATCACTGCGGCGACTCCAGAGCAGGTCACCACCAGGGCCACGGATCTCTTCAAAGGCGGTGGGCTTCACGTACACACCGCGGTTGGTCACGGCCGCATAGGCCGCTGTCATGTCGAGGATGGTCTGCTCATAGGCGCCAATGGCCATGGGGTAGTACTTGCCCAGAGGTCGGGTCGTGCCAATGCCCAGGTTGTTGGCTGTTGTGATGATGGCGTCGAATCCCACCTTGTCCTGCAACTGCACCGCCACAGTGTTCAGAGAGTTCTGCAGCGCATCGGCAAGAGAGATACGGCCGAAGTATTTATTGCCGAAATTTTTCGGGCAGTAGCCGCGCCAGCATTTCGGGGAGTCAATGAAGATGTCTTCCGGCTTGACGCCAGCACTGACGGCTGCGGCGTAGGGGAACAGCTTGAAGGTGGAACCCGGCGAGCGAAGGGCCTGGGTGGTGCGGTTGAACTGACTGGAGCGGAAGTTTTTGCCACCCACCATGGTGCGGACCAAACCGGTGCCGGGTTCGATCGAAACGATTGCGCCTTCGGCATTGCCAGGGGCAAACTCGCGCACCACCTGCTGAGCACGCTTCTGCCAGTTGAGATTGAGGCTGGTGCGGATCTTCAGTCCGCCCACCTCCAGTTGCTCGGGGGTGAGCATTTGGGGCAGCTGTTGTGCCACCCAGCTGGTGAAGTAGGGAGCGGCGCTGTTGAAGTATTTCGGGGTCGCCGGCTTGAGATTGAGCGGGCTGGTGCGGGCCTGCTCGGCTTCGCTCGCTGTGATGAAACCGGCCTGTTGCATTCGCTCCAGCACGATTGAGCGACGCTCCGTCGCCACCTCTTCATCCACCAGAGGGGAATAGACCGAAGGAGCAGGCGGCAAGCCTGCAATCAGAGCCGCCTCCGGAAGGGTGAGCTGATCAGGTGTTTTGGAGAAATAGACCCAGGCCGCATCGGCCACGCCGTAAGCCCCTGACCCCAGATACACGTAGTTGAGGTACTGCTCAAGGATCTGCTCCTTGCTGAGCTGACGCTCCAGCTTGTAAGCCAGTGCCGCTTCCCGCAGTTTGCGGGTGATGGTGCGGTCTTGACTCAGGAAGACCGTGCGGGCCAGCTGCTGGGTGATCGTGCTGGCGCCTTCCCGCACCGAGCGCTGCTTGATGTTGGTAAACAGCGCACGGCTGATGCCCCATAGGTCAACACCGTCGTGCTCGTAAAAACGACGATCTTCAGCGGCGACAAAAGCTTGCTTGACCAGCTCCGGCATCTCACCGGGGTTCAGCTTTTCGCGGGTGGCAGGCCCGAGCTTTTGGATCACCTGTCCGTCACTGGACAGCAACGTGATCGTGCCCGGACGGTTGAAGCTGGCGATGCCCCGGGCATCCGGCAGGGTTGAATCGATCGCTTCAGTCAGCGCTGTCTGGCCAAGAGCAACTCCACAACCGATGGCGGCAGCCGAGCCGGCAAGAAGAACCCAATGACGGCGGGTGCGCTTCACATCAGTTGGGTGAGAGGGCTATGGCCGACGGCCAGGGCGGTGACCAGCATCCCCAAGACCAGGAAGGGCTGGGCACTGGCCTGATACTTGACATCAAATTCCACAGGGTCGCGCAGCAGCCAGATGTCCTGAAAGGTGATCTGAGGCACCACGAGAAGCACAAGCAGAACCGCAGCAAAATGCTGTCCGATTGCGATCAAAACGGCAACCATCAGCAATTGGAAGACATCAATCATTCCGGCGCTGATCCAGCTGGCCCGCTTGATGCCAAACACCACTGGGAGTGACTGGAGACCCAAGGCCTTATCGCCCTCCACGCTCTTGAAGTCGTTGACCACTGCAATGCCGAGGCCCGCAAGGCTGTAGGCCAGCGTCAAGATGGCAGTTGCCCAGGTGAGTTGGCCAAACAGGGCCTGACCGGCCCACCAAGGCAGGGCGATGTAGCTGGCCCCCAAGGCGTAGTTCCCCAACCAACCGTTTTGCTTGAGCTTCAGCGGAGGGGCTGAATAGATGTAACTGACAAAAGAGCCACCCAAAGCCAGCAGAAACACCACAGGCGTGGTGTGACCTGCCCAAACATCAAGGCCGTAGGCAACGCCCAGACCAGCGAGCAACAGAATCCAGATCTGAAGCTTCACCTGGAGCAGAGGAATCGCTCCGCTGGGGATCGGCCGGTAAGGCTCATTGATCGCGTCAATCTCGCGGTCGTAGTAATCGTTGATCGTCTGCGTGAAGCCGGCAAGCAACGGCCCACTCATCACCATGCAGGCGACGGCTGCCGCGAAATGATCGAGGCGCCACTCGTAGTGGCCACTGGCAGCAGCACCACAGACCACACCCCAGATCAATGGAATCCAGGTGACGGGTTTCATTAGCTGCAGACGCAGCTTCCAGATGTTGGAGGTGCCACTGGCACCTTTCATGCCAAGCAGTTGACGAGCGTCACTCACAGGCTGGAGCCTCAGGCAGCGGCGATTTCGTCTTCGAAGAACCAACTGGTGGAGCCGTCGCTCAGCTTCACCACCACGCCGATTCCCTTGCCATCAACGGTGCGGAACTCTTCCACCGTGCCGGTTGCATCCTTTTTCAGGAGCTCCACCAGAGCATTGGGAATACGGTCGCGAACACGCGTCACCCGCACCTTGGAGCCGATGTTGATCGTCGCCTGAGACATGGCCTGCAAGGCTTGGAAAGTGGGCGTCACCCTAACAGCCGCGCCCCGAGATCTCCTTCGTTCGTCATGGTCGCCCTTCGCCTGATCCCCTGCCTCGACGTGGCCGATGGCCGTGTGGTGAAGGGTGTGAATTTTGTTGGCCTGCGCGATGCCGGAGACCCGGTGGAGTTGGCCTGCCGATACAGCCAGGCGGGCGCAGATGAACTGGTCTTTCTCGACATCGCAGCCAGTCATCAAGGACGGGCCACCCTGGTCGACATGGTGCGGCGCACCGCCGAGGAGGTGACCATTCCCTTCACCGTGGGGGGAGGCATCTCCTCCGTGGAAGGCATCACCGAGCTGCTTCGCGCTGGAGCCGACAAGGTGAGCCTGAACTCTTCAGCAGTACGAGATCCGGAGCTGGTGGCACGGGGAGCGGAGCGCTTTGGCTGCCAATGCATCGTGGTTGCCATCGACGCCCGGCGACGGACAGCGGGAGACCCCGGCTGGGACGTGTTTGTCAAAGGTGGCCGGGAGAACACCGGTCTGGATGTGGTCACCTGGGCCAGCCGGGTAGCGGAGCTGGGAGCCGGTGAAATCCTGCTCACCTCCATGGATGGCGACGGCACCCAAGCCGGCTACGACCTGGAGCTAACCCGGGCGGTCGCCCAGGCGGTTCCAGTGCCGGTGATCGCTTCGGGCGGCGCGGGATGCCTGGATCACATCGCCGCGGCCCTGGATCAGGGGCCCCAAGGAGGCCAGGCCTCAGCGGCGCTGCTGGCGTCCCTGCTGCACGACGGGGTGCTGACGGTGCAACAGATCAAAGGTGATCTGCTCAATCGGCAAATGCCGATTCGCCCCCCAGGGGCCTGACCACCGTCACTAAAGTTTTTGTAGTTCTTTGAACAGTCTGTCGCCTTCTAATGGCCGGCCTACCGCTGATTGATCAATCCTGGGTGCTACCGCTCGGCCTCAGCATTTCAGCGGTCGTGATCGGCCTGGTGGCCTGGGCTCTTTCGCTGATGCAATCGGCGATCGAGGAGCAAGAGTTTTCACTGATGCTCGCTGGTTGTCTGGTTTGCTCTGCCGCAGTGGGCCTCACCCTGGTGATGGTGATGACTCTGGGCGGGATGACCGCCTGAATCCAAGGCTGCATCCAACCAAAAGCTGTTTTGATCTGATGGCTGATTTGATCTGATGGCTGTGCAACCCGGCGATCCTGCTGCCGTTGAACAATTGTTCAACGATGTCGCTCCCCGCTACGACCGCCTGAACGATCTGCTCAGCCTTGGCCTTCACCGTCAGTGGAAGCGCCAATTGCTGGCCTGGCTTCAACCCCAACGGGGAGAACGCTGGCTGGATCTGTGTTGCGGCACCGGCGACCTGGCCCTGGCCCTGGCACGCACCGTACGTCCATCAGGGCATGTGACTGGCCTGGACGCCGCCGCAGCCCCTCTGCAACTCGCCGAAGAGCGCCGGCAGCAGGAGCCCTGGCTTGACGTGGAGTGGGTGCAGGGCGATGCCACCGCATCCCAGCTGCCTTCAGCCCACTTTGATGGGGTCGTGATGGCCTATGGCCTGCGCAATCTGGCCGACCCAGCCGCAGGTATCCAGGAAATGCGCCGGGTGCTGAAACCGGGAGGCCGGGCCGGAGTTCTGGATTTCAATCGCCTGCCAGACGCGAGCTGGTCAGCTGCATTCCAGCGCCAGTACCTGCGCCGTGTTGTGGTGCCGGCTGCAGCGTTCGCAGGACTGGAACCGCAATACGCCTATCTCGAAGCCAGCCTGAAGCGGTTTGCGACTGGCGCAGAACAGGAATCCATGGCCCGAAAGGCCGGCTTTCGCTCAGCCAAACATCGCGCGGTGATGGCCGGACAGATGGGGATGCTGCTGCTCAACACCTGACCACGTCTCACACTGTGTCGCTTGCGACAAGGGTGCTTGGGAGATTAGAAAGAAATCCTTAAGACGCGGGTTCGCGCCATGGCCTTCCCTCTCCCTTCTCTGCTGGCCTCCATCGAGGACCTGCTCCTTGAGGTGCAGTGGCTGGACGGAATGATCCTGGTCACCGATTCCCAGCGCGCCACCTTCGTGTCCTTCTCCCAGGTGGACCCCGTGCTGCGACGACTACGCGCCAGACCCAAGGGCATGGAAGTCGCGGAAAAACTCTGCATGTCACTGCTGGAATCCCACGGAAAAGCAGCCTCAAAACCCGTTCTGGTCTTTCAAGGAGATGGCAGCTTCTGGCTGGGAATGATGAGCCCAAGCCGCAGCAATCCCCACCGCCATCACGCCATCGCCCACCTGCACCGCTGCCTGGCCCAAAGCGACTGAGTCACCCCTGACGGGAGAATGGTTGCCAACCAATCCCCAGCGGATGCATTTCCAGGACATCATCAGCACCCTCAACCGCTTCTGGGCGGACCAGGGGTGCCTGCTGCTGCAGCCCTACGACACCGAAAAGGGCGCAGGCACGATGAGCCCTCACACCGTGTTGCGGGCGATTGGTCCGGAGCCTTGGGCTGTGGCCTATCCCGAGCCCTGTCGCCGGCCCACCGATGGGCGCTATGGCGACAACCCCAACCGGGCTCAGCACTATTTCCAATACCAGGTGCTGATCAAACCCTCCCCGGATGGGATCCAGGAGACCTATCTCGCCTCGCTGGAAGCACTGGGCATCAAAGCGTCTGACCACGACATCCGCTTTGTGGAAGACAACTGGGAATCCCCCACTCTCGGCGCCTGGGGCGTTGGTTGGGAGGTTTGGCTCGACGGCATGGAGGTGACCCAATTCACCTACTTCCAGCAGTGCGGCGGCATTGATTGCCGGCCCGTCTCGATCGAAATCACCTACGGCCTCGAGCGCCTGGCCATGTATCTCCAAGACGTGGAGAGCATCTGGGATCTGAGCTGGAATGCGGAACGCAAATACGGCGACATCTGGCTGCCCTTTGAAAAGGGTCAGTGCCACTACAACTTCGAAGCCTCCAATCCAGAACGGCTCAAGCAGTTGTTTGCCATCTATGAAGCCGAGGCTGCTGATCTGATCGAGAGACAGCTACCGGCCCCGGCCCTTGACTTCGTGCTCAAGTGCTCCCACACCTTCAACCTGCTGGAAGCCCGCGGGGTGATCTCTGTGACTGAGCGGACGGCCACCATCGCCCGCATCCGCAATCTGGCCCGAAAGGTGGCCGAAACCTGGCTGGCAGAGCGGGAAGCTCTGGGCTTCCCACTGCTGAAACAGCAACCCGTCACTGCCGGCTGACCCACCGCTGCACTCCCGCGGAATCCTGCCCAACGAGGGGAATGCTCTGAGCAGTGAGCTTGAGCATCCATGCCCGCCGCCGTGGCCGTCGCAACGCTGATGCTGCTCAGCCTCTGCGGCGCGGCCATCGCTAAAGGGGGGCTCCAGTGGGGATTGCTGGTGATCAGCCTGGGGAGTGGCACCACGCTTCTGGTTCAGCAGCGGCGCTGGAGAAGCCAGCAGGCCCTGCTGCTGAGCCTGATGTTGCTGTTATGCGCCTTACGCGGAAGCCATGCAGCCCACATCGGTCCAGGCCCCCTGGATCCCGTGCATCACCTAGCGCAGGCAGGGGAACTCCAGCAGCTGGAGGGCCGCTGGCAGCAGGATTCCAGCCCAAAAGACGGGCAGTGCAGAGGGTTGGTGCTGGTACGGCGCCTGGATGGCCAACGCGTTGACGGCCTCACGGAAGTGCTGCTGAATCCCTGCAGCCAGGCCCTTCGCGCAGGGGCCTTGGTGGAGACCCGAGGACAGCTGCGTAAGCCCAGCTTGAGCCACCATCCGCTGTTGCCATCGCCCGCCCAACGCCTGGCCAGGCACAACAGCTGGAGCCAGTTCAAGACAGCGGAGCTGAAGGTGGTCGGCCAACGCTGGAGCCCTCTGGCCGATGCCAGACGCCGAATCGAAGAGCAATTCAGGGCCGTGCTGGGTGCAGAGCAGGGCCCAGTGCTCGCCGCCCTGGTGCTGGGGGGAGCCCAGGTGGAGTTACCAGAGGAGCTGCGTCAAGCCTTTCGCGTCGCCGGGTTGTCCCATGCCCTGGCCGCGTCTGGATTTCACCTTTCGGTCTTACTCGGCAGCGTGTTGGTGGTGACGCGCTCCTGGCCAAGGTGGGGACGACTGTTTGCTGGCATCGGCGCGATGCTGGTGTTCCTGGCCCTCGCCGGCGCCCAGGCCTCCGTGGTGCGCGCAGTGCTGATGGGACTGGCGGGCCTGCTGATCCAGCAAAGCGGAGGGAAAAGCCGGCCCCTCGGTGTGCTGCTGGCCACCCTGGTGCTGATGCTGTGGCTTCACCCCGCCTGGGCCAGGAGCATTGGCTTTCAATTCAGCGCAGCCGCCACCGCTGGCCTGGTGCTGACCGCTCCAGGGCTTGAAGCCCGCCTGAAGCCTCACTTGCCCTCGAAGGCGCAAGGTCTGGCGGGGGCCTTGGCCGTGCCACTCGCCGCTATGGCGTGGACCCTGCCCCTGCAATGGCTGCACTTCGGGGCCATGCCCCTCTACGCCCTGGTGGCCAACCTGTTGGCGTCCCCCCTGCTGATGGCGCTCACCTTGTTGTCGATGGGGCTCGCGCTCGTGGTGCTTCTCCTGCCTGGAGGATTGGTATCTCTGATCGCACCGCTGATCACCCTGCCGATGCAGGCCCTGGCCTTCCTCTTGCTTCGGGTGGTCACCGCCATCAGTCACTGGCCCTGGGCCCAGGTGCTGACCGGACGACCGCAATGGTGGATGGTGCTCGTGGTGGTGCTGACCGTGGTCTCCTGCTGCACCCGAACGACACGCGGACGCAAGGCGCCTGTCGTCCTGTTGCCGCTATCCCTACTCGCCCTTGGCCTGCATGGAGCGGAGCTGATGGCCGATGCCGTCGTGCATGTGGAGCAATGGGGCCGGCAATGGGTCCTGCTACGCCATCAGGGCCGAGCCGCCTTGATCAGCAGCTCCGGCGACGCGCTCAGCTGCCGCGTGGCCCGGCAACTTGGCCATGGCTCCGGCCATGGCCGTTTTGATTGGGTGGCCGTTCTGGACCCCGTCGCGAGCGATGCCCACCGCTGCTGGACCGATCAAGCCCACACCCTGGTGGCTGAGCCATGGGGACTCAATCCGCTGCAGAGGGGACAGCGATTGACATCCCCAGGGCTGGAACTGAAACCACTGACCTCCCAAGGGCGGCACTTTGCCCTCCAGGCCGGCCAACGCAGGGTGCGCCTGCAACGCCACGGGCTGCGCCTGTCAGCAACAGGCGGCCCTGGGGCAGGCAGTTAAAGTGTGGCTGCGTCATTTGACGCTTGGAGAGGTGGCAGAGCCCGGTTGAATGCGCACGACTCGAAATCGTGTAGGGGTAACACCCTCGTGGGTTCGAATCCCACCCTCTCCGTTCACACGCAAGCCGCCATCGAACAGCCTGGGACTTGAGTTCAGGCGTCGTGATGGTTCGCCACAACCCGCCTTGTCCATGAAAGGACCGGAGAATGGCTCCAACCGGTGCCCCAGCCATGGCCTTTCAGCTGCAGGATTTCTTCGAGCCCTGGCTGAACAGCACCCCTGAGCGCCGTCAGCAGTTTCTGGACAATCCACGCCAAGCCATGGAGGAGATCGTTGGCGTGCCCTCCGACATTCCCATCCGCGTTGAGATCACCGGCGACCAAATCTGGTTTCAAGCCTCGATTCCCAAGTTGCCCGATGCGACCGACGGCAGCACGTCGCTACTGGCCATGCGGCAAAGCAATGAACGGATCAATCGCTGCCCTGTGTTGAGGGTGTCAGGCCGGGAATTCATTGCCAACCATGTGCAAATCCTGGCGGAGTATGGAATTCGTGTTCCTGAGGATGTGATCGTCACGATCGATCCAAAACCCAAGGGGTATCTTCACTTCCGTGTGCGTCTCGACACTCTTTATCCGCTTAGGAATGAAAGAGCAACACCAAACCTTGAGTGACTTGGTGAAATTCCTTTTCCTCACGACTTAAATCCAACCCCACCTGCAAACCTTCCTTAATGGCATCCTCAAAGGGAGGCGTGGAGGGCGATTGGGCACTACTCCACAGAGCCGCAATTCCCACGGGCGTTGCATGCCAACGAAAACGATCGGTGATGCCGATCTCAGGTTCCTTGAGGGAATCCTCCAGCAACGCGTTGATCGGTTGGGTTTGATTCGCCATGACAATCAGCATCGGGATTTGTCCCTAGACCTGCAATCAGCTGAGAGACTTCTTGATGTAGATGCCGAAGCCTGGGATGAGTGTCGAGCGGTCCCTTGACCTGCCGCAGCGCATCGCCCTCGTGCATGAGTGGTTTACCCCCCGCTCAGTCGGCGGCGCCGAGCAGGTGGTAGACACGATCGACCAGTGGCTCACCACCCTGGGGCGCAAACCTGACCTGGCCGCTCTTGTGGATGGCGAAAGCCGCCTCCCCCACAGCCGCTGGGCCGGTCGCCGCATCCTCACCAGCCCGATCCAGAAGCTGCCGTGGGGCATCAGTCATGTGCAGCAGTATCTGCCGCTGCTTCCCCTGGCGATCGAGCAGATCGATCTCGGTGACTATCCGCTGGTGATCAGCAGCAACCATCTGGTGGCCAAAGGCGTGTTGACCTCACCCGAGCAACTGCACATCAGCTACGTCCACACCCCGGTGCGTTACGCCTGGGATCAGATGCATGCCTATCTGCGGCGTTCAGCCCTGGCACGGCGTGGCCTGGGACCCTGGATCCGCTGGCAACTGCATGCCCTGCGCCAATGGGATCAACTCAGTGCGGCCCGTGTGGATGTACTGGTGGCCAACTCCCGCTTCACCGCAGGGCGCATTCGTCAATATTGGCGGCGAGATGCGCACGTGCTGCATCCGCCGGTGCAAGTGGAGCGCTTCCGCTGGGATCAGCCACGGGATGACAGCTACCTCTGCCTCTGTCGGTTGGTGCCCTACAAGCGGGTGGATGTGGTGGTGGAAGCCTTCAATCGCCTGCGTCTGCCGTTGAGAGTGGTGGGTGATGGCCCTGAACGTGCTCGCCTCGAGCAGCTGGCGGGCCCCACCGTGCAAATCCTGGGGCGCCAAAGCCAGGAGCAAGTGGAAACCCTGCTGGCCCGTTGCCGGGCCTTTGTCTACGCGGGGTTGGAGGACTTCGGCATCGCTCCCGTGGAGGCCATGGCCTCTGGAGCACCCGTGATCGGCCTGGGGCGGGGCGGCCTGCTCGACAGCGTCCGCTGTGCGGCCGCGGGCTCCGCTGAGCCCACCGGCGTGCTGTTTCCCGAGCAGACCCCCGCTTCAGTGGCGCAAGCTGTGGATTGGTTTGAACAACGGCGGCTCTGGCGGGAGCTGCCACCCGAGCAGCTGCGTCACTGGGCTGAGCGCTTCAGGCCAGACGCCTTTGTGTCGCGCTTTGAGACACTGGTGCAACGCAGTTGGGAAACCCATCAGCAATCCTGTGCCGTTGCCGCGAGTGACCCCGCCGGGCTACCGGAATTGAGCCGTTGCGATTGAGTAGATTGAGACGCATGGGAGACAGGATGGTCAAGGCCCCGCGTCGCCTCGTGTTCCCCGCCAGTGGGGCAACGCTGAGACGCCAGGCCAGCCGCCGCCATCTCGCCCTTCTGGCTGCACCACCCTCCACGCTGACGGCTCGGGCCTTGGTGCGCCAGCAAAGCACCACCGGCCGGAGCCTGAAGCGCACCGGGGATGTGTTGTTCTCCCTGGCTGTGCTTGGCCTGGGCTCCCCGGTTTTCCTGCTCCTGGCACTGCTGGTGAAAGTGAGTTCCCCGGGGCCGGTGTTCTATGTGCAGCGCCGAGTCGGCAGGGGCTACCGCCATTTCGGCTGCATCAAATTCCGGACCATGCGTCCGGATGCAGACCGGGTGCTGGCCAGCGTGCTCGCGGAATCACCGGAGATGCGCGAGGAATTCGAGCGCGATTTCAAACTGAAAGACGATCCGCGCATCACCCCGATCGGCCGATTCCTGCGGCGATCCAGCCTGGATGAATTGCCCCAGTTCCTCAACGTCCTCCGCGGTGAGATGAGTGTGGTGGGACCACGCCCCATCGTCGACAAGGAAATCGAGCGCTATGGCGCCTACATGGACGAAGTACTGGCCGTTCGCCCAGGACTAACGGGTCTGTGGCAAGTGAGCGGTCGCAACAATCTCAGCTACGCCAAACGGGTGCGTCTCGATGTGGCCTATGCCCGCGGACGGTCGTTCATGTTGGATTTCGCGATCATCCTGCGCACCTTTGGCGTGCTGCTCCTGCCCATGGACCGCGGCGCTTACTGAGGCTCGGGCCGGTCATCGATCAGGCAGCCAAGGAGCCCATCAGCAACAGAAGCGGCAGCAACAACCAGAGGGCCTCCAGTCGCCGGCTGCAGGCCAGGATGCGCAGAATTGCAGCAGTGTCAGCAGCCGGTTGCTGACAGGCCAGCAACGGTTTCTCCACCCAGCGATCGCCATAGCGATTGCGGCCGCCAAGGCAAACACCCGCGCAATGGGCATAGATCGCTTCAGCGCGGCCGGCATTGGGTGAAGGATCGGGGGCACCATCGCGCTCTGCGGCCTTCACCAGCCCCCACCAGGCTGACCAAGGCCGACTCACCAGTGGCAGCGTCAGCATCACAAGCCGGCAAGGGACCCACACCAACAGATCATCGAGGCGGGCCCCGGCGGTGCCCAGCCAACGCAAGGTCCCGCGGCGATAGCCGAGCATCGAATCGAGGGTGCTGGCAGCCTTAAAACCCCAGGCCAGAGCCAAGGGCCCCGGCCAGCTGGACTCCACCTGCCACACCACCAGCCCCACAACCATCCAGAACAGCGGCGCAAACAGACCATCCACACTGTTTTCCGCTGCGGTTTCCGCAGCAGCACGCTGGATCTCCGCCGCATTCAAGCTGGCGGTATCCCGGCCCACGATCCACTGAAGGCGCTGCCGTGCCTTGGGCAGATCATTGGCCTGCAATGGCGTCACAACCGCCATCACCGCCTGCTCCAAACTGCGGCCGGCCAGGGCACTGGCCAGCCCCACCACCAGCAGCAAGAAACCAAGAACCCTCACGGCAGGCTCACCCGCCATCCAACGACCGAGAGCACACTGCTCGAGCCACCAACCGCTGAACCCACTGCCCAGCACCAACAACAGCGTGATCAGCCCCCCGGTCCAACGCAGGCGCCAGGGTGATTCCCCGGCCACCCCCGCCAACCCTTGGTGCAGCTGGTTGATCCACCAGCCCATCACCACCACCGGATGGGGCCAACCCATCGGATCACCGATCAGGCGATCCCACAGCGCCGCCAGCAACACAGCGATGGCGGCCAGCCCCCCAGCACTGACCGTGATCACGACTGAGTCACAGGCGCTCGCAGCTGCGTGATCGCCAACAGCAGAAATCCAGCGACCACCAGGGGCAAGGCGATGGAGAGCGTCAGAAGTTGACAGATCACACCCAGGCCGATGCTGCCCACCACCCCGCCAATGGCGCCGGATCGCAGCATCACCTGCCAGCGCAAAGGAGCATCACCAAGACGTTCGAGCTGCGCGACCAACGCTGCATCCGTACTGGGCGCCAGAGCGCCAATGGGCAGGAACAACAGAACGGCCAGCCAAGCTGGCACCCCCGCCTGACTGATCACCAGCAGAATGGCCATCAGGAGATAGCCCAGCGACCGGTGCCAAGCCGGGATCAGGCCCACACCGATGCGGCCCAGTCCATAAGCCGCCAGCACCATGGCGAAATCGAAGCATTTGCCCCCATCCACCTGCCGAACCCAGAGCGCCAGAAGGGCAAACAAACCTCCCATCACCAGACCCTGCAGCATGCAGCGCGCGTCAAAGGGAATGTGATGCTCGCCTGAGGGCGGCTCTCCTGAGGGTTGCTCCGAGGTGGAGCCTTGGATCGTGGGGGACGCCGCCACACCGGCAAGGGGCAACAGCAGCAGCAAAGCAGGCACGAACTGACGAATGGCCGGGAACAGCAGGGCGGCCAGCAGATTGCCGATCAGGGCGCCCACATCCTGACCACGGCGCAGCCGCAGCATCGAACAACTGTTTCGATGCAGCAGGCGTCGCTGGAGCGGCAGCGACGACATCTCCTGCCCAACACCAAACAAGAGAACGGCCACAAAAGAGCCCATCAGTAGAGGCGTTGGATCGAGGTTCTCGATGCCAACAGCAAGACTGAGACCGATCAACACCACCACCGCCAACAGCTGCAGGCCATAACCCTTTGGGGTACGCCTGAGCTGCACCAGCAGGGGCAAGGCCCCCAGAGCAGGCACGAGACTGTTGAGCAGAGGTGAAGCGGTCAAGCCACTCACCATCCAGGCCGTCGAAGCCAGAGTCAGGCTCGCCCCGGCCTGGGAGGCCCCCAATAGAACAGGTGGGGAGGAGCGGCTTCGGTCAGTCATTCAGAGTCTCCAGGTGGGACGCATTGGCCAGCACGCATCAGCACCAGCGCCTCGCCACAAACCGCCCTGATGCAATGGAGTCGGTCCCAGCATGGCTGAGACTTCAAGTCGGTGCTCGCAACCGACCTGACATCGAAGTTGGTGGGGCAGGACCTAATCGGCCCACCCCCACCAACAAGGGGTGATCAGGAGGCTTTCAGCCAGCTGAACATGGACCGCAGGCCCTTGCCCACCTTCTCGATCTGATGCTCGGCATCACGATCGCGGATCTTCTGCATCTCGGGCTTGCCGGCGTTGCACTCGGCTACGAAGTTCTTGGCGAAGGTGCCGTCTTGGATGTCGGCCAGAACGCGCTTCATCTCCGCTTTGGTGTCGGCGGTGATCAGACGGGGGCCGCTGACGTAATCACCGTATTCAGCGGTGTTGGAGATGGAATCGCGCATGGAGCTGAGGCCGCCTTTGACCATCAGGTCAACGATCAGCTTCACCTCGTGCAGGCATTCGAAGTAAGCCAGCTCGGGCTGATAACCGGCTTCCACCAGGGTCTCGAAACCGGCCTTCACCAGCTCGGACAGACCACCGCAGAGCACGGCCTGCTCACCGAACAAATCGGTTTCGGTTTCTTCCTTGAAGTTGGTTTCCAGGATGCCGGCGCGGGTGCCGCCGATGCCCTTGGCATAGGCCATCGCCAGACCACGGGCATGGCCGGAGGCGTCCTGCTCGATCGCGAACAGGGCAGGCACGCCCTGGCCGTTCTGGTACTCCCAGCGCACGGTGTGACCAGGGCCCTTGGGGGCGATCATCACCACATCCACATCAGCGGGGGGCTTGATCAGCTCGAAGCGGATGTTGAAACCGTGAGCGAAGCTCAGCACCTTGCCAGCGCTGAGGTGGGGAGCGATTTCCTTCTCGTAGACGTCCTTCTGGAATTCATCGGGCAGCAGCACCATGATCCAGTCGGCCTTGGCGGATGCATCGGCCACGCTCAGCACTTCCAGGCCGTCGGCCTTGGCTTTTTCCGCAGAGCGGCTGCCCTCGTACAGGCCCACCACCACGTTGACGCCACTGTCCTTGAGGTTCAGCGCATGGGCATGGCCCTGGGAGCCATAACCAATGATCGCGACGGTCTTGCCGTTGAGCAGACCGAGATCGGCGTCGGAATCGTAAAAGAGCTGGGCCATCCGGGCTGGATCGTTGAGCTGGGGTAACGATCGAGCTTACGCAAACGGTGGTGAACCACTGATTTCACACTCCACCGACGCCGGTTTCAGCCCACGGGTGTCAGCCCCGTGACTGAAAACAAGCCATCGTCGTGATCGTGGTCTCCGCCCTGGAAAAGATCTTCAAACGCGAAGGCTTTCATCCCCTCCACAGAGAAATGGGCGTAGTTGAAGCTGCTGCGGGCATTGGGAAGAATGGTCTGACCAGCCTCGGTCATCACCAAGGGCATGTAGATCCTTCCACCATCCAGCTGAAGACTTCCCTTCAGAGTGGAACGATCAACGGCATTCACAATCGGATCATTCGCATTGATGCGCTGCGCCAAGGCCGCACCCAGATAGCCAGAGTCTCCAGGGCGTAGGGCTCCCACAGTCCCCGTCACATCGTCAACGACGTAGAAAAACAGTTGATTGGTGTAAGCCGCATCCCGGCGATAGCTGTAAGAGAGAGTCCAGTTCGTTCCTTCCAGGGCACCATCGGCCCAACGCAGATCCAAGAGCGCACCGACTGCATCCGCATCGAAGCGATCCGTCTTCGCAAAGGGATCAACACTGGTGGTGCCAAGACGCTCCTCAAGCAGGGCAATCCCTGCCTGATCAAGGTCCTCCCACAGAGCAATCCGATGTAAGGACGTGCGTTCGATCGCAGGCGGAAGATATTGCTGATCACCGGAGGATGCCAACACCGTGGTCTCATCAGCCCAAGTCGGCTCGTAATACCGGGCCATCACCTGGAAGTTGTAGGCATCACCCACGTATCCCTCATTGGGAGTGGGCAACCAATTGCTGAGCGCTGTGCGGGGTTGGTTGGCACGCAGTTGCAACACAATCTCGCCGTCGGCATTGGTTTCCAAGTCATCGAGTTGGGCCGACCCCAGCTGGGCAACCGGCTGAATCCAGCCGAAGCGAACCGTGGTCCCGCGGCTGCCAGAGAGGGAGACGGATGTCCCTGGAGACCCCTCGCCGCCGACAGGCACCCCTGCGGTTCCACTGCGACCAAGCCAGTTGTAGTCCGGCGTGTAAGTGTCAGACAGCTTGATCAACAAGCGCCTGTCATCGAGAGGGTCGGTTTTGCTGTCCGACACGTAATACGTCGTGGATGCAGACAATCCACTGGTCCCCACATCCGCACCAGTGACCAGTGCTGTCCCCAGAGCTGTGCCGTCGTTCCAATTGCCGGGCTTGCGAGTACTCAACCAACCATCACCCCTGAGGGTGGCCGAGGCATCAATGCGCGTGAAGTGCTGATTACTGATGGCGTTCTCAATCAGGAACGGTTGGTAGGCATTCCCCGGGTCCGGTTGATAAATCGTGTATGACCAGAAACCATTGGCAGGCGCATACACCGTTTCGCCATCAATCCGAGTCAGTGGCGGCAATGTAATGGTGTAGTTGTAAGTAGAGCGGAGAGTATTGCCTTCGTGATCCTTCTGACTGGTTGGATAAACACCATCATTGGGAATATTGGCAGCCCCGCCATCAATCGCGACACCCGTGCGCACCAACCAGTTTTCCCAGGCATTGGGATAGACGCCAATATTGAGATTGCTGATGTGCCAATAATTCGTGTTCTTATCACCTGAGGCGATCGCATTGGTGGCCTCACTCAAAAGCGCCTGACTGAAGGCATAAGCCTTCTGGAACACCAGGACATCCCGTGCACTCCAGTCCGTGGGCATGCTGAAGCCAGAGCTGAGATCAAGACCGATCGGAGCAAAACGCGCATTCAGCCTGGTGAGCCGTTCATCCGTCAGTGCCGATCCAGGTTGGTAGTCACTCTCAGGGATGTGATCCGTGCCGCCAACCGCCTGCTGCACCTTGTTCTGGTTACCGAGCCAAACCGCACGATCAGGGATGGGGCGATCCACTGCGCTCGTGCGCAGGGATGGGATCGGGTTATCGAGAAGAGACTGGCCGAGCTGTTCAAAGAACACCCGCGCCAAGGTGGGAACAGAACCGTAGCGATCCTCCATGCGCTGATCGCTCTGGCTTTGCGTCACCGGAGCGGTGTAGTCGACGCTGCCCGACTTTTGAAAATCACGAAGGCTGCCGAGCTGAAAGCCACTGCCTTCTTGCGCCGGATTTCCGTTAATAAACCGCCTGGTTTCCTCCAACGCAGCCGCGCTCAGGGTGTTGGTCGCAAAACGCGCCGTCATCCAGGCATAGGGCGTATCCACCTTGATGATCCGCACCGACGTCTCGCCATCCGCGGTCTTGATGGTGGTGGTCCAATCCGCACTGGTGTAGTGGGGACTGGATGGACCGCACAACAGGTAATAGGCGCCATCGTCCCGCTCACGTTCCGTCTGCGTGCGAGGACCAATCGAACCAACGGTGTTGATGTTGCTATCGAGAATCGCCCAGACGTAATAGTGATCCGAGGCATTACTGGGCGTGTGCAGAACCTGCTCCTCGGCAAGGTCCAGCCAACCCGTGACATACAGAACGGAAGAATCGGGAGCCGGTGACGAACTTTTGTTCAACCAGTTCGCCGCATAACTGGGTTTGAAAAGGGTGTTGATCGGCGCCTGAAGTGCTGTGTTCAACACACGCAAGCGGTAGGTCTCCTCGAGCGGATACCCCCAGATCACCGCGTGCAAACAGGCATCAACAAGCTGGAGCTCTTCTGCGGACAGCCCCGACAGCACGGAGGAGCCCAGCAGATCGGAGGCGTGATCGCGAAGTAAGGCGGCTGTATCGAATCCCTGATCGTCAGGGAGCAGGTAGGGGGCGAACCAAGTGGTGAGGTCCATACCACCAACACAGTGTCTGCGACTGTTTAGCCGCTTTCACCACCGGTTTCAGCGAAACGTTGCCGATCAGGCTTCGTTGGGATGGGCAATCACGCGATCGATCAAGCCGTAGTTTTTGGCATCTTCCGCACTGAGGAAATAGTCGCGGTCGGTGTCTTTTTCGATTTTCTCGAAGCTCTGACCGGTCATGTCGGCCATGGAGCGGTTGAGCATCTCTTTGATGCGCAGGATCTCCCGGGCTTCGATCTCAATGTCGCTGGCCTGGCGCTGGGCGGTGCCCCCCAGGGGCTGGTGAATCATGATCCGGCTGTGGGGCAGGGCCAATCGCTTGCCTTTGGTGCCGGCGCCCAACAGAAAGGCTCCCATCGAGGCGGCCAGACCCACGCAGATGGTCACCACGTCGCTCTTGACGTACTGCATGGTGTCGTAGATCGCCAAGCCTGCCGTGACCGAACCCCCTGGGGAGTTGATGTAGAGGTAGATCGGCTTGCTGCTGTCTTCGGAATCGAGATACAGCATCTGGGCCACCAGGCTGTTGGCCACGGCATCATTCACCTCGGAACCGAGGAACAGGATCCGCTCAACGCCCAGACGGGTGTAGATGTCGACCCAGCGCTCCATCTGGCTGCCAGGCAGGCGGTAGGGAACGCTGGGAGTACCGATCGGCATGGGTTCGGTGGGGTGAGAAGGAGGAAACGGTGAACGAAAAGAGGGTGGCGGCGTTCAGCCAGCGAATCAGACGGCCTGGCTGGGCAGATCTTTACGGCTGCTGAGCACGCGGTCAATCAAGCCGTACTCCACGGCTTGCTGGGGGTTGAGATAGCTCATCCGATCGGAATCCTGGGAGAGCTGCTCAACGGTGCGACCTGTATTGGCCGAAAGGATCTCGAGCATGGAGCGCTTGTTCTGAAGCACCTCCTTGGCACGGATCTGAATGTCTGTGGCCTGGCCGCGGGCTCCGCTGCGGGGCTGATGCAGCACGATCGAGGAATGGGGCAATGCAGCCCTCTGCCCTTTGGTGCCTGCGGAAAGGATGACCGCAGCAGTGCCCATCGCCTGACCGATGCAGATGGTGTGCACCGGCGGCTTGATGTAGCTGATGGTGTCGCAGATGGCGAAGGCTTCCGTTTCAAAGCCAATGGCATCACCGGTGTGCCAGCTGGTGCCCGTGGAATTGATATAGAAGTAAATCGGCTTCTCCGGGTTGTCGAACTCCAGATAGAGAAGCTGGGCAATGATCAATTCCGTGACGTCGAGACCAAGCTGACGCTTGGTGTCATCGTCGGAGAACAGGGGCAGGCCGAGATAAACGATCCGCTCCTTGAGCATCAAGGAGGGAAGGTCCGGCGGTGGGGTCCGCAGAACGGTGGAGTCTCCGTAGTAAGGAGCTGAGGTGGTCATCCGAGGCGCATCCCCTGGCGTGGCAGGAGCCTAGCGGGGGTCTGCGCTTGCGCGCCCATCCTTTTGGTTCGGTTTGGACGGTTTCGACTTGTTGTTGCGGATGGCTTTGCCGTTTTTGCCGGCTTTGGTCTGCTTTCCGTCATCCAGACGGGCGAACACCATGCGGCCGGTGGGGGTCTGCAGGGCACCGGTGACCACCACTGGATGGCGGCTGCCAATCAGGGGGCGGGCATCATCGACCACCACCATCGTGCCGTCCTCCAGGTAGCCAACCCCCTGGCTCTCCTCTTTGCCTTCACGCACAATCTTGAGCTTGAGCTCATCACCCGGTTGCACTTCAGGGCGTAGGGCGATCACCAACTCACTCAGGTTCATCACCTTGAGATCCTTCACCTGAGCCACCTGGGCCAGGTTGAAATCAGCGGTCACCAAGGTGCCGCCGGTGTCTTCGGTGAGCTGCAGAAGGCGATCGTCGGTGCCTGCACCGTCGTAGCGGGTGGTGTTGATCACCAATCGCCGGTCGTACTGTTCCCGCAGCTCAGTGAGCAACTTGAGACCGCGACGGCCCTTGCCGCGCTTTTCCAGGTTGGTGGAGTCGGCCAGTTGCTGCATCTCATCGATCACCGTCTGGGCGACGATCACCTTGCCCTCCAGCAAGCCACAGGCGAGCATCCCGCGGATGCGCCCATCAATGATCACGCTGGTGTCGAGAATCTTGGCGGTGGCCGGTGTGAGCACGCCATCGGCCACCAGCAAGGCTTCGGTGGAGGTGGGGTTGAACAGCCGTAGAAGGGTGCGTCCATGCACCTCCGCGAGGTTGTAACCCAGCACCCCGAAGAACACATTGCTGACCACGGCCGCCAGCGGCTTCACCAAAGCCGAGCCACCCGCAAGGGGCAGCAACAGGATCGGGGCCAGCAGCAAATTGGCCACCAGCAGGCCGAGGATCAGACCAACGGCGCGGCTCACCAACAGATCGGTGGGCATGGTGCGCACCTGACGCATCAGCTGCTGGCGCAGCCGTCGAAACACCAGACCAGCTACTCCACCGACCACCGCCCCCCCGGCGGTGAGCCCCCAGCGCACGAGTTCCACATCCGTGCCTTCATCCAGCAGTTCCTGGGGCAGCAGATGAACTCCCATCCATCCAGTGGCGGCACCGGAGATCAGGAACAGAATCAGGATGAGCGGTTCAACCATGGTTCGGCTTTTGGCAGCTCATTCCAGCTGCAGGCAGCATGCACCATCCTCCGACGGATGGCCTGGGCAGATGTCCGCACCGCGCAGCGCCTATGTGCACATTCCCTTCTGCCATCGGCGTTGCTTCTACTGCGATTTCGCCGTTGTCCCCCTGGGGGATCACGCCGGCACCCCATCCGGAACCGGCAGTGGGTCAATCCGCACCTATCTCAGCCAGCTGCACAAGGAAATCGCCCTTGCCCCCAAGGGTCCCCCCCTTGCCACGCTCTACATCGGGGGCGGAACGCCCTCACTGCTGACACCAATCCAGATCCGGGACCTGCTGGAAGCCCTACGCCGCCAATTCGGCTTTCAAGCCGGCGCGGAAATCACCCTGGAAATGGATCCAGCCAGCTTTGACCTCAGCGATCTGCAGGCCTTGATCAAGGCTGGGGTGAACCGGGTCAGCCTGGGGGGCCAAAGCTTCGATGATCGGGTGTTGGAAGGACTCGGTCGTCGCCATCGCCGCGGCGACCTGCAGAAGTGCTGCCGTTGGCTCCGGGACGGCTTACGCGATGGCGCCCTGCGGAGTTGGAGCCTGGACCTGATCCGCAACCTGCCTGAACAAACCCTGGAGGCCTGGAGCGCTCAGCTGGAACTGGCGCTGACCACCGGTGCCCCCCATCTGTCGATCTACGACCTGGCCGTGGAACCCGGCACGGTGTTCGCCTGGCGCCAGCAGCGCGGTGAACTACCTCTGCCCGACGATGACCTGGCGGTGGCGTTGATGACCAGCACCAGTGACCGACTGGGAAGGGCTGGCTTCTGCCGCTACGAGATCTCCAATTACGCCCAGCCCGGGCACGCCTCCCGCCACAACCGCGTGTATTGGAGTGGTGCGGGCTGGTGGGGTTTCGGCATGGGCGCCACCAGTGCCCCCTGGGGAGAGCGACTGGCCCGGCCCCGCACCCGGGAGGGTTATGCCAGCTGGCTCGAGGAGCAGCAGCGGGGGTTGCACCCCTCACTGCAGCACTCCATGGCCGCAGCGTTGCCCCTGGATGACCGGCTGCTGGTGGGGTTACGCCGGCGTGAAGGGGTGCAGCTCCGACAGCAAGCACGGAGCTGTGGGTGGAGTGATGCGTGCTGCGATCAGCACCTGCCCACTCTGGAAGCGCGCTGGCAGGAGGCCCTCAACCGAGGCCTTCTGATCCATGCGTCAGGGCGCTGGAGACTGAGTGACCCTGAAGGCATGGCGCTCAGCAACCAGGTGCTGGTGGAGCTGGTGTGTTGGTGGGAGGAACTGCCGACGGAGCTGCAAGGTGCGGCGCCTGCTGCTGGCTCACCCAACCTTTGAGGGCCTCCACGCAGAGCTGCCGGCCCTGGATCAAGGCAGGGCTAAATGGTGGTTGCTGGGGAGTAAGCCCCAGCAGATCAGCCGTCACGCGCACCTGGCCGTCACAACCGGCACCGGCACCAATCCCGATCACCGGAATCGTCAACTGGGCGCGCAGGTCGGCCGCCAACTCCGCGGGGATGTGCTCCAACACCAGGGCAAAACATCCAGCCGCCTCAAGGTCGAGCGCCTGACGCTTCAGTTTCTCCTGGCTGCGGGGATCCTGGGCCTGGCGGCGGTACCCGAGGCGATGCACCGCCTGGGGGGTGAGGCCGAGATGACCCATCACCGGAATTCCCATGCGCACCAGCCGATCGATCACAGCCACCACCTCCGGCTCGGCCCCTTCCAGCTTGACGGCCGCGGCACCTGAGTCCTTGAGCAGCAAACCCGCCGCGGCCACCGCTCGCTCGGGTCCGCACTGGTAGCTGAGGAACGGCAGATCGGCCACCACAAGGGGCTGGGCATGGAGCGCCCCCTGGAATCCCCGACAAACCGCCTGGGTGTGCGAAAGCATCTGCTCGAGGGTGACCGGCAGGGTGGTGGCATGGCCCAGCACGACCATCGCCAGGGAATCACCCACCAGCACCACGTCGGCCCCCGCCTCCTGCACCAGAGAGGCCGACAGGCTGTCCCAGGCGGTCAACACCGTGATCGCGCGACCGGACTGCTTGAAACGGATCAGTTCAGCAGGGCGCATCCGCCTCTCCAGGCCTGCGGGGGTCCATTGCTAGCATTGCGTCCGACTCGGACCCATGCGGTCCAGACGCCCAAACCTGGTCAGGACCGGAAGGGAGCAGCCACACGGGATGCTCTGGGCAGGCGTGGACTCCGGGTCACCCAATTGAGACGTCAACAGCCAAGTGTTGCGTCAAAAAAAAGCCCGGTCGATGACCGGGCTTTTTTTTGATTGCGGCCACACTCGCTCAGTTATCGCTGGCATCGGCACGCATCTGGCGCTGACGCAGAAACTCAGGGATCCGAGCACCGCTCTCATTGGTCTCGGGAGCCGCGAACGGCAATCCACTCGGCCGGCTGGCGGAGCGGTCCGTGCGATAGGGCTGACCATTTTCAAAGCCGGTGGCAATCACCGTCACGTGGATTTCACCCTCGAGGCGCTCATCCACCACGGCACCAACAATGATGTTGGCCTCCGGATCCACCACGTCGTAGATCACTTCAGAAGCGGTGGTCATGTCCTCCAGGGTCATGTCGCGCCCGCCGCTGATGTTGATCACACAACCCTTGGCTCCATCAATGCGTGCAGCTTCTAGCAAGGGGCTGTTGATCGCGGTCTGCGCCGCCTCAACGGCCCGGGAGCGACCGGAGCCCACACCAATGCCCAGCAGGGCCGTGCCGGCTTCGGTCATCACCGAGCGCACATCGGCGAAGTCAACATTCACCAATCCGGGGCAGGTGATGATGTCACTGATCCCTTTGACCCCCATCCGCAGCACGTCATCGGCACTGCGGAAGGCCTCTTGAAGCGGAGCACCGCCAATGGCATCGCGCAGGCGGTCGTTGGGGATCACAATCAGAGTGTCAACATGCTCTGCCAGACGGGCAATGCCCTCATCGGCCTGACGCATGCGACGGCGTCCTTCAAAACTGAAGGGCTTGGTGACGATGCCCACGGTGAGTGCACCGCTTTCCTTCGCCACCTCAGCCACCACAGGAGCAGCACCAGTTCCGGTGCCACCGCCCATACCTGCGGCAATGAACACGAGATCGGTGCCCTGCAGAGCCTGCTGAAGGTCGGCCCTGGATTCCTCCGCGGCCTTCTGGCCGATGCTGGGATTTCCTCCTGCCCCAAGACCACGAGTGAGGGTCTGACCCAGCTGCACTCGATTGGTCGACGCCGACTGGAGCAGCGCCTGAGCATCAGTGTTGAGAACGCTGTAACCCACACCCTCCAGATCGCTCTGGATCATGCGGTTCACGGCATTACTGCCGCCGCCGCCCACGCCGATCACCTCAATGCGCGCTGACTGACTGGGAAGGATGCCACTGGCCTCAGAAGCCGTTGATTGCTGGGGGGGCATCATCTCCATCGTTGAGGCCTTGCCGTTGAGCTGTGGCTGCATTATGTCGTTGCGGGAGACTTCCGCCGTTCAGTTTGGTCAGCGTTGGCGATTCGACTTGGTTCCGCAACACAGCGTCAGCGTTCGCTTGTTTTTGCAGGAGGGGTTGTGTCCGCCTTGGGTTGAATCGGCATCTGCAATTCAGGTTTGCTGGGATCACTGAGATCGAGGCTGGTGCCGGAGCGACGTCGCAACTCATCGGGAAGACTGCGGCTTAGTTGCCTGAGGGTGATGAGCTGCTGGTCAAGCAGACGGGGGTCCGTGCCCAGTTGCACCAGTCCCAACCCAGCCGTGCGCACACTCAATGATCCGTCCGCAGCGATCTCGATCGTTTGCAATGCACTGCCCAACTGATCCCGCTGCTTCAGCAGGATCTCAAGGGGCTGGCGCTGGGCCGGGGTCCAGCCGATCACCTGAATACCGGTCTCCGGTTCTTCGCCGTGAGCCGCATCGGTGCGGGCCATCCAGTGGCCGCGGCTGTCGACCATGCCCTGCTCCACACCCGTGCTGCCCTGACGACGCGCCGCCGCGACGGGCCGACGATCCTCCAACTGCACAGTCAGCCCTGGAGGCAACAGACGCCGTTGGACCACAGCGGCCTGCACCGGCAGGGTCTTCACCAAGCGGTTTTCCATTTCGCTGGGCTGCAGGCTCAGCAACGACAGGGGAAAGCTCAGCTGCGCCGCCTCAACCACGGCCTCCGTGCCAAGCCGCTCACTGCCGCTCACCTGCACCTGCTCTGTGCTGCGCAACGTCCAGCCCTGGGTGATCAGCAACCAACCCAAAGCCGTGGCCGTGGACCCAAACACGGTGAGCCGCCAGAGCTGGATCATCCGGTCGCGGCGGCGCTCCTGGCGCAAACGACGTCGTCTCTCCACCCCCGGGGGCAAGGTTCCCGTCTTGACGTCGCTGGTTGTGCGGCTCACAGGTCGCAACGGGCAGTGGTCATGAGCTGGTCAATCCAGCCACGGGCGCGATCGGCATCGGAAAAGGGCACATCCATCTGACGCCCTTCACCGATCAGCCGCAAGCGGCAATGGCCCTGAGATTCGCTGGCCAGAGGCGCTTCTCCGGAGGAGAGGGCCATCAGTTCGACCATCTCCAGGGTCTTGATCACAAACTCGCCCTGCTGCTCGAATTTTCCGGCCGAAAATCTGCTCCAGGTGAGCAGACCGTCCTTCACCTGCGCCGCACCACAGCCATCCAGCTTGGCCAGCTCAGCCCCCTCAGACCAGGCACGGAACAAGGTCTGACGGCGGCGTTCCAGCCAACCCAATGCGGCCAGCAGCACAAACACCAGAAGCAGGGGAAACCAGAGCAGTCCGTGAAGCATGGATTGGGCTGAGCGAGCCGGCCAAAGGGCTCCTCATTCTCGCGCGCTCTCCACCAACTGCGCCACCAGTTGCTCGAGCCCAATGCCGCTGGCGTTCCAGAGCATTGGGTACATGCTCAGCGACGTGAAACCCGGCAGCGTGTTGATTTCGTTGATCCAAAGATCACCGGTGCGGTCGTCGTAGAAAAAGTCGACTCTGGCCATGCCCTCCACACAGAGAGCGCGGCAGGACGCGAGGGCCATGGTGCGTACCTGGTCCTGAAGCGACTCCGGAATCGGGGCTGGGATCAACGTGGTGCTCAAACCATCGCTGTATTTGGTGGTGTAGTCGTACCAATCGGCATCAAAACGAATCTCGCCAACGACAGAGGCTTTGAGTTGGCGCTTGCCCAGCACCGCACACTCCAACTCCCGTGCATCAACGCCCTGCTCCACCACGATGCGGGGGTCAAGGGACGCCGCTTCGTCGAGACCGCTGAGCAGTTGGCTGCGATCGCGCGCCTTGGTGATCCCCACCGATGAGCCCAGATTCGCTGGTTTGACAAAACAGGGATAGCCCAGCTCCTGTTCAATGCGCGCCACAACGGCATCGCGGCGCTCAGGCTCCTGAAGATCGGCGGCATTCAGACCGACATAAGGAACCTGGGCCAGACCGGCGGCGGCAAAAGCTGCTTTCATCGCCAGTTTGTCCATGGCCACGGATGAGCCGAGCACGCCGGCACCTACGAAAGGCTTCCCCATCAAAGTGAATAACCCCTGAACGGTGCCGTCTTCTCCATTGGGGCCATGCAGCACCGGGTACCAGACCTCGACGGCATCAGCCCCAGCAGGCAGGTTCAAGAACCCAGGCGATGGCAGCGGCTGGGGGAGATCCTCCGGCGCAGCGGGCTGACCACTGGCGAGCACCGCGCGCGCCACCTCTTCAGCCCACCAGCGCCCCTGGCAGTCGATGTAGAAGGCGGAAACCGAAAAACGCTCGCGATTTTGTCCCTGTTCAAGGGCCGCAATCACCGTGTTAGCGGAGCGGATGGAGACCGCGTGCTCACCGGACGCACCGCCGAAGACAAGGCCGATGCGTACAGGGGATGGAGCCATGAACAAGGAGCCTGCGGCCTGGCGTGAGCGCCAAAGGTATCAGCCGTTCACCGGCGTGCCACTCAAGGAAAAAGAACGCACAGCATCAATGCGGACCTGCACCAGGTCACCGGGCTTGAAGCTGCAGCCGTCCGCCCCTTGGGCACTGAAGAAGGTGAGCCGGTTGGTGCGCGTGCGACCCATCAGCTGGCTGGGGTCTTTGGGATTGATGCCTTCTGCCAAAACTTCTTCGATGCGGCCGTCGTAGCGGGCGTTGCGTTCGCGGGCGCAACGTTCGACCAGCGCATTGATCTCCTGCAGGCGCGCCACCTTCACCTCCTCAGGCAATTGGTTGTCCCAATCGGCGGCAGGGGTGTTCGGGCGTGGGGAGTAGGCCGCCGTGTTCACCTGGTCAAAACCGATCTCCTCAATCAAATCAAGGGTGCGGCGGTACTGGGCATCGGTCTCGCCAGGGAAGGCCACGATCACGTCGGCGCTCAAGGATGCATCGGGCATGCGCTCACGGATGCGATCGATGATCCGGCGGTAGCGCTCCACCGTGTAGCCCCGCGCCATCGAGCGCAGCACATCGTTGTCGCCGCTTTGAAAGGGAATGTGGAAGTGCTCGCACAGCTTGGGCAAATCGGCACAGGCGTCGATCAAGCGCTCCGTGAAGTAGCGCGGATGGCTAGTGGCAAAGCGGATCCGTTCCACCCCATCCACGTCATGCACGAAATGCAGCAGATCGGTCAGGGTGTGCTGGCGGCGTCCCTCGGGGGTGATGCCCGGCAGGTCTCGGCCGTAGGCGTCGATGTTCTGCCCCAGGAGGGTGATCTCCTTGAAGCCCTGAGCAGCGAGGCCTTCCATCTCCAGCTTGATCGCTTCCGGCATCCGCGATTGCTCTTTGCCCCGCACTGAAGGCACCACGCAATAGGTGCAGCGCTCATTGCAGCCGTAGATCACATTCACCCAGGCGCAAATTGCACTGTCGCGGCGGGCTGTGGTGAGGTCTTCGAGGATGTGGTGCTCCTCAGTGGCCACCACCTGCTGGCCGGCTTCCACCTGGGTGAGCAGGGTCTCGAGCCGGTTGGCATGCTGCGGCCCCATCACCAGATCGAGTTCAGGCACCCTGCGCAGCAGCGATTCCCCCTCTTGCTGGGCGACGCAACCAGCCACCACGAGCGTGAGATTGGGATTGCTGCGTTTGCGCTGCGCCTGGCGCCCCAGATAGCTGTAGACCTTTTGCTCTGCGTTGTCGCGGATCGTGCAGGTGTTGTAGAGCACCAGGTCGGCATCGAGCTCTGCAGTGGCCTCGCAGTAGCCCATGGATTCCAGGATCCCGGCCATTCGCTCGGAATCGGCCTTGTTCATCTGGCAACCGAAGGTCGTGATCCAGTAGCTGCCACGGCCAGAGCTGCCGACCGCATCACTGGCGCTGCGATCCGAGGGAGCGGCTTGAGAGGGCGAGGCGGAAACGACCAAAGCTGTCAGGGGTGCGGGAGGCCCGAGAAAGAAGTGCTGTCTTCAGTGTCGGTCACGACGGGCCTATGCCAGTTTGAAGATTGACGTTGCAATGGCATGGCCTGGAGCCTGCGCCGGTTCCCCCTCACCAAGGCGGTGCCCCTGGCCATCAGCCGTGGCACCACGTCAGTGGTGGAGCATCTTGAGCTGCGGCTCGAGCACGATGGCGTGATTGGCCGAGGCGAAGCCGGGGGCCTCGACACCGGTCATCGGCACTTCAGCACCGATGCGATCGAGACGGAACTCCAGACCCTGCTCCCCCACCTGGAGGGACTAAATCCAGCCAACCGACAAGGACTTGAGCCCTTCCTGGCCCCCCTCTCTCCCCCGGCGCGCTGCGCCGTGGACCTGGCCGTCTGGGACTGGCACGGTCGCCGCCAGCAAACACCGATCTGGCAGCTCTGGGGCTTGGATGGCCAACGGCAGGTGGCCACCAGCGTCACCCTCGGACTGGGCTCCGTGGAGCAGGTGCTGACACGGCTTGAGCGCTGGTGGAGCCAACTTCCAGCCCACCGCATCAAGCTCAAACTGGGCAGCCCTGATGGCCTCGACCATGACAGCCAGCTGCTGACCGCGGTGGCGGCAGCCCTTGAGCAGCGTCAACAAACCGAAGGCCAGTCCCTGGAACTTCAGGTGGATGCCAATGGAGGCTGGTCTGTGGATCAGACGCGACGGATGCTGCCGGCCCTCGAGCAACAGGGCGTCGTATTGCTGGAACAACCCTTGGCTGCACAGCAAGATCCCGACCTCGACCTGGCTGGATTTGCGGCCCTTCATGGCGACTGCCCCCTGCCTCTGGTGGCGGATGAAAGCTGTTGGGGCCTGGAGGATCTCCTCCGTCTCGCACCCCACGTGGATGGGGTCAACCTGAAGCTGCTGAAGACAGGGGGCCTAAGCGAGGCCTGGTTAATGGCCGGCGTGGCCCGGCGTCTCGAGCTGGATTTGATGGTGGGCTGTTATTCCGACAGCACCCTGCTCAACGGGGCAGCAGCCCAGTTGCTGCCCTGGATCCGCTGGCCCGACCTCGATAGCCACCTCAACCTGGTGGATGACCCATTCCAAGGGTTGCCGATGGAGGGCGACCGGCAATGGGCTCCACCTGATGCAGGCCTGGGCATCAGCTTGCGGGAGCCCCCCCCATGCTGAGCAGCGACGATCCCGTGGTTCTGCTGCAGCACGGGGGGCTGGATTCGCTCACGGGCAAAACGGGACTGGCCATGCTGCGGCACCGGCGCGGACCGATCGTGGCCGTGATCGACCCTGACCATGCGGGCGGATCCCTCGAAACCATCACCGGCATTCCCAGAGATGTGCCTGTGGTCGCTGATCTCAAGGAAGCCCTGGGACACGGCCCAGAGGTGGCCGTGGTGGGCCTGGCGCCCTCCGGCGGACGCCTGCCGGAACCGCTGCGCCTGGATGCATTGGCCGCACTGAACTCCGGCCTCTCGCTGGCCAGTGGACTGCACACCCGATTGGGAGAGGATCCAGCGTTTGCCGCGGCCTGCCAGCCAGGGCGCTGGATCTGGGATCTGCGCCAAGAACCGTGCGACCTGGTGGTGGCCCAGGGGAGGGCGACGACGCTGCGCTGCCAACGGCTCCTCGCCGTGGGCACCGACATGGCTGTGGGCAAGATGAGCGCCTGCCTGGCCCTGCGCGATGCCGCCATGGGGCAAGGCCTGCCCTGTCGTTTTGTCGGCACAGGCCAGGCTGGAATCCTGATTAGTGGCACTGGCGTTCCCCTGGACGCGGTGCGGGTGGATTACGCCGCAGGCGCTGTGGAAGCCGCCGTCCTTCAGGCCGCCGAAGGCCTGTCCCCTGATGGCTTGGTGGTGGTGGAAGGGCAAGGCTCCCTCTGCCACCCCGGATCCACCGCCACGCTGCCCTTGATGCGCGGCAGCCAGCCCACGGATCTGCTGCTGGTCCACCGCGCCGGACAGACCACGATTGATCGCCTACCGAACGTGCCGCTACCGCCGCTCTCCGAGCTGATCCAGCTTTGCGAAGGTCTGGCAGCCATCGGTCGCCCCGCCTCTGCCGGGCCTGCTCCCCGGGTGCGCGCTATTGCACTCAATACGGCCCGGCTGGACGCCCATGGCGCCCAACGGGCCTTGAGCACAACAGAAGATGAACTGCAGATGCCGTGCGTGGACCCAATCAGACAGGGAGCTGATCGAATTCTGAAAAGTGTGAGATCGAAGCTGTGAAGCTCGATCTGGAGAAAAAGGGCGAGCGAGGGGATTCGAACCCCCGAATAGCGGCGCCACAAGCCGCTGCCTTAACCACTTGGCGACGCCCGCCGCGTCGACCAGAATCTACCAACTCGCCCCCAGCCCCCTGCGATCGGCCTTCCCCATTGCCAGGCATCTGTCGGCTGCCCCGCTGACCATGGGGGTTGCGCTGATGGGCACTGCAGCGGCTCTGGCGATCACAAACCCAACCTTGAAGGACTACCAAACGCATGCCGGCGAGCAGCTGGTGGAGCTGGCCACGGACGAGGTGTGTGGCCAACGCGGTCTTCCAATGCTGATGAGGGTCTGGCTGAAGGATTGCCCGGCAGTGATTGCCAGCCAGCAAACCAGCCTCGCGGCCCTAGCTGGTCAAGTCAGCTCACGCCTCGACCTTGGCCTGCTGAGCGTGTTCACGACGGAAGTGGGCGGTCAGCGTCTGCTGCCTGGGCTGCGACTCCCGCGCTACACCATCACCACCGTTGGGGTGGCCGGCCAGTTCATTACCGTCAACACCCACTCTGATCAGTTCTAGGGAGAGTGAACACATCTGCCGTCAGCCACATTCAGGGCTGGGCTCCCCGCTGCCTGATCGTTCCCGATGGCGTCGACACGCCGACATCGGCGACCGTGCCACCACGGGCCGATGGTCTGACTCCGGTGGAGCTGCGTTGGAAGGACGAGCGACTGATCTCCGTTCGCCTGTTGCAAGACAGCAGCGGTGTGCCAGAGCATCTGCTGCTGCCCCGGCTGGTGGAACCCCACGCCCACCTCGACAAAGCCTTCACCTGGGGGCAAGCCCCCAATCTCGAGGGCACCTACAGCGGTGCTTTGACCGCCAACCTGGCCGAGCATCAGACCCGCACCACCGCCCAGGTGCGAGACAGGGCAGAACGGGCTCTGCAGCAAGCCTTTCGCCATGGCCTGCGAGCCATGCGCAGCCATATCGACAGCCTGGGGCCTGGTGCCGACTGCAGCTGGGAGGCCCTACTGGACGCCCAGAGCAGCTGGAGAGAGCGCATCGCACTTCAGCTGGTGGCCCTGCTGCCGATCGAGCACTGGACCACCACCGCCGGGCAAGCCCTGGCGCAGCAGGTTGCCGCCAGCGGTGGACTGCTCGGTGGCGTGCTGGTTCCCCCATGCCGGGGTCGCAGCCCCCGCCGGGCTTTGACGCACATGCTGAGGCTGGCAGAGCAACTTGGCTGCGGCATTGATCTGCACATCGATGAAGCGCAGACCAGACCTGGCGAAGGACTACTGCAGCTGCTGCATGTGCTCGACCGGAATCCGGTGCAGGTCCCGATCACCTGCAGCCACGCCAGCAGTCTGGCCCTGTTGCCGCCGCGGCGGCTGAAACGCGTGATCGCCCGAATGGCAGCCCACAACCTCCAGGTGGTGGCCCTACCGCTCACCAACGGCTGGCTACTGGGCAGGCAGGCGGGATGCTCCCCGCTGGTGAGACCGCTGGCGCCGATCCTTCAACTGCAGCAGGGGGGCGTACGGGTGGCCGTGGGTGGCGACAACGTGCAGGATCCGTGGTTTCCAGGCGGAAACTTTGATCCGCTGGCCCTGATGAGCCAGAGCCTGCCGCTCGCGCAGCTGGCGCCATGGGACCGTCTGGGTTTGATGCCGTTCACGACAGAAGCTGCTCGAGTGCTGGAGCTTCCCTGGGATGGCACCTTGCAGCGGGGCGCTCCGGCCGATCTCTTGATCCTGAAGGCATCGACCTGGTCCGAGACCTTCAGCCAAACGCCAAGCCGCCAACTCGTGGTGAGGGGTGCTTTCCAGCCAGACTGACTCCAGCACCTTGCATCTGCCATGGAACACGCCCCGAAGGCAGTGCAAACACTGCAGAGCGCTCTTGAAGCGGTTGACGAGCTCGATCTGCTCAGCACAACGGCCGATCTCGATCGCTTCTCCCGCGACGCCTACGACTATTCCCCTGTGCTTGAGGAGCAGTTCGGCTCCTGCCGTGCCCAGCTGGTGGTGCGCCCCCACACCGTCGCCGCGGTGATGGCCGTCGCCAGCGCCTGTGCCCAGGCCTCAGTGCCCCTCACCCTTCGGGGTGCCGGCACAGGCAACTACGGCCAGTGCGTCCCCCTCCAGGGAGGGGTGGTGATGCTGATGGGAGAGCTTCGCGCCGTGCGGGCTTTGGATCCCACGACGGGTGTAGTGGAGGTGGAATGCGGCTGCCTGCTCAAGGATCTGGACCGTGAACTCGCCTCGCAAGGCCGCCAACTGCGACTGATGCCCAGCACCTGGCGCAGCGCCAGCGTGGGTGGTTTCATCGCTGGCGGCTCCGGTGGCATCGGCTCCGTGCGCTGGGGCTTCCTGCGAGATCCCGGGCACCTGCTGGGGCTGGAAATGGTGACCCTGGAGCCCAAACCACGACTGCTCCAATTGGATGCCAGCGACGCCGAAGCCCTGAACCATGCCTACGGCACGAACGGCATCATCACCGCCTTAACCCTGAGCAGCGCTCCCCGGGTCGATTGGCAGGAGGTCTGCGTTGACTGCAGCGACTGGAGGACAGCCGTGACCCTGATGCAGCGCTGTCAGCAGGCTGCTGTCGAGCTGTTCCTCTGCACCCTGCTGGATCAAGCGATTGTGGCAGGCCTGCCCCCATGGAGCGGCCCGGCGACAGCAACCCATCGGCTCCTGCTGCTGGTCAGTCCCGATGGGGTCAGCACCGTGGAACGCCTGGCGTCGACGGTCGGCGGGACCATGCGCTGCCTGGGAGCCGAAACCTCACGGCAAGGCAATGGTCTACGGGAATTGAGCTGGAACCACACCACCCTGCACATGCGCCAGCAGGACTCTGCGTGGACCTATCTGCAAATGTTGCTCCCCCAGCCGGAACAACCTGTTCTGGAGGCCCTTTCCAAGGACTGGGGAGACGACCTGCTGTGGCATCTCGAAGGAGTCCGTCATGCCGGTGCAGCACGCCTGGCGGCCATCCCCCTGGTGCGCTGGCGAAGCCAGGACGCCCTCGAGCGCTTGATCAACCAGTGCCGCTCCCTCGGGGCCGTGATCTTCAATCCCCACGTGATCACCGTCGAGGACGGGGGGCTTGGAATCATCGATGGTGATCAGGTGGCCGCGAAACAGCGCCATGATCCAGGCGGCTTATTGAATCCCGGCAAGCTCAAAGGCTGGACAAGTTGAACGATCCTCAGCAACCCAGGCTGTCGCGGGTGGCCATGCCGGTGATGGGATTCACCCCCTCCGCGTCGCGACACAGCCGCACCACATCATCCCGATCGAGCAGAGCATCGCTGAAATCCGCCCCTTCAATGCTGGCTCCAGCAAAACTGCTGCCGGAGGCAATCACCCCATTTAGAAGAGCATTGGTGAGATTGGTGCCGCTGAAATCTGCTCGATCCATCAAGGAGTCAGAGAGATCTGCATCGCTGAAATCTGCCTCAGCAAAGGCCCCTTGCGTGAAGATCGCCCCGTGCAGATCGGCACCCGAGAAGTCAGCCCCCCGGCCCACAGCCCCGGCGAAGGAGGTGTTGGTCAGCACTTGACCATGAAAGTCGCCATCGCTCTGGTTCGTGAGCGTGTAGTCCACCCGTTCCTGAAACAGAGCGCGGTCCTGCAAACCAACACCCGCTGAAGTGTCCAAGGCCACCACAGGAGCCGCCAGACACCAACTGCCCAACAGCAGAGCGCACACTGCTGAAGCCCACCATGGGGACGCAAGAACAACCTGCGGAGAACGGGACGCCATGGCGACGGAGACTCGACTGCCCTTACTTTGGCGGGCCCTGGGATTGGATGGCGCGGATTAGGAACTGGCCCAAGCGATGAAGGGGCAATTCCCCGGCCTGGCTAATTTTTTCTTGTGAGGAGTTGAACTCCTCTGTGGAGTGGAAACAAGGCAACACGTCCACACGAGTTCACGAAAAGCCCTGCCTTCGGCGGGGCTTTTTTGTTGGCATCAATTCCTCCCGACCCACAAAAAAGGGGCCTAGCGAGGCCCCTCGGGTGGTGTGAGGAGATCAACTTCGTGTGAGGAGAGTTGATCCACCCCAGTGCTAGCGCGGCCGCTCGACCTTTGGGGCAGCATTCACATCGAGTCATCAAGGCGATGGCTGCAGACAGCCGCTCGCCAACAGGTCACCAAGCAGATACAACGATCCGGCAATCACTGGCGTCGCAGCGGGCCAGCCTTGACGCTCCAGCTGCTCCAACACCCGAATGACGGGCAGACCAGCGTCATCATCCGCTGTTGCGGGCAGCTCAAACAGCTGCTTGGCCCAAGCAAGATTCTCGTTCAAGAGCATGGCCCTGGTCCAGCTGTGGTGACCGGGCACGGGAACAATCCAAGCCTGATCCTGGGGCTCTAGCAGGGTCTGCAGCATGGCTGGCGCCTGCTTGTGAGCCTGAATCGCCAAGATCCAAGTGAGCCCCTGTGCTGCATGGGGCCAATGGCTGCGCTCTTGCCGGAGGGCCTCAGCAGCAGGGGGGTTGTGGGCACCATCGAGCAACACGGTGTGTTGCTGCCACTTCATGCGCTGCAAGCGTCCTGGCCAATGCGTGGAGGCCAAACCGGCACGGATGCTGCCGCCATCGACCGGCCAACCCATGGCCTGAATCCGCTCCAGCACAGCTTTCGCCACGGCTGCATTGCTGCGTTGACAAACGCCTTCGAGGCCCAAAACCCAATCGCTGCTGAGCGGCTCGACCCAACACAATTCAGCCTCCATCGCAGCCGCACGCTCCGCAAGCACGGCCGCCACCTCAGGGGCCTGAGGGGCACTGATCACTACAGCACCTGGTTGGATCGCCGCAGCCTTCTCACCAGCCACCGCGGCCAAAGTGCCACCCAGATGTTCACAGTGATCGAGGCCAATCGAGGCCACGGCCAGCAAGGGCCTGCAGGGGTGGGCGGTCGTGGCATCGAGACGCCCGCCGAGGCCGGCCTCCAGCACCAGCCACTCCACTTGTTCAGCAGCACAGTGCACCAGTGCTGCCGTGATCAGCAGCTCGAACGGCGTGAGTCGCTCGCGAAGCGCCAACGGCTGAAGCGCCTCGAGCCGCTCCCGCAACGCGTCCGAAGAAATCGCGCAGTGATCAACCCGAATCCGTTCGGTCCAGTCCACCAGATGAGGGGAGGTGGTCAGTCCGGCACGGATTCCTGAAGCCACAAGGCCACTGTGAATGAAGCTCGCGATCGAACCCTTGCCATTGGTGCCCACCACCTGCACAGCAGGCACCGAGCCACAGGGATGCCTGAGGGCATCCAGGGCCCGAATCATCCGATCGAGAGAGAGATCCATGCCCCGTTGGTCAAACGGGGGCAGCAGATCACTGAAGCTCACGTGCTGAGCGACTTGAGGGTGGCATCAAGTCGAGACAACAGGGTGTTGATTTCACGTTTGCTGATCACCAGTGGAGGCACCATGCGCACCACCTGGGGGCCAGCAGGCACAAGCAGTAAGCGTTGCGCGATCGCCGCCTTCACCACATCGATGGCGGCATGACCGCAGCCCTCCTGCATCACCAATCCCTGGAGCAAGCCCCAACCACGGGTGCCCTGCAGTAGCTGAGGAAAGCGCTCCACCAAGGCGTTTAAACCCTGCTGAAGCTGGTCCCCGCGTTGCTGCACATTGCTGATCAGATCACGACGCTGAAGCTCGCGCGCCACTGTGAGCCCAGCCCGGCAAGCGAAAGGATTGCCGCCGAAGGTGCTGGCGTGATCGCCTGGCACGAAATGGTCAGCGTGCTGTTTGACCAACAACGCTCCAATGGCATGGCCACCTCCGAGGCCTTTGGCCAGGGTGAAGGCATCGGGCTCCACGCCGAGACGCTCGTAACCCCAGAGGGTGCCGCAACGCCCCATCCCCACCTGCACCTCATCAAAGATGAGCAGGATGTTGCGCGCGTCACAGTGCTCCCGAATCGCTCGGAACACGGCTGGGTCACCTGGGTTGACGCCGCCCTCTCCTTGCAGAGGCTCGATCAGCACCGCTGCCACCTTGGGGCCGTGCATTTCGAGCCGGCTCAAGAGGCTTTCGAATGACGCCAGATCGTTGTAGATGAAGTTCTCGAAGCCCTCCACCATGGGCTCAAAACCCTGGTGATAGCGGGGTTGGCCCGTGGCGCTCACCGCAGCCAGCGTGCGGCCATGGAAGCTGGCCTGGGCCGTCATGATCACGGGGCGGTCAATGCCCCGCAGCGTGTGGCCGTGCTTGCGCGCCAACTTGATGGCCGCTTCGTTGGCTTCGGCGCCGGAATTGCAGAAGAACACGCTGTCTGCACAGCTGTGGTGCACCAGCCAGCTGGCCAATTCGATCTGCTCGGGAATCTCATAGAGATTCGACACATGCTGCAGACGCCGAAGCTGGCGGGACAGGGCATGGCGCATCGCCCGATCGCTGTGGCCGAGCGTGCAGGTCGCGATGCCTGCGACAGCATCGAGATAGCGATGGCCCTGCTCATCCTCCACCCAGCAGCCTTTGCCACGGGTGAGGGTGAGAGGGAAGCGCCCGTAGGTGCCCATCACAGCGGAGGGATGGGAGCCGGGGGACTTGAACCCCCAAGACCAGTGGCCGGCTGATTTTGAGTCAGCTGCGTCTACCAATTCCGCCAGGCTCCCTTGGCACCGATGTTATGCGACGCCCTCCGGCGCTCGAGGTTCAGGGATTCCAGCGCTGCAGCTGGGCACCACTGGCGGTGAGCTTCGCCTCAATCGCGTCGTACCCCCGATCGAGATGATTGAGGCCTGACACCTTGCTGGTGCCTCTGGCAGTCAGAGCCGCCAGCACCATCGCGGCAGCGGCACGGAGGTCACTGCCCGTGACCGGAGCAGCGCTCAACTGAGACACACCCTCAATCACAGCGGTGTTGCCCTGCAGACGAATGGAAGCTCCCATGCGCTGCAGCTCTGCTACGTGCTGCATGCGGTTTTCGTAAATCTTCTCGGTGATCACACTGGTGCCCTTGGCCGTGGTGAGCAGGGCCATAAAGGGAGCCTGAAGATCCGTGGGGAAGCCGGGGAAAGGCTGGGTGGTGATGTCGACGCCACAGATCTCACCGGGCGTAATCGTGATGCCGCCGTTCTCGATTTCGAGCTCGCAGCCACAATCACGCAGCTTCTGCAGCACGGCACTGAGATGCTCGGGCACCACTGGAGCCACCCGCATGCGCGAGCGGGTGATCGCCGCAGCCAGAAGGAAGGTGCCCGCCTCAATCCGGTCGGGGATCACCGCATAAGTGCAGCTGTGCAGCGTCTCGACACCTTCGATCGTGATCGTGGGGCCACCCGCACCAGTGATACGAGCACCCATGGCATTGAGCAGGTTGGCCAGGTCTTGAACTTCAGGCTCCTGTGCCGCGTTTTCAATCACGCTGGTGCCTTCCGCCAGCACGGCAGCCATCAGGATCGTTTCTGTGGCGCCAACACTGGGGCAGTCGAGCACGATCGAAGCACCAGTGAGCCGGGTGCGGCGGCCAGGCACCGCTGCCGAGACCACACCATGCTCAACATTGACAACCGCACCGAGAGCTTTCAGGCCTCGGATGTGCTCCACCACCGGCCTGGCACCGATGCGACAACCCCCAGGCAGGGGCACTCTGGCCCGCCCCAAACGACCCAAAAGCGGGCCAATGGCGAAGAAACTGGCTCGCAAGCCATTAACCAATTCATAAGGCGGCTCCCCGTGGCGCAGACCGCTGGCATCAAGCTGAACGGTCTCGTGACTGCGCTTCACATCCACACCGAGAGCAGTGAGGATGTCGGCCATGCCATCGATATCGGTGAGCTGAGGCACGTTGGTGAGCGTCAGCGACTCATCGCTCAACAAGGCCGCCGTCATCAGCACGAGGGCTGAATTCTTGGCTCCGCTCACTCTCAGCTCACCACACAAGGAATTACCGCCTGAAACCTCCAGATGCGGCGCGAGAATCTCCTGAGACGCTGGCGCCACAGCCGGCATAGCAGTTGAGTTTGGGAATCCCCACCATCCTGACAAGGGTTTTTGAGACCGTCTAGACGGCCGGCATGCAAAGTGGATCGCTGGCCTGCCACCCAGTCAGATCCGGGAAGGCGATGCCGTATGTTCGTGGGGTCGCCACGGGCGACTCGCCAGCGGATGTGGCGGAATTGGTAGACGCGCTAGTTTCAGGTACTAGTGGCAGCAATGTCGTGGGAGTTCAAGTCTCCCCATCCGCATACCAAATGATTAGGGCCTCTGATTACATCAGGGGTTTTTTCATGTCTGCTCATAGTGAGTAGGTGGTGTCTTATTGAGAATGAAAGGTGTGTACTTATCTAGTGAATGAGACAGCATGATGGATAAGGTGAGCTAATCAATTAGATAAGCTGAGCTAATAAAAAACGAGAACAGGCGAGCGAACAAATGAAGATGCAAGTACGCATGTACTACGCACGCATTTGTTACGTATCCGCGCTGAACCCCAGCAGTAGTAGGAACAAATAGTCTCTGCAACTACAGAGACCCCAGTCGCACCAACGAGTCTTGGCGGCGGAGGCGACTTAATGCCACCGCCACCCCCTAATTCTTTGAGCCGAGACCCCCACGAGGAGGAAGTGGTCGCCCCTGGATATACGGATAGGGCACGAAAATTTCGGTCATTTTCCTCTGGGAATGTTCTCCCCGAGCCAAAGACCAATGAGGAGAAGCCCCAAGAAAAAGGCCAGGCAACCACCCCTGGCCCATCGTCTTCAACTGCCTACCCGTGTTCAGAGCAAGCCCGAAGACAATGCCGTCCTGCAAAAAGACAAGCTGTCGCCAGTAGCACCAAACAAATAAGAAGAG
Organism: Synechococcus sp. RS9916; assembly: GCF_000153825.1. NCBI lineage: Bacteria > Bacillati > Cyanobacteriota > Cyanophyceae > Synechococcales > Synechococcaceae > Synechococcus > Synechococcus sp. RS9916. Next base: position 1,217,636 of record NZ_DS022299.1, read on the forward strand.
GAACGTCAGCGCCTGCCCTTCAATTGCTTCTTCTGACGCTCTGTGAGCGGCTTTAGAGAGGCGTGGCTCTCATCTCATCAGCACGTCTCTGCGCCTCTGAGGGCGGCCTGGAGCACTTCATGGTCGGAGGCTGTCCCTTCATGTCACGACTGGGATAAAGCTTGGGAGCCTTGACGCGAGAAGGAGGGCGAATGCCATGCACAACGCTCAACCCTTCAGACCTACGCCGGGATTCAAAGCCTTGAGACTCAGCAGGGCGAATCTTGTCTCCATTGAAAGAGCTACGTCGATCCTTTGGATGCTTGAGATCCTGAGCACTCTTCTTAGGTGGAGTCTTCATGGAGCCCACCCCCAGAGAGCACCCTCAGGCTTCTCGTCGTAGTCCGCAATCCATCAGCATCGGCGTTCACTGGGATTGATTCCCAACACCGATACCGATCAGGTCGGCCTTAACGCCATCAATAGCGATGCAGTAGAGGGCCTTAGAGCAGGGTCCAGCCGTACCACCAAAGGCAGCACGGACATAGAGATCACCACCATTCCAGGGAGCAGTGGCATCAACGACATGAGGTGGATACCTGTAGTCAGTCATTGGCACCCTCCGTCTGCCGCCGATGACTCAGGAGGAGGTCAATACGACGGGCGTACTTAAGAGCACCACGGGTATCCCCAGAGTCCTGAGCATCCTTGAGCTCGAGACCGTTGATCAGGGTCTTGCAATCGATCACCTGTTCTACTAGTTCATTTTGCATCAACAGGCACGCTTCTTAAGCTATTCCTAATCTTTAGTGTGTCGCACGGAACGTTGATAAACACTTTTGGTTAGGTAAAAAAGATTTACCCCCCTCCCTCACCTCTCCAATGCAACTCTCCTATTTGGGCAATAAATACGAGCCCAGCAATGAACGTCCTGTGGTTAAGCCACATGCCCAATTAAAGTACATGGGAAAGGCTTACTACTCACAGTGGGCAGATGAAGCCAAAGCTGAAGCCTCTCTTACCTATCGCGGCATTGCTTATTCCCGCTGAATGCTTTCCTGTCAACAATTTGTTGAATGAATAATTCATGCCTGCCTATCTAGGCAGGCTTTTTACTGCTTGAATGAATCTTGCAGTTGTTTCTTGAGAGCTTTCACCTCCCTGTCCAGCTTTCGAATCAACCTGTCCTGCGCACCGAGACGTTGATCGAGAGAGGCGGGAGCAAGTGCAGCCTTCTGTTCAACAGCTGCAGCAGCTCCCTCTAGGTCCTTCTTCCGCCGAGCCTCAGCACGCTTACGCGTCTTAGCCAGCTCGGTGTCTAACCAGGGGTCAGACTTCGGAAAATCTGTGCTTCCTGAGCAACGATTCCATAGAGGCCCTGAGGGGTATCAGCCTTCAGATCCTTAAAGGAGTCAGTGACGTTGCAGTAGAAGCAGGTCTTCGGGTCACGGATGATCTAGGAGCCACTGTTAGTTGCGTCTCTGCCATTAGGGACACGGGCGACTGTTGAGCAACACCAGACGAAGATCTCGTAGTACTCACGGAGAGCAGCGAGGAACTGGAAGGGCTCATCACACTCGGTCCAGAACTTGCGATTCACAGCCGGGTACTCAGCCTCATCCTTCAGCTTGGTCACCATCTCTAGTTCCCAGGCCATACGGCCTTCCATGCTGGGCTTGTCGGTCTTAACCGCAGGTGTCTCGATAGCTGCAGCGTTAGCCAGCGTGATCAGCAGATCCTTCTGCACCTCACGGATGTTCTCCTCAGTCACCTGAACACTGTTGGCGAAGTGGAGGAGAGCCTTCTGATAGTCGCTGCCCTGGGGGTTGAGCGTGTCACACATGTAGGACATGCGGAGGCGGCTATCGAAGTAGGTCGGCAGATCGCAGTGATCGATGGGCCGGAACCGGGCGGCCATCATCAGCACTCGTAACGGTGTCACCCGCTCACGGTCTGCAACCTCTCGGTTCTCGTGCCATGCCCTCAGCTTCTTGATTGCGGCTCTGTACTCCGGGGTTTCGTTTTTGCCATCAGGCATCCAACGGTTGTCCCAGACCGCAGGGTCGATCAGAGGCTTGTGAAGATCGTCCCAAGAATCTTTTTCGAAGGTGGTGCACTTCCCGATCTCAAAGCACGGCTACGTTACGTAAACGGCACGCTAACGTTGCAGCCCTGATGTCTTGACGTTCGAGCTTTCAGGCAAAACAAGGCTTTTCCGCTGAATCGCGCCTTATTTTCTAAAGATCACAACAAGCCCTTGCTTCCCCATGATCGTTTTGAAGATCTCCAATTCCTCGGAGGTTGTCGCGTCCAAGGTTGGCAAGTTTCTGGAATTTCTCACTCCTGATTCCATGGACCATGCCGCTGTTGAAGATCAGGTGATCAAGAAGCTGGTGGAAAACCTCGCCGCTGAAGGCATCAAAGGTGAGATCGCAGCGGTGAAGGGGTTGAACCTCGAAGGCCAGGAAATCAGCCTTCACGACGGCATGAAGGTGCGGAAACACGAAACCTTCTGATCCCATGCAGCCGCTGATCACCAGTCGGCGAAATCCCCTGGTGCGGCGACTGCGTGCTCTAGCGGCGCGCCAGGGCAGGGAAGAGGAGGGCCTGCTTCTGCTGGAAGGCACCCACCTGCTGCAGGAGCTCGTGCCATTGCTCCGCCAGCACCCGCAGTCCCTGGAGCTGGTGGCCACCCCCACCTGGCTTCAGGGGCACCAAGCCCTTTTGGCCCGCCTTCATCCAGCACCAAAACTGCAACTGGTCAGCGAAGAGGTGCTGCAGGCCTCTCTCACCACCGTCAACCCTGATGGCGTGGCAGCCCTGCTGCCCCTCGCCCTGCTCCCCCAGAAGCCAGCGTCCCCAGCGTTTGTCCTGGCCCTCGATCGCATCCAGGACCCCGGGAACCTTGGGACCCTGCTGCGCACAGCCATGGCCGCCGATGTGGAGATGGTTTGGCAAGGCTCGGGGGCTGATCCTCTGAACCCCAAGGTGGTGCGCAGCTCCACCGGAGCAGTTCTGAAGCTCCCCCTGCACCGTTTCGGCCCTGCAGAAGCCGCCGGAATCACAGAACTGAAACAGACCCTGCATCAAGCCCGCGATCGCGGACTGCAGGTCGTGGCCACCCTGGTGCCCGGAGCTGGAGGCCCCTTAAGCGTTGTCCCCTACTGGGAGCTCGACTGGCGCCTTCCCACCGTGCTGGTGCTCGGCAATGAAGGGCGCGGGCTGCACCCCGAGCTGTTGGACTGCTGCACCCATGGCGTCACCCTGCCCCATAGCCCCGCGGTGGAGTCGCTGAATGTGGCATCTGCCGCGGTGCCTCTCCTCTTGGAACGGCGACGGGCGACAATGACCGCTCCCTCGCAGCAGTCCGGGTGAGCGACGCCAGTTTCGACTTCGATGTGATCGTGATCGGTGCCGGCTATGGCGGCTTTGATGCCGCCAAGCATGCAGCCGACCATGGTCTGAAAGTGGCGATTCTTGAATCCCGCGACATGGGCGGCACCTGCGTCAACCGCGGTTGCGTTCCATCCAAGGCTCTGCTGGCAGCAAGCGGCAGGGTGCGGGAATTGGCCGATGCCGACCACCTTCAGGGCTTTGGCATCCACTCCGCCCCCGTGCGGTTTGAACGCCAGAAACTGGCCGATCACGCCAATCAACTGGTGGCGACGATCCGCTCCAACCTCACCAAAACCCTGGAGCGCGCTGGGGTCACCATCATCCGTGGCAAAGGCCGCCTCGAGGGTCCTCAGAAAGTTGGGGTCCGAGAGATCAGCGGTGTCGATCGGGTGCTCAGCGCCCGTGACGTGATCATCGCCACTGGATCAGACCCCTTCGTGCCTCCTGGGATCGAGACCGATGGCCGCAGCGTTTTCACCAGTGATGAGGCGGTGAACCTGGAGTGGTTGCCTCGCTGGATCGCCATCATCGGCAGCGGTTACATCGGCCTTGAATTTGCTGACGTCTACACCGCCCTGGGCTGTGAAGTGACGATGATCGAGGCGCTCGATCGCGTAATGCCCACCTTCGATCCCGACATCGCCAAGCTGGCGGCTCGCAAGTTGATCGACGGACGCGATATCGATGCTCGCTCCGGTGTGTTGGCCAAGTCGATCAAACCGGGAGCTCCGGTGCAGATCGAACTCGTTGACATGCAGACCCGTGAGCCGGTTGAGACCCTGGAAGTGGATGCGGTGCTGGTGGCCACCGGCCGGGTCCCCAGCAGCAAGGACCTCAATCTCGAGGCCCAAGGCATCGAAACCAACCGGGGCTTCGTGCCAATCGACGACAGCATGCGGGTGCTGGTGAATGGCCAACCCGTGCCCCATCTCTGGGCCGTGGGCGATGTCACCGGAAAACTGATGCTGGCCCATACCGCTGCAGCCCAAGGCACCGTGGCCGTTGACAACATCCTCGGCAAGAGCCGTGAGATCGATTACCGCAGCATCCCTGCCGCCACCTTCACCCACCCAGAAATCAGCTCCGTCGGCCTCAGCGAGGCGGATGCCAAGCAACTCGCCACCGACAAGGGCTTTGAACTGGGCGTTGTACGCAGCTACTTCAAGGCCAACTCCAAGGCCCTCGCGGAGCTGGAAAGCGATGGTCTGATGAAGCTGCTGTTCAACAAAACCAGTGGTGAAGTGCTCGGAGCCCACATCTATGGCCTGCACGCTGCCGACCTGATTCAGGAGGTGGCCAATGCGGTGGCCCGCCGCCAGAGCGTGCGTCAGCTCGCCACAGAGGTGCACACCCATCCGACCCTGAGTGAAGTGGTGGAGGTTGCCTACAAGCAAGCCGCCCACGCCCTTGCCGCCTGAGGACCGATCGATGAACATTCGCCGCAGACCCCCGAACCCCTCAGTGCAGGTGGCGCACCTCGAGTACGGCATCCCCCACGAGGATGCTGAGCCCCGTCACATCCTCGAGAAGATCGTCTGGGAGAAAGACCGCGAGGTCGCCACGGCGCGGGAGCGCATGCCCCTCCACCAACTCAAGTCGAAGGTGGCCCAACTGCCCGCCCCACGCGACTTCCTCGCTGCGCTGCGCCAGGCCGCGATCAAACCGGCAGTGATCGCCGAGGTGAAGAAAGCCAGCCCCAGCAAGGGGGTGATCCGCGAGAACTTTGACCCCGTTGCCATTGCCAAGGCCTATGCCGCAGGCGGTGCCAGCTGTTTGTCGGTTCTCACCGACAAACAGTTCTTCCAGGGCGGCTTTGACGTGCTGGTGGATGTGCGTGATGCCGTCGACTTACCGCTGCTGTGCAAGGACTTCATCCTCACCCCTTATCAGCTGTACCAGGCTCGCGCGGCTGGGGCAGACGCAGCTCTGCTGATCGCTGCAATCCTCACCGATCAAGATCTGCGCTACCTCGCAAAAGTGGCGGCCACGCTGGGGTTGACCGTTCTGGTGGAAGTGCATGACAGCGAAGAACTGGAGAGAATTTTGAGCCTGGGAGGCTTCCCGTTGATCGGCATCAACAATCGCGATCTCACCAGTTTCGAAACCGATCTGGCCACCACAGAAACGCTCACCGCTCAATTTGGCGCTCGCCTCCAGGACCAAGGTGCCCTGCTGGTCAGTGAGTCCGGCCTGTTCCTGCGCAGCGACCTCGACCGTGTGCAACGGGCTGGTGCCGGAGCGGTGCTGGTGGGTGAAGCCCTGATGCGTCAGGACGACGTGGAAGCGGGTCTGCACACCTTGATTGCTGGCTAGGTGCCACAGGCGACTGACTGGCGTTCACCAAGCCACAAAAAAGCCCCCGCGAGAACGGGGGCTTTCGTTTGCCTTTCAACAATCAGGCAGCGGCCAGGTTGGCGGCAACGAAGTCCCAGTTGACCAGCTTTTCGAGGTAAGTGGTCATGTAGTCGGGACGACGGTTCTGATAGTCGAGGTAGTAGGCGTGCTCCCACACATCCATGGTGAGCAAGGCCTTCTGACCGTGGGCCAGGGGAAGATCGGCGTTCGCGGTCTTGGTGATCTTCAGGGTGCCGTTGTCGAGCACCAGCCAGGCCCAGCCACTGCCGAACTGGGTGGCACCGGCGGTCTTGAACTGCTCAACAAAAGCGTCGTAGCTGCCGAAGTCAGCATTGATCTTCTCGAGCAGAGCGCCGCTGGGCTGGCCACCGCCACCGGGCTTCATGCACTGCCAGTAGAAGCTGTGGTTCCAGACCTGAGCAGCGTTGTTGAACACACCGGCCTTGCTGGCATCACCGGCGACTGCGGCGATCACATCTTCCAGGCTCTTGCCGTCGAGCTCAGTGCCTTCAATCGCCTTGTTCAGGTTGGTGACGTAGGCGTTGTGGTGCTTGCCGTGGTGGAACTCCAGGGTGGAGCGGGAGATGTGAGGCTCCAGCGCATCCAGGGAGTAAGGCAGCTGGGGGAGGGTATGGGCCATGAAGAGGGCGTTCAGCGGCGGGATCCTAACGAGAGCTCCGCCGCCTTAGCCCCACAACACAAGATCAGCCCTTCACTTCGAGCAGTTCGACCTCGAAGATCAAGGTGGCGTTGGGAGGAATCACGCCGCCAGCACCACGGGCGCCGTAGCCCAGGTCAGGAGGAATCACCAGCTTGCGCTTGCCGCCCACCTTCATGCCTTGAACGCCTTCATCCCAGCCCTTGATCACGCGACCGGCACCAAGGGGGAAGCTGAAGGGAGTGCCGCGGTCGTAGCTGGCGTCGAACTGACTGCCATCTTCGAGGGTGCCGCGGTAGTGAACGACAACCGTCTGACCAGCGCTGGCCTCAGCACCGCTACCCACCTCAAGGTCAGTAATGCGCAGGCCGCTGGCCGTGACCTGGGGTTTCTCCACGTCGATCGGTCCGCCAAGGGCGGATGCATCGGCCTGGTTGGAATCGGCTGCCATTGCAAAAAGAGTGGGGTTGGGGTCCTCAGGATCCAGCTCCATCGGAGCGGACTGGGCGGTCTGGGGCGCAGTGCTGCTGGTCGCCACAGCCTGAACGGCAGGGGTGCTGGCAGCAGGTTGGGCGGCCACCACAGTGGATGGAGCCACGATCTGGCTGACCAGAGCCACTACCAGGCAGGCCAAGCAGACCGCAGAACTGATCAAAATGTCGCGCACGGTGCTCTGCAGTTCGAGACCGAGGAATTCTGGCAGGTTTAGTCCTGACGGTCCCGCTGACGCAATTGCTGCTCCAGACGGTCAATGCGACCGCGCAATTCATCCAGCTCCCTCTGACTGGCGAGGCCAAGATCCTGGAGGAGGATGTCGCGGTTGCGTTCCAGGTTGCGCCCCATCTGCTGCTCAAGCTCCGGGGTGTCGCCGCGCAGGGCCTTGAGCACGTCATCCACCAATGCGGACGCATGACTGGGGTCGAGGCGACCGCTGCTGACCCATTCCTGAGTGACATTACGAAGACGATCGCCCACGAGAGTGGTGGTGCCGAGGCCCCGCAGAAGCAACTGCTGCAGTGGGTTGGCGCTCTCCATGGCCGCTCTCTGATCGCTGTTGGCTTCAGGATGACTCCACGACCCACCTCTGACCATGGGCAATGACCGATCCCTGGCATCCCTGCAGGGCGTTGCCGGTGGCGCCCTGGCTGGACTTGCGCTGAGCGCTCCCGATTGGTGTCCTTCAGGGCCGTGGTTAATGCTGCCGGCCTTGGCCCTGCTCTGGTCGTCAGCCCGTCGCCCTGGCGCAGCCGGACTCTGGGGCGGTGTGGCCGTCTTGGTGAGTCATCGCTGGCTGCTGGGGCTGCATCCGCTGATGTGGATCGGGGTCCCTGCTCCCTTGAGCCTGCCGCTGGCCATGGCCGTTTGGCTGACCTGTGCCACTGCGGCGGCAGCACTGGTGGCCGGCTGGGCCCAACTCGCGCGTTGGTGCCAGCCGTTGCGCTGGAGCACCGCCTTACTCATGGCCTGCCTATGGGGCTTGGGCGAAGTGGTGTTGGCCCAAGGGCCGTTGTTCTGGATCGGCGTGGGAGGCAGCGTGATCCCCGCCGATCCACTGCTGGCCGGGTTGGCCCGCTGGGTTGGTGCGGGAGGACTGGCCGCGCTTCAGCTCCTGGGGGGATGGTGGCTCTGGCAGCTGACCCGTCAACCACCGCTACAGCGGAAAGGCTGGATCAGCCTCGGTGTCGGAGCAGTAGTGCTGGCGCACGCCTGGGGTTGGTGGAGTCTCCGCCCGACGGAGGCACCAGCAACGGCAGCCCCAACGCTGATCCGCATGGGCTTGTGGCAACCAGCCCTGCCGACGCGCGAAAAGTTCAACGCTGCACAACAGCAACGCTTGCCTGGACGGCTGCAGGATGCCCTGGACAAGGCGGCTGAAAATGGGGCCGACGGATTGGTGGCACCGGAAGGCACCCTGCCTTTGCAAGGTGAACTGCTCGAACCAGCACCTTTGCCCTTGCTCACCGGTGGATTCCGCTGGCAGCGCGGACATCAGCGCAGTGCGTTGCTCCTGGTGGACGCCGGTGAACGGCGGCCTTCACTCGGCATCGACAAACACCGACTGGTGCCCCTTGGGGAATGGATTCCCTCGTGGTTCGGCTCCGCCGCGGGGCTCTCCGCCGTGGGCGGGATTGAACCGGGAGACGCCTCACGCCTCTGGCCGGGTACTGGCCCCAAGCCAGCCGTCGCGATTTGCTACGAGCTCAGTGATGGGGCAGCGTTGGCGCAAGCCGTTGCTGGCGGAGCCGAGTGGCTGCTCACAATCGCCAATCTGGATCCCTACCCAGAGCTGCTGCAACGACAGTTTTTGGCGCTGGCGCAGCTCCGGTCTGTGGAGACGGCCCGTCCGTTGCTAAGCGCAGCCAACACCGGCCCGACGGGCATGGTGTCTGCGGAGGGAAAGGTGCTGCAGCATCTAGCTCCCATGCAGCCTGGATTGCTGATCAGCGCGCTGGAGCCCCAACAGCAATTGACGCCCTACGTGCGCTGGGGTGAGCGCCCGCTGTGGCTGCTGCTGATGGCGACGGTGATCGTTCGCGTCAAGCAACGGGCGGTTGGATCAGGCCGCCCCCCAACACCCGCTCCCCGTCGTAAAACACGGCCGCCTGGCCCGGAGTAATCGAAAACTGGGGCTCATCAAACTGAAGCTGGCAGCGATGGGGGCGCCCACCCGCCGCGTCGGCGTCCGTGGCAGGCACCACCTCCAACCAGGCCCCCACCGGTTGACTGCGGTAACGCACCTGCACCTCCACCCGATAACGCGCCCCCTGCGCAGGTGGAGCCATCGACACCCAGTTCACCGCCCCCACCACGCAACGGTCCGTGCCGGCTTCGGCGCGGGTGGCCACCACCACCCGATTCATGGCTGCATCCAGGCGCACCACATGCAATGGCTCGCTCCAGGCCACCCCAAGACCTTTGCGCTGACCGATCGTGAAGTGCTCGATGCCGTCGTGCTGACCGACGACAGTGCCATCCAGCAGAACAATTTCGCCCTCACGCGGAGGCAGATAGGTGTCGAGGAAGGCCCGCATGGAGCCGTGATGATCCGCGAGGCACAGGTCCTGACTTTCCGGTTTCTTGGCGGTGCGCAAGCCGAAGCGTTCGGCCTCAAGGCGGGTGTCTGGCTTGGTCAGTTCCCCGAGCGGGAACACCAGCCGCCCCAACGCCTCCTGGGGAAGGTCGTAGAGGAAATAACTCTGATCCTTGCGCTGATCCAGACCGCGCAGGAGCTGATGACGGCCGTTGTCGCTTTGATCGCCGTGGCGAACCCTGGCGTAATGGCCGGTCGCGATGCGGTCGATCGAGCGTTCGCGTTCCGCCCAGGCCAGCATCGGACCGAATTTCACCTCGCGGTTGCAACGTGAACAGGGCAACGGCGTGACCCCTTCGGCGTAGCCATCCACCAAAAACTGGACGATCTGTTCCTTGAAGTGCTCGCGGAAATCCACCACATGGTGGGGCACGCCCAGCTGCTCACAAATTCCCGCAGCATCCACCAGGCCTTCAGCGCAACAGGCGCCCTTGCCGCTCATCAGCCAGAGGGTGAGACCCTCCACCTCCCAACCGGCTTCCACCAGCAGCGCTGCAGTGAGTGAACTGTCAACGCCACCCGAGAGACCCACGGCCACCCGGTGCTCGCCCGGCCACTGGCGCAGACGGTCCAGCGCCTGCGCACCGGCAGGGGTGGCTGGGTTGGAGGTCCTGACCGATGGGGCAGACATGGTGGGTTCGGGCGGCATGGGCGGCACCGCTGGATCTCTCCATAGTGAGGTCCCGGCTGTCTGAGCGTGTCCTGGCCTTGCATTGATGCCGATCACTGCCTGGTGAGCACGGCCGAGATGGTGGCGCTGGAGCAGGAGTGGCTGGACAGCGGTCTGCCGGTGCCGGCCCTGATGGAGAAGGTGGGGCTGGCAATGACGGCCTGGTGTTTGGCACGGCCGGAGCTGCTGACCAACGGGGTGCTGGTGCTGGTGGGTCCTGGCCACAACGGCGGAGATGGGCTGGTGGTGGCGCGGGAGCTGTCCCAGGCCGGGATCGCGGTACGGATCTGGTGCCCCCTGCCCCTGCGCCAACCCCTCACGCAGGAGCATCACCGCCACCTGCGCTGGCTGAACAGTCCCGAACTGCAGTGCAGTCCCGATCCCAGCGATCCAGCGCTGTGGATTGAGGCACTGTTTGGACTGGGGCAAACACGCGCCCTGCCCCAAGAGCTGGCTGAACTCCTGAAGGAGCGCCAACGGCATCAGCCCGGCCGGCTGATCAGCCTCGATCTCCCGGCCGGACTGGATGGCGACAGCGGCAGGCCCCTGGACGGCACCGCCGCGGTGGCCCAAGCGACGCTCACGGTGGGATTGGTGAAACGCGGACTGGTGCAGGACGCCGCCCTGGACCATGTCGGCCAAGTGCATCGCATCGATGCCGGCGTACCCCAGCGCCTTCTGGATCGCTTCCAGGCCCAACCGGTGCTGCAGGTGCATGACGCCGATCTGCGCTCACTGCCGCACCCGAAACATCCGCGGGCTGCCATGAAATACCAACGGGGCCGCGTGCTGGTGGTGGCAGGAAGCGAGCGCTATCGCGGCGCCGCCCTGCTCGCTCTGGAAGGGGCGCAAGCCAGTGGAGCCGGCAGTGTGCAAGCGGCCGTGCCGGAATCGCTGGCCTCCGGCCTGTGGCAGCCGCTCCCAGAGCTGGTGCTGGCAGCAGCGTTGCCCAGTGATCCATCGGGGGGGCTGATCTGGGGTGACTGGCTGAACAACGCTGATCTTCAGCGACTGGATGCCGTGCTGCTGGGGCCTGGGCTGGGGAGCAACCAGACCCCCTGGGAGCATCAAGCCGAGGGATTAAAGGCGTTTCCGGGATTGCTGGTGCTGGATGCCGATGGGCTGAATCAACTGGCAGCGTCAGGCACGGGATGGCACTGGATCAGCCAGCGGGAAGGCCCCACCTGGATCACCCCCCATGCCGGCGAATTCAAACGCCTCTTCCCCACCATCCCACTGGATTACCCCCTGGAGGCAGCCCGCTCAGCCGCACGCTGCTCAGGCGCGACGGTGCTGCTGAAAGGCGCCCACAGCGTCGTCGCCACACCCACTGGGATGGTTCACCAACTGATCAGTGGCGATCCGGCCACGGCTCGCACAGGCCTGGGCGATGTGCTCGCTGGTTTCGCCGCAGGCTGGGGGGCCCGCGCCATCGCCGCTCAACTGTCCAACCAGGAGCTCCCGACCATGCTCACCGGCGCGGCTTTGTTGCACGGCGAAGCAGCACGCCGCTGCCAAGGCTCCACTACGGCTCGAAGCGTGGCAACACAACTGGCTGAGCTACTGCGCGAACAGGAGTGTTGCAACAACACTGAGGCCTGATCAACAGTCAGGAAAAGCTCATTTGTTTCAGCAGATCACAGGAGTTTTGTGTCGTTTTGAAAGCACGAATCTGAAGGGTTGCTGAAAACACATCGGAGCTATGGAAATCCATAGGACAGTTCTGCCATCGATTTTCCGTCGGAGATCACCATGGCCTCTCTCGCAGCCGGTCTTGCTGACTCTCAGCGCCGCCGAAGTAGTGATCCGATCAGTTGGTACCTCGCCACGATCGGACGCATTCCTCTGCTCACTCCGGCGGAAGAAATTGAACTGGGGAATCAAGTTCAACAATTGATGGCCCTCACGCAAGACGGCACCATCCCCATCGATAGCGATCAATTCAGCTCGAAAGATCGCCGCATCATTCGCGTCGGTCGGCGTGCAAAGGAACGAATGATGAAGGCGAATCTTCGCCTGGTGGTGAGTGTCGCCAAGAAATATCAAGGCAAAGGTCTTGAATTGCTCGACCTGGTTCAAGAGGGATCCCTGGGCCTTGAGCGCGCAGTAGAAAAGTTTGATCCCACCCGTGGTTACAAATTCTCCACCTACGCGTTTTGGTGGATCCGCCAAAGCATGACCCGGGCGATTGCCTGTCAGTCACGCACCATTCGTCTTCCCGTTCACCTCAGTGAACGTCTCACCACGATTCGGAAGGTGAGCCTTGATCTGGCCCACAAACTCGGTGCCATGCCGTCCCGGCTGGAGATCGCCGAAGCGATGGACATGCCCCTCGAGGAACTGGATTCTCTGCTGCGTCAGGCCCTCACCACCAGCAGCCTCGATGCTCCTGTGAATGGCGAGGAAGGGCGCAGCTTCCTCGGCGATCTGATCGCCGACAACTCCAGCGACGAGCCTCTGGCCAAGGTGGAGCAGAGCATCCACCATGAGCAATTGGGACGCTGGCTGAGCCATCTCAGCGACCAGGAACAGCATGTGCTCAACCTGCGCTTCGGGCTGAACGGCAATGAACGCCACACACTGGCCGAAATTGGCCGCTTGCTTGAAGTGTCGCGGGAGCGGATCCGGCAAGTGGAGCTGAAGGCCCTACGCAAATTGCGCAACCTCACCCGCAGGGTGCCGCCCCAGTTCTGATCAACCCGCAGATCAGCACCACGGTTCAAACCTTTTGGTCTGAACCGTGGTGCTGATCACTTTTCAGTCTTCCGCCCAGATGTAGCGGGTGAGCTCAGAACCGTCGGGTTCTGGAGCGCTCAGAGCGAAGTCAACGCTGTCTTGCACTTCAGCATCGATTTCTTTTTCGATCGTGCGCAGATCATCAGCGGTGGCCAGACCAGCAGACACCAGATCACGCTCGAGGGCCTTGATCGGATCCCGCTGAGCCCAGAACTGCTTTTCCTCCTCGGCACGCAGTTCATCCGGGTCGGCCAGGGAGTGGCCGCGGAAGCGATAGGTGAGGCACTCCAGCAGGGTGGGGCCTTCGCCAGCGCGGGCGCGGGCCACGGCGCGCTCGGTGGCAGCGCGCACAGCCAGCACATCCATGCCATCCACTTCCTCTCCGGCCATGCCGAAGGACCCGGCTTTGCGCCAGATCTCCGGCTCACTGGTGGCACGGTTGTGGTCCATGCCGATGGCCCACTTGTTGTTTTCCACCACGAAAATGATCGGCAGCTTCCACAGCTGCGCCATGTTCAGGCACTCATAAAACTGACCGATATTGCAGGTGCCATCACCAAAGAATGCAGCGGTGACTGCATCACTGCCCGCCTCACCGAGCGCATCACGCTTGTAGCGGCTGGTGAAGGCAGCACCAAGGGCGACGGGAATGCCTTCACCAATAAAGGCGTAACCGCCGAGCAGATGGTGCTCTTTGGAGAACAGGTGCATGGAGCCACCACGGCCTTTGCTGCAACCGGTTTCCTTCCCGAAAAGCTCACTCATCACCTCGCGGGCGGGCACCCCTGCACTAAGGGCATGCACGTGATCGCGATACGTGCTGCAAAACCAGTCGTGCTGGCGCTTCATCGCACCGATCACACCAGTGCTAACCGCTTCCTGACCGTTGTAGAGGTGCACGAAGCCAAACATCTTGCCCCGGTAATACATCTCGGCGCACTTGTCTTCGAAGCGCCGACCCAGGGTCATGTCGCGATACAGCGCTAAACCGGTGTCCCGATCAATCGAGGCGCGGCTGGCGGTCACCAGGCTGGAAAGACGCTCCGCATGGGCACCCGTGAGGCCTCCACCTGCTGCCATCTGCTGGGTTTCCATCGCGATGTCCTGGCCCATGACACGCCACTCATTGACATCCGACTGTAAGGGTCAACGGACGATCAATGGGCAAAAACCCTTGTTCTGCCTACAGTCTGCTGCCAATAGACCGACCGCGAATTCAGGTGGAATTGCCGATCGATCATTTCCGACTGCTGGGCGTCAGCCCCTCTGCCGAGGCGGAAACGATGCTGCGCACGCTGCAGCTGCGCATCGATCGGCCACCCAGCCAGGGCTTCACCCATGAAGCCCTGCAGCAGCGGGCTGAATTGCTGCGACTCTCAGCCGACTTACTCACCGATCCAGCGCGGCGGCGGGATTACGAGGCAGCCCTCCTAGATCTCGGCCAGGAGCATCCGGGCGAAACCGCCGGCCTCGACCTCTCATTCACCCGTGAACTTGCCGGGCTGATTCTGCTGTGGGAAGCGAGTGCACCGCACGAAGCATTCCAGCTGGCGCGCCAAGCGCTGCAGCCCCCTCAAGCACCCGCACTGGGGAGCAACCGTGAAGCTGATCTGGCCCTGCTCGCGGCCCTGGCCTGCCGCGATGCATCCCGCCAAGACCAGGAAAGCCGTCGATACGAATCCGCAGCCGGCCTGCTCACCGAAGGCATGCAACTGCTGCAGCGGGTCGGGAAGCTGGCCGATCAACGCCAGGCCATGGAACAGGAGCTCCAGCAACTGAGCCCCTACCGGGTGCTGGATCTGCTCAGCCGCGACCTCGCCGAGCAAGTGGCACGTCAACAGGGGCTCGAAATGCTCGATCAGCTGGTGACCGAGCGGGGCGGCCTTGAGGGCACCGCCTTCAGTGAGGACAGCGGTGGCTTGAGCCAAGGGGAATTTGAGCTGTTCTTCCAACAGATCCGTCGTTTCCTGACAGCCCAGGAGCAACTCGATCTCTATAAACGCTGGCAGCGCAGCGGTTCCAGCGATGCCGCGTTCCTTCAGGTGATGGCTCTCACCGCTGCAGGTTTCTCCCGGCGCAAACCTGAACGGCTGGACGAAGCCCGTCAGCAACTCAGCCAGCTCACCATCGACGGACTGGACCTGCTCCCCCTGCAGGGTTGCCTCGATCTGCTGCTGGGTGATGTGGACCGCGCCCAGAACCGCATGCTGGCGTCCGCGGACAACGATCTGCAGCAGTGGCTGCTCAAGCATCCGGGTGACGACCTAGCCGCCCTTTGCGACTACTGCAAGGCCTGGCTGAAACGGGATGTGCTGCCGGGCTTCCGCGATGTGGATGCGGAAGCGGTGGATCTCGAAGCCTGGTTCGCTGACCGCGATGTGCAGGCGTTCGTCGAGCGGCTGGAACGGATCGAAGGCCGTCAGCTGAGTCAATCCACCGACACAAGCCCGACCTCGGCCATGGGCGACGCACCGCTCCCGGCCTTCCCTCTCGATCCGAACGGCACCTTGCCACTACCGCTCACCGATGCTGCCCTTGGCTTTGCTGCAGACGGGACCACGGGGCCGGCACAACCAACCGAGGCCACAGACGACGATCACGACGCCGATGTGTCGCTGGGTTGGCGCGATCAGTTCGCCCGCCTGCCCCGGCCGCAGTGGTCCATGCCGGCGTTGACGCTGCCGCGCCTCGAGCCCGCCAACAAACCACTGATGGTGGGATCGGCCGTGTTCGCCGGTGTGGTGGTGCTAGTGGGCGCATTCAGCCTGGTGGGGCTGAAAGATGAGTCGCAATCCACAGCCGAACAAAGCGACAAGACCGAGCAGCCACAGACAACGCCCCAAACCTCCGCAACCCTGCAGCCTCCCCAAGCCACGCTGCAGCCGGAACACAACGACCGCCCAGACCGCTATGGGCTCAAGGTCACCGAACCGAGTTCCGCCCAACTTCAAGGCTTGTTGCAAACCTGGCTCAACCGAAAAGCTGCCGTACTGAGCGGGGGATCCCTCGCCAATGCCCGACTGGCCGATGTCGCCCGCTCAGGCCTTCTGGATCAAGTGGAGAACGAACGCACCCGTGATGCAGCCGCCGGCACCACGCAAAAGGTCGAAGCCTCCATCACCTCCATGGCTGTGGTGAGCAGCACGCCCGCACGCATCGAGCTCAGGGCCCAGGTGGCTTACCGCGACGAACGACTGAATGAGGCTGGCAAGGTGATCGAACGCACCGCAGCCACCACCTATCCGATCACCTATGTGCTCGGACGGGATGCCGATCAATGGCGGCTCGCGGCCTACTGGCGCACCAAGGACTAACGCCTGAAAGCGGTATCGACGATCATGGCTTTTACGATCGTCGTTTCACCATCCGCGGATCGTTTCCATGTTCGACGAGCTGTCAGCCCGCTTTGAAGATGCGGTCAAAGGGCTGAAGGGTCAGGACAAGATCTCCGAAACCAACGTGGATGGCGCTCTGAAAGAAGTGCGCCGGGCCCTACTGGAGGCCGACGTCAGCCTTCCGGTGGTCAAGGACTTTGTCGCCGAGGTGCGCGAGAAAGCCGTAGGCGCGGAAGTGGTGCGGGGAGTCAGCCCGGATCAGAAGTTCATCCAGGTGGTGCACGAGCAACTGGTGGAGGTAATGGGGGGAGGCAACGCGCCTCTCGCCAAGGCCGACCAGGCCCCGACTGTGGTGCTGATGGCAGGCCTTCAGGGTGCGGGTAAGACCACGGCCACCGCCAAGCTGGGCCTCCACCTCAAAGATCAGGGCCGCCGAGCGCTGATGGTGGGTGCTGACGTCTACCGCCCTGCCGCCATCGAGCAGCTGCGCACCCTGGGCGAGCAGATCGACGTGGAGGTGTTCAGCCTCGGCGCTGAAGCTAAACCGGAAGACATCGCCGCAGCGGGTCTGGCCAAAGCCAAGGAGGAAGGCTTCGACACCCTGCTGGTGGACACCGCCGGTCGCCTGCAGATCGACACCTCAATGATGGAGGAGATGGTGCGAATCCGCACCGCTGTGCAGCCCGATGAAGTGCTGCTGGTGGTGGATTCGATGATCGGCCAGGAAGCAGCCGAACTCACCCGAGCCTTCCACGAACAGGTGGGCATCACCGGCGCTGTGCTCACGAAGCTCGACGGCGACTCCCGCGGTGGCGCTGCCCTTTCAATTCGCAAGGTGAGCGGTCAGCCGATCAAGTTCATGGGCACCGGCGAAAAGGTGGAAGCCCTGCAGCCGTTCCATCCCGAGCGAATGGCCAGCCGCATCCTCGGCATGGGCGACGTGCTCACCCTGGTGGAGAAGGCCCAGAAGGAGGTCGAACTCGCCGACGTCGAGAAGATGCAGAAAAAACTGCAGGAGGCCTCGTTTGACTTCTCCGACTTCCTGCAGCAGATGCGCCTGATCAAGCGCATGGGATCGCTGGGCGGGCTGATGAAAATGATCCCGGGCATGAACAAGCTCGACGACGGCATGCTCAAGCAGGGCGAGCAGCAGCTCAAAAAGATTGAAGCGATGATCGGCTCGATGACGGCAGCCGAACGCACCCAGCCCGAACTGCTGGCGGCCCAACCGTCCCGTCGTCGTCGCATCGCCGCCGGTTGCGGCTACCAGCCTGCCGATGTGGACAAGGTGCTGGCTGATTTCCAGAAGATGCGCGGCTTCATGCAGCAGATGACCCAGGGCGGTGGGATGCCGGGCATGCCCGGCATGGGCGGCTTCCCAGGCATGGGTGGTGGCATGCCCGGAATGGGGGGCGGCATGCCAGGCATGGGAATGCCCGGGATGGGGATGCCAGGCATGGGCGGCGGCGGCCGACCTGGCCGCGGTGGTGGGGCCCCTCGCCGTCAGCGCCCGGTCAAGAAGAAGAAGGGTTTCGGGGAGCTGTAACCCCCGCAAGGTAAGCTGGTTGTTTGGCGCGAGATTTCGGTCCGCGTCGAGTTCCACTCACACGCAGCGCCACGATGATCAAGCTCCGCCTGAAGCGGTTCGGTAAGAAGCGGGAAGCGAGCTTCCGCCTCGTGGCCTGCAACAGCACGTCGCGTCGCGATGGACGCCCCCTGCAGGAGCTGGGCTTCTACAACCCCCGCACCAAAGAAACCCGACTGGACGCAGAAGGCCTGCGTGAGCGCCTGAGCCAGGGTGCTCAGCCCACCGATGCCGTGCGCTCCCTGCTCGAAAAGGGTGGTCTGCTCGAGAAAACCATCCGCCCCGCCGAGACCATCGGCAAGGCCAAGCAAGCTGCAGCGCGCGAAGCCGCCGTGAAGCAGGCCGCCAAGGAAGCTGCTGAAGCGAAGGCTGCTGCTGAAGCTGAAGCCAAGGCCGCTGCCGAGGCTCCCGCGGAAGACGGCGACTCCGCTGAGGCCTGATCAACGTGATGGCCGAGGCCAACGCTTCCGGCCGTTTCGTTTTCGATCTTCCCACCCCAGAATCGGCCCTCGCACTTGCGGGGCCCTCTGAACAGACCCTGCGTCAACTGGAAGCTCTCACGGGAACTTCGTTGGTGATGCGGGGTCTTCAACTGGAAATCAGTGGTCGACCGAGCCAGCTGGAACGCACAGCAGCCGTTGTCGAGCTGCTCCGATCGCTCTGGCAGGAAGGAGAAACGGTCTCGCCAGTGGATCTGCAGGCAGCCCTCCAAGCTCTCGACACAGGCCGCAACCAGGACCATGCGGCGATGGGGCAGCAGGTGCTGGCCCGCAGTCAGCGCGGCAATCTGCTGCGCCCGCGCACCCTGCGCCAGAAAACCTATGTGGAGGCCATGGAACGCCATGACCTCACCTTTGCGCTCGGCCCTGCCGGGACAGGGAAAACCTTCCTGGCCACCGTGCTGGCGGTGCGCATGCTCACCGAACGCAAGGTGGAACGGCTGATTCTCACGCGGCCAGCCGTGGAAGCAGGCGAGCGACTTGGCTTTCTCCCCGGCGATTTGCAGCAAAAAGTGGATCCCTACCTGCGGCCGCTCTACGACGCACTACACAGCCTGCTGGGTCCGGAAAAAACCAGTGCCCTGTTGGAAAAAGGGGTAATCGAAGTGGCACCGCTGGCCTACATGCGGGGGCGCACCCTTTCGGAAGCGTTTGTGATCCTCGATGAAGCTCAGAACACCACTCCAGCGCAGATGCGCATGGTGCTCACCCGCCTGGGCGAGCGCTCTCGCATGGTGGTGACAGGCGACATCACCCAGGTGGATCTACCGGCCGGTCAACTGAGCGGATTGGTGGAGGCTGCCCAGGTGCTGGAGGGTGTGGAAGGTGTAGCGGTCTGCAAGCTCACCTCGGCCGATGTGGTGCGCCACCCCCTCGTGCAACGGGTGGTGGAGGCCTACGCCAAGCGCGATAAAGCCAATGGCGGGCCACCATCGACAGCCCCGCGATCCCGCCGGACCTGAGCCGGTCCTGACAGGCCCAGGCCCTCGATGGGGAGATCCGCACCTGTGGGGTGACCACAACCTTGCCAAGGCTGCCAGAGTGCACCCAGTGATCTGGGGCGACATGCCAGCCAGCAGCAATTTCCAAGAGGCCATCCGCGAGGCGCAATCCAGCGCGCTTGTGGGGCCCAACGTGGTCAACAAAGCCCTGCCCTACGTGGGTGGCGGCATGGTTCTGACGGCCGCCGGCGTGCTGGGCGGTATGGAGACCATGGCCTCGATCGGCTATTCCACCTTCAAAGGCCTGTCCCTGGTCGCGATCATTCCCTGGTTCATCCTGTTTTTTGTTGCCCAAAACGCGGCCAACAAGGCCAACAACGGCACTGCACTGCCGCTGATGGCCACGTTCAGCCTGCTCACTGGCTTCACCCTGACTGGGCTGGTGGTTCAGGCCATCGCCGTTGCCGGCGCTGCGTCGATCGGCATCGCGGCCCTGGCGACGGGCCTCACCTTCGCGGTGGCCTCCGTGTTTGGTCGCCGCATGAGCGACAGCGTCGGACAGGCGCTCACCTCCGTCGTCAGCCTTGGTCTGATGGGCCTGATGCTGGCCATGGTTGGCATCTTCATCGGCAGCTTCTTCATTCCCGATCTCTACCAAGGCACCAACCTGTTCATCGCCGGCTTCGGCACCGTGTTGTTCGTGGGCATGGCATTCGTGGACTTCTACACGATGCCCCGCATGTATCGGGATGATCAGTACCTGGCAGGCGCCCTTGGCATGTACCTGACCTACATCAACCTGTTCGTCTTCGTGTTGCGTCTGATCATTGCCCTTCAGGGCGGTGGCCGCCGCGACTGATCGCGACGGTTCCTATTCGATCCATCGTTTTCACCCCGGCGAAAGCCGGGGTTTTTTGTGGCTGACCAACCGGATCGGATCCGGGCGATCAATCAGCCACCGCTTCAATCGCCGCGTGGATTGCCGCTTTCTGATCAGCGTTGTAGCCCCAACGCTCCAGGAAACTCACATCCTCTCCACGGTTGTGGGCAGCCGCCTCCAACAGGGTCTCGAGGCGCTCCTTGACGCGTTGGGATTCAAGCTGGCGCAGCAGTTCAGTGCACCGCGTATTAACCCGCTCTGAGCCAGAGGCCTGGTCTTCATCACCATTGGCGCGGTGATGCACGGTCATGGCTGCACTCATGGCCAGGTTGCGAGCGGTCAGATCCACCACCTCTTCACCAGCCTCCTGCAGTTTGTGGATCAGCGCCTCCGGCAGCCGATCCATCAAGGCGCTGTCGCCGGCCAGGCTGACCACGAAAAAGCCCCGGGCTCCATCACGACTGGCTACCAGTTCTCCCACCCGATCGGCCATGACTTCATCGCTGATCTCCTCGTCATCCCATTGCTTCAGCCATCCGGCCGCGATCTCCATCGCCTGCTGGAAACTGGGCTCAAGCATGGTCATCGGTCATTGCGGGCAGGGGGGTCTCAAGCCTATGGGCTGATGAGCTGAGAGGCTGGAGAGCATGCACGGCGGCGGTGGGATGGTTGCAACGAAAGCCGATCAAGGCAGCACGTTCCGGTCGGGCTTCGTGGCGTTGATCGGCAGACCCAACGTCGGCAAATCAACCTTGGTCAACCAACTGGTGGGCGACAAGGTCGCGATCACTTCACCGGTGGCCCAAACCACCCGTAATCGCCTGCGGGCCATCCTCACCACGGAAACAGCTCAGTTGATCCTGGTGGATACCCCAGGGATCCACAAACCGCATCACTTACTCGGGGAGCGCCTGGTGCAAAGCGCCCGAGCGGCGATCGGGGAAGTGGATCAAGTGCTGCTGCTGTTGGAGGGGTGTGAGCAGCCAGGCAAGGGTGACGCCTTCATCGTCAACCTGCTTCAGCAGCAGCGCCTGCCGGTGCAAGTCGTGCTGAACAAGTGGGATCGGGTGCCTGTGGAGACGCGGCCCGAAGCGGATGCGGCTTACCGGGAACTTCTCAGCACAACCAATTGGCCGCTGCACCACTGCAGCGCGCTCAGCGGCGAGGGCTGCCCAGATCTGGTGGAGGCCATCAGTGCCCAGATGCCCGAAGGGCCGCAGCTCTATCCACCCGACATGGTGAGCGATCAGCCCGAACGGTTGCTGATGGCAGAGCTCATCCGAGAGCAGGTGCTGACCCACACCCGCGAGGAAGTGCCCCACAGCGTGGCGGTGCAGATCGAACGGGTGGAAGACATGCCCGCCAAAGGACAAGGCAAGAGCCGCACGGCCGTGCTGGCCACGGTGCTGGTGGAACGCAAAAGCCAGAAGGGAATCCTGATCGGCAAAGGCGGCGCCATGCTCAAAACCATCGGCCAGGGGGCCCGCCTGCAGATGCAGACCCTGATCGATGGACCGGTGTATCTAGAGCTGTTCGTCAAGGTGGTGCCCAACTGGCGCACCAGCGCCGCCAAGCTGAATGAGCTGGGCTACAGCGACGATCGAATGTGATGAAGGGTCCTGCAGCATCAGCGCTGATTGCACTGTTGGCCTGGGGAATCGTCACCCCCAAGGCTGGCCATGGGCAGGCCAAAGTCAGCGGCTGTGTGTTTGCGCTGGCCCGCGCTGGCGAGCAGATCCAAGCCACAGGAGCTGTGGTCTCCAACGTGAGGCGCGGTGAGGAGGCGTCCACCAACAACCCCTTCCCCTTCAAGGGGGATGTGGCCTTCACCCTGGGCTCCCGCGGCGCCGCAGAAGCCGCCAACCAGAAGTCCAATGCAGTGATGACCAGTCCTCAATTGCAATCAGCGATTGCAGGCCAGATTTTCAAAGCCTGTTCCGATGTGGTCACAGTGCGCTTCAACTTCAGCGGCACCGATTGGCAAACAGTGCTGTTTCGAGGGGCCGATGGGCGCGTGATTCGTGGCACCTGTGTGGATGCCGTGCGCGGAAGCGGCTGGCCGCTCTGGGGGTATTACCGCTGCCTTTAATCCGGCGGTGAAACGGCCAACTCCATGGCCAACACCTGCAGGCTTTCGAGCCGTTCCAACGTTTGTTGTGCCTGCGTGAGCATGGCCCGGCCGTGAGGTGCACAGGCAGCCACCAGCGATGCCCCTTCTGAGGCTTCGATTCGCACCCGCTCGATGCACTGCACAATCCGTTCCCTTGGATTGGTCTGCCAAGGCTCAGTGGCCTGGGCGAGGGCAGGGTTGACCACGGCCTTCAGCAACACGGTCAATGCCTGATCCACTCGTTCGGCCGTCATTGATGCCAACACCAGCCCGCGACACCTGCGCAGTCTGGCGAAGCCCACTTGCTGTTTCGGCGTTACGTTGCAATCAGCGGCGGCCGGGCGATGCAACGATCAGAGCTGCGCCAAACCCTGCGCCAACTTCCGGCCAGGGTGGAGCAGAGCCTGCCAACGACTCGCAAGTTCTACATCCTGATTGCAGTGGCATTCGGGTGTGTGGGCTATCTGGCCGGCGTTTCCTTGCTGGGCCGCTTCAGCCCTGCTCCGATCAACCTGGAAGAACCGGTGCTGCCCCCAGTGGAAGGGGGCGCCAACCCGGTGCTACCGGACACCCGTCCCACCCAGGTGCCAACGGATTCAGGCATCAAACCGGAGACACCCCCAGCACCAGACCAGCCCGCACCAGAGCTTCAACCCTCGGCCGTGCCGGATCGATCAGCCTTCACCGCAGCTGAAAACTGCCGAATCTGGAAACGCACCTTCCCAGAAGCCGCGGCCAAACTGAAGCCAGGGGATGCCTGTTATTGAGTCACTGCCAGGGGACCTGGGATGCCCCCTCCTGAAGCGTGGATCATCCATGGGGTCATGGGTTGTGCGTCCCAATTCCGCAAGCACAGCCCCGTGATGACGGAGAGGCTGAGAGAATCCCTCCCATGACCGACGCCTCCACCACCGCCTCCGCCAACCCGGTGACTGAGTTGCCCTTTCCGCCCTCAAGCCTGCAGGAGTTTCTGCAGCTCTGCGATGGCCGCTGGATGAGCCTGCGCAGCACCTTTGCGCTGGATGGCTCCGACGACTGGCACAACAGCACGCGGGGTGAGGTGACGATGCAGCATCAGTCCTGCGCCGCAGGATCCGAGCAATTGGTGGTCGGCGATGGCCAAGGCAAGACCCTGAGCAGCCTTAGCTTCGCCGCTGATGGCGGGCTGCAGCGCCAAGGCGAAGGCTCACAGGCAGGGGCGGATGGCCGTTGGGAGCTGCGGGAGGGCGGCTGCCTGGAACTGAGCATCCCCAGCGGCGATGGTGCCGTGGTGCTGGAGCGCATCTGGTTCACCAAGGCGAATCTGCGCCTGCGCAGCACCACCCTGGTGGACCGCGATGGCACACCGCAGCAGGCCAATTTCTGCTCCGAAATCCGCCGGGTCTCCGCCCCCAGCACCTGAGGCCCCATGGCGCCATTTCGACTGGATGTGCTCAGCCTGGCGCCCCAGGCTTTTGCTCCCTTGCTGGAGCTTGGGGTGATCGGCCGTGCCTTTGCCGCCGGCATCGCGGAGCTGCACGTGCACAACCCGCGCGACTTCGCCACAGACAAATACCGCAAGGTGGATGACATCCCCTACGGAGGGGGGGCGGGCATGGTGCTCAAACCGGAGCCTGTGTATGCAGCCTTCGAAGCAGTGCCCGTGCTGCCGCGCCGCCGGGTGCTGCTGATGAGCCCCCAGGGCCAGCCGCTCAAGCAGGCCGATCTGCAGCGCTGGGCCGACAGCTGCGATCAGCTGGTGATGCTCTGCGGCCACTACGAGGGGTTTGATGAGCGCATCAGACCCCTCGCTGATGAAGAGGTGTCGCTCGGTGACTTCGTGCTCACGGGCGGGGAACTGCCGGCCATGACGATCATCAACGGGGTGGTGCGATTACTGCCGGGCACTGTCGGAACAGCGGCCTCTCTGGTGGAGGAAAGCCATAGCGATCTCCTGCTGGAGCACCCTCACTACACCCGCCCTGCTGAGTTCCGGGGCATGACCGTGCCAGAGGTGCTGCGCAGCGGGGATCACGCCGCCATCGAGGCCTGGCGTCAGGCTCAGCGAGAAGAGCGCACCCAGGCACGTCGCCCCGATCTGCATCAACGCTGGCAGGAGCAGGAAGAGCATCGTTGAGAATGCCTCCAAGCAACTGAGGCATTGATGCAGCTCCGCATCGGTAATGGCTACGACATGCATCGTTTGGTGCCGGGCCGGCCACTGATCTTGGGGGGCCAGCAGCTGGAGCACCCCGCCGGCCTGGGCCTCGATGGCCACAGCGATGCCGATGTCTTGGTGCACGCGATCATGGATGCCCTGCTGGGGGCCCTATCTCTCGGGGATATCGGCAAATACTTCCCCCCCGATGATCCCCAGTGGAAGGGGGCTGACAGTTTGGTGCTGCTAGAGCAGGTGGTGGCTTTGGTGGCGAAACGGGGCTGGCAAGTCGTGAATGTGGATTCGGTGGTGATCGCTGAACGCCCCAAGCTCAAGCCCCACATCGAAGCAATGCGATCGGCGATTGCCGACCGCATCGGCATCGAACCCGAGCGGGTGGGAGTGAAAGCCACCACCAATGAAAAGCTGGGGGCCGAAGGTCGGGAAGAGGGCATCTCCTGCCAGGCCGTCGCTCTGCTGCAAGCGGAATGAACAGAGTGCTGCCTATGGTCAGCTGGCTGATGGCAGCCTTGCTGTGGTTCTGTCCGCCAGCTTTTGCACCAGCAGCCTTTGCACGAACAGCCTTCCCATCCTCAACGTTCTCGTCAACAGCATTCTCGTTAACAGCCTTGCCCTCCAGCACCTTCGCCACAACGACTACGCGGTCCGCGTCTGAGGTGACCGTTGTGGAGCATCTGCGCATCAAAGTGCCAGCAAACGCCCTCAGCGTGTGGCACAAGGCTGAAGAAGGCAGTTGGGAACCTTGGCTGGCCAAGCAAGAGGGATTTATCGGACGCGACCTGCTTTGGGATCCCGAAACAGAAGAGGGCACCCTGCTGATCCGCTGGGCATCCCGAGAGCAGTGGAAAGCCATTCCTGCCGCTGATGTCGCCCAAGTGCAGGAGCAATTTGAACGGATCGCCCGCGATGGCATGGGCCAGACCAGTGGCAATCCCTTTCCTCTCGTGTTCGAAGGCGAGCTCCTTCCCCAGTGAGTGAACGTGCCGATGTGCGTTTCGACTGGGAGCGCGAAACCCGGATTGGCCTGTGCGAAGCGATCTGGGGTGAACACAAAACCGCCGAGCAGATCGCGGCAATCCTGCAGCAATCAGCCGAGCGTCAACAGCGGGCCCTCGTGACCCGCGTCACTGAGGCCAAAGCAACAACAGTGCAGGCGCTGCTTCGGCAACAACAGCTGGAGACGCCGCTGCAGTGGCATGAGCACGCCCATGGCCTCAGCTATGGAGTCTTGCCAGAGGCCAGACCAGAGCTCGGAGAGGTGATGGTGCTGGGAGGCGGCACCAGTGATCGCACCGTCGCCTCTGAAGCGCAGCTCGCTTTGCGCTTCCACGGCGTCACTGCCGAACTGATGCTGGATGTGGGCGTGGCCGGGCTGCATCGCCTGTTGGGGCAATTGCCTCGGATCAAGCCCTGCCGGGTGCTGATCGCCTGCGCCGGCATGGAAGGGGCTCTACCGACCGTGCTGGCCGGGTTGGTGCCCCAACCGGTGATCGGCGTGCCGGTCGCGGTGGGCTACGGCGTGAGCGCCGGCGGACGCACCGCCCTCGAGGGGATGCTGGCCAGCTGTGCCCCTGGGTTGACGGTGGTCAATATCGACAACGGCTACGGCGCTGCCATGGCGGCTCTGCGCATCCTCCAGATTCAATCGGTCCGCACCACATGAGGTTGGGGCAGCAACGCACCAGGTTTTGGCTCACCATCCAGCTCCAGCAGCTGCTCCACCCACAACCGCATCGAACGGGGAAGACGTCCTTCCTGGTAGCGGATCAGGGCCTCGAACATCACGGTGGAGTTGATCCACTGAGGGGAGCGCCGAACCATGACCTTGGGCGGTTGCGCGCAGGATGCTGCAACCAACCTTCAGGAGCAACACCCAAAGGCTTGAATCAATCGGAGGATTCCTGAGCGCCTCCCAGGCGCTGCAGTTCCTGGCCGTGACCGCAGCTCTCCAAAGCCTGCAACCGGCTCACCAAGGCAGCTAGATCGGCAGGATCGAGGTCACCATCCTCCTGCCATTGCATCGAACGGGGATCAGGACAGGAGGCAGCCACCAGCGAAGGACAAGACACCACAATCCTGAAAAACTAGGCAGGTTCCAGAGTGTTGTCTGGAGCGAAATCTTTAGTCAGTAAAAAGAATTCGCCCTGTACAACAGAGCAGGCTCAACACACTCAGAGGTGCTGAAGATTGGGATAGGCCGTCACCAACTCCTCAGCACTCAGCACCTCACCAGCTCCATCGGGTTGCCAGATCACCTCAAGCGCCATCAAATCGGTGGACGAGGTGGAGCCAAGAATGCGCAACGATTCGCGCAGCCCCTCACTGGAGCCGATGGCCTTGAGCGTCACGGGGCGACGACTTGCCACCAGCACAGTGACGGCAATGAACTCATTGGTGGCATCGGCATCGCCAACACCCCGGGCGCTTGCAGTGGCTGTGCTGCGTTGACCGCCCACGTTGGTGGTGAGCTCCTCCCGCAGCTTGCTGCGCTCGGTCATCGACAGACGGTTGAAGGTGGATTCAGCGGCCGCGAAGGGAACGTTGCCGTTTTCCAGGTTGGCGTAGACCCAAAGATCCGGTTGGCGCAGAAGCGCGAGGGTGGTTTCCTGCAAAACCCGTTGCAAACCCGTTGAGGAACTGGTGTCGGCACTGGCCGCCAATTGACGCAGATCCTGCTGAAGAGCCTTGGCACTGGCCAGCAGGCCGATCTGGAGCTGCACCAAGGACACGGGGCCACCGCTGATGGCCTCAGGGCGCTCATAGCCACCCATGGACGGGGCACCGCCGCCATTGCCGCGGAATGCATTGGCGATCACACCCACGATCGCCATCAGAGCGAACAGCCCCAGCAGCCCGCCCATGCTGCCGAACCCGAAGAAAGGAACGATGAAGGGGACGCCGATGCCGCCACCGCCGTAGCCGCGGCTGTAGCCACCCCCGTAGCTGCGGCTGTAGCCACCACTGCGGGGCATCGACGGAGCTCGGAAGCTGCCACCACCGATGCGACCACCGGAGGCGGCATGACTGGGTTCTGGTTGGCTCAACAGCAAACCAGCCAACAACATGGGCACCAGCAGCGCCGACAGTCCCCGCCGGACCATCCGGTGGATCGAGCTGGTGGGAGGGGTCATCGACGGGCGCTTCAACAGAGCGGAGCGAGTGAGACGACTTTAGGAACCACCACCGACGATGGTGACGATCTCCAGGTTGTCCCCGGTCTGCACCTCCTGACCCGCCCAGCGCTCTGGGGTGAGGATCAGCCCGTTGTATTCCACCACCACCAATTTGGGGTGATGGCCCAGGGTCTCCACCACGACTGCGAGTGTGGCGGACTCAACCTCGAGCGTGCGCTGCTCGCCATTCACCTGCAATGTGAGGGTTGCCATCGAGGGGTGCTCCGTCAATGAGTGCTCAATCGATGCCGTTGCGAACCAAGGTTCAGCCCAGAGCCGCCAGCAGTGATCCACTGGCTGCACCGGGATCGGCAGCGGCCATGATCGCGCCCACAACCGCCACCCGGCTCACCCCGGCCTCACCAAGCTCCGGAAGCCGATCGGCGTTGATCCCCCCAATCGCAAACCAGGGCAGGGTGGCGTGCTCACTGGCCTGGCGAGCCCACAACAACCCTTGCGGCACTTTGTCGGGCTTGGTGCCGGTGGCATAGATGGGGCCCACGCCGAGGTAATCACAATCCTCCTGTTGCGCCGCCTGCAACTGCTCAAGGTTGTGGGTGCTGCGGCCTAGCAACAGGCCACCACCGATTAACTGGCGGGCGGCATCGGTCGGGAGGTCGTCCTGGCCGAGATGAACACCGTCAGCGTCGACGAGCAGGGCCAGATCGATGCGGTCGTTGACGATGAACAATGCGCCATGGCTGCGGCACAGTTCAGCCAATGCCCCTGCAGCGGCAAGCCGTTCCCGGTCATTGCCCTCTTTGGCGCGGTATTGCACCAGGCTGACGCCCGCCTTCAGCGCCGCCTCCACCCGCGGGATCAGATCTGCAGTCGGACTCGTAATCAAACAGAGACGGCTTTGCGCCAGCCGTTGCCGTCGCACCGCCCGATGTCCGGCCTGGAGGATCGTGACTTCCAGGTCATAGAGCCCGTAGCGGATCGATGCTGCCGTGCTCGCCAAACGGGGATCCTGATCCCGACCGAATTCCTCGAGCACCCGCAGCGCTTCCTGCACCCGAGCGCAATTCGCAGCCACGATCTGGCTGGGCTGAGGACGCTGCTGCTGCGCAGGGTGGGCAAGACCGGCAGCGATGTCGGTGGCGGTGGAGCGGGCCTGTTTGTAGTGCTCGCGATGGCACTGACCCAGTTGCTGTCGCCAGTCCTTGAGGGGTTTGACGAGATCGAGGCGATCGAGACCGAAACGGCACCAGTCTTCGATCACCCGCAGACCTTCACGGGCCCGATCGAGGTTGGCATC
This sequence comes from Synechococcus sp. RS9916, assembly GCF_000153825.1. Taxonomy (NCBI): domain Bacteria; kingdom Bacillati; phylum Cyanobacteriota; class Cyanophyceae; order Synechococcales; family Synechococcaceae; genus Synechococcus; species Synechococcus sp. RS9916. The sequence goes on from NZ_DS022299.1 coordinate 1,246,461, forward strand.
GATCAACCGCGCCACACACGGCTCGCTGTGGGGGGCGACAACCATCACTTTCATGGCAGTCTTGGCACAATCGCATGCTCGACTGCGGCCATGGATAACGGCGGATCTGACAGCCCGATGAAGGTGCTGATTTGGGGAGTTCTGCTGCTGGGAAGCATCGGCGTGTTCATCGTCTGGGGCCTCACCAACGCCTATCCCGGCTCGGTGATCTGAATTCGGCCTAGGCCCTGAGGGTGGTGCGCGCCATTTGGGCATCACGGCCGATCTGGGCGCTGAGCTCCTCCAATCCGGAGAAACGCTGCTGACCCCGCAGCCGTTGCACCGGCTCCACCGTCAGTCGTTGGCCCACCAGCTCCCGGTTGGTGTCCAGCAGATGCACCTCCACCGCCGACGGTGAATTGGGGTCAACCGTTGGCTGGGGCCCCAGATTCATCACGGCCGGTAGGTGAACGTCCTCGTCCCCTACCTGGGCCCAGGCGGCATAGACGCCAAGCCCGGGGAGAAACTTGCGGCCATCCACCTGCAGGTTGGCGGTTGGCCAGCCAATGGTGTGTCCAAGCCCCCGCCCCTGCACCACCGTGCCGCTGAAGCGATAAGGCCGGCCCAGGAGTTGCTGCGCCATTGCCAGATCACCTTCAGAGAGGGCCGCACGGATCCGGCTGCTGCTCATGGCACCACTGGCATCCTCAAGAATCGGCAACACTGTCACCTGCGCGCCGGACTGGCGGCAGAGGGTTTGCAGGGTTTCTGTGGTGCCCAGACGACCTCGGCCAAAGCGAAAGTTGGCTCCCACGGCAATGTGACGCGCCTGAAGGGTCTCGAGCAGCATCGTGCGCACGAACTCTTCCGCACTGAGCCGGGCCAGATCCTGATCAAAGGGCACCAGCACCAGCTGTTCAATGCCGAGCGGTTGCAGCAGAGAGAGCTTCTCCTCCGGCAGATCCAGGCGCAGCCGGGCCTCACCGTGCAGCACTTCCCGGGGATGGGGCCAGAAACTCACCACCGTGGGCACACCGCCATGGGGCTCCTGGCACACCGCGTCGATCACACGTCGGTGGCCGGCGTGGAGGCCGTCAAAGCTGCCAAGGGCCAGCGCCGAGGGCGTGCGGGCCTGCTGTGGTGAGCAGAGGGGAATCAAGAGAGCCGTGCATCCGGCGGGTGTTGATGGCAAGTTTGGACGACTGCCGTTCATTCGCGCATGGCCGACCGTCTCGACCTTCAGTTGCTGTCCCTCGGGCTGAAGCGCATGGCCTGGATCCGCTTCTGGATTCAGACCGCCCTGGGCATCGTGGTGATGGGCGTGCTGGCTTTCAACAACGTCGGTGGGAGCCTCAGCCGCAATGCCGATCGGGCCCTGGGGCTGAGCCCAGGGCTCTCGCTCACCACCCTGTCCTTTCTGGTGCTGTTGTTCAGCCTCTGGCAAGGCTGGTTGGTGGTGCGTCTTGGGCGGGCTCTCGGCAGCAACGCAAAACCCAGTCGGGGAGAGGCTGCCCGCACGATCAAGCGGGGGTTGATCGCTGATCTCCTGGGGTTGGTGTTTGCCGCTGTCGGCTACCAGTCGTTGGCTGGAGCCCTGTTCGTGCAGGCCTCACAACAGACGCCGGGCATCGCGATCGGAGGGTCAGGGATGCGGGAAAACCTGGCGATCACATCACTGGAAATGCTCTCGGTTCTGAGCAACACCCAAGTGCTGTTTGCCCATCTGATCGGCCTGTTGTTCTCGCTCTGGTTCTTGCAGAGGATCTACCGGGCGAAATGATTTGACGCCTTCAGCTTTAGTTGGCCTTCAACCAGTGCCCTAAGTTCCAGCGCCATTGCTCATTTTGACCTGGAATTAGAGGCGTCACGCCAACAGAAGATGATTGAGCTCGATCGGGGCCTATAAATCTGGCCACGAACAAAATTCTGGCCCCGAGAGAATCAGACGAATCTCGAGCCATTTCATCGAAGGATCAAGAGCCCTGCATACAAGACACCCAACGATCAATTCAACCCCTATAAACGGGGCGACAAAATTCCCCCGCCCACCTTCAGGAAAATAAATATATCTAATTATAGCGTAGTTAAATTTTTTTTGCCTGGAAAAAAAATCGCAATTGTTCAACTAGCTTGAATACGCGCTACAAAGCAGTTGCCTTTACAGCAAGATTTCGCACTCGCAACTGTTTTCGAGCGTTTCTAGCAATCCCGCTTTAAATGAACGCTTCTCTCTCCCCCAAGTTCAGATTCGGCGCTGAGTCCAAAGCAGTCGATGTCAGCTTTTCTTCGCCGCAGAATCCCGTTGGGAAGAGGCAAGCTGCTCTAACGAATGCAGAGTATCTGAGGCAATCCTGCTCCCAGATGCAAATACCCGTCGGGCCTCGAGAGCATACTGAATGTCCTCATCGAGTGACGTTTGATCGCTTTGCGCCATCCGACAGCGAAGCCCTGCGTGAGTGCATCAATGCTGCATACCGACAGGTTCTAGGCAATGCACATGTCATGGATCATGAGCGCCTTGATTCGCTTGAGGCAGAATTTACCGATGGGCGCCTTTGTACACGTGAATTGATTCGTGGCCTTGCAAAAAGCGAATTATACAAAGCTCGTTATTTCTTCAAAGTCTCGGCGTATCGCGGTATTGAGCTGAATTTCAAGCATTTGCTAGGCCGACCGCCGCTTGATCAGCAAGAAATTGCAAGTGCGGCTTCAATCCAATCCTCAAAAGGCTTCGACGCATTAATCGACTCAATAATCGATTCGGCAGAATACGCTGAGGTTTTTGGGGATCATGGCGTTCCATATGTCCGCTCATTCACATCAGCCAGCGGAATGTCCATGCTCAACTTTGTTCGGATCGCAGCACTTGAGCAAAATTTTGCTAGCAGTGACCGGTCGAAAGGAAACGACAGTTTGCTCCGTGCGAACCTCGCCTCCGGCGCACCCATGGCAATTGATGTGCCAACGGCATACGACTATGCAGAAATGTCTATGGCATGGGCAGGAGGCAAGCCACCCGCAAATTACGAGAAGCTATGGCGTGGTCTTGCCCTCGTGGGTGGCGCTCACCTCGCTGGGATGTTGGTCAATGTGACATCGCAAATGCTTGGAATCCACGGGTTGGACCGTATTCCTGCCATGTTCCTCGGCCTCTGACCTGGTCGATGTAGCGAATGTTCGGTACAAGCCATCAGCATGGCTTGTACCGAGGCAAATGTAAGGGCCAAGGCTATTCACTCCTGTTTCGCCACTACGGCTGCATTTAAAGCGTTGAACTCCCCACCAGCTGCAGCTTTCAACGAAAGCTAAGAGACTCTCTGATGTGAACTCATTGAAAAACATCATTACTTTGAGGAGTCGTCAATCTCCCTTTTCAAAGCATTCATTTCGACGGAGATGATTAGCGCACCAACTGATCGTTAAGTTTGAGTTGAGGGAGTCCACTCAGTGGCCCCCGCCAGAACAATTCCGGCTGAATCGGTGTGAGCGACGGAGCATTGGTCTCGATCTGGGCCACATCGGTGGGCCAGTCCCGAGGTCCATCGCCTCCTGATTCCAAATCCACCACGGCCTCACCCGCGAGCCAGTAGTAGGTGCGGCCGCGGGGGTCCTGGCGAGGGCTGAACTGTTCGTCGTAGCGACGAACCGACAAGCGCGTCCAACGCAGCGGCCCCATGGTGTCGGGCTTGCAGGGGGGCAGGTTGAGATTGAGCAGCAGGTTCTCCGGCCAACCGTCACGCAGCGCTGATTCGGCCACATCCAGAGCCAATTCACCAGCACCTTCGAACTGTCGCCACTGAAAACAGGCGCTACTCACCGCCATGGCAGGGAGTCCCTCCAATGTTCCCTCCATCGCCGCGGCCACCGTGCCCGAGCAGAACACATCCGTGCCGAGATTGGGACCATGATTGATGCCCGAGAGCACCAGATCAGGTGGAGTCTCCATCAGCTCGAACAGGGCCAGCTTCATGCAATCGGCTGGCGTGCCGCTGCAGGCCCAGGCCGTCACCCCCTGGCCAAACAACTGATCCGCCCGTTCAGCCCGAATCGGTTGCTGCAGGGTGAGGCCATGGCCGGTGGCGGAGCGTTCCTGATCCGGGCAGACAACGGACACCTGATGGCCGCGAGCAGCCGCTGCCAGGGCCAAAGCTTTGATGCCATCGGCAAACACGCCGTCGTCATTGCTAATCAGGATCCGCAGCGGGGCCATGGCATGCCGGAGGGGTCTGCAGGGAACCTAAGCGTCACGGCTGCCTACAGTCAGTCGCTGTGATCCCGAAGCCGTGAGCGCCACCGTGTCACTTCAGCAGCTCACCGAGCAGTTGGAGGCCCTGGAAAAAGAGGCTGCAGCTGAAATTGCCGCTGCTGCTGATGCTGAAGCCCTTGAACAACTTCGGGTCAGCCTGCTGGGTAAAAAAGGGCGTTTGTCCGCTGTGCTCGGAGCCATGGGCAAACTGCCTGGCAATGAGCGCCCGGTGGTGGGTCAACGGGCCAACGTACTTAAAACCCAGGTGCAGGCCCTACTGAGTGAGCGCCTGCAGGCGGTGAAAGCGGCGGCTCTCGACGCCAAGATTGCTCGCGAAACCCTGGATGTGACGGCGGCGGCGTCCGGAGTGCCGGTCGGTCACCGGCATCCATTAATTACCACCACCGAAGAAATCGTCGATCTGTTCTGCGGCCTGGGTTATCGGGTGGTGGAAGGGCCTGAAGTGGAAACCGACCACTACAACTTCACGGCCCTCAACATCCCGCCCGATCACCCGGCAAGGGACATGCAGGACACCTTCTACCTGAAGGACAACCTGCTGCTGCGTACACACACCTCTCCGGTGCAGATTCGTCAGCTGGAGCAGACCCCACCCCCGGTGCGCATCGTGGCTCCCGGTCGCGTGTATCGCCGCGATGCAGTCGATGCCACCCATTCACCGGTGTTTCACCAAGTGGAGGTGCTGGCGATTGATGAGGGGCTCGATTTCAGTCACCTGCGCGGCACGGTGATGGCCTTCCTCAAGGCCTTCTTCGGCGATCTACCTGTTCGCTTCCGGGCAAGCTATTTCCCCTTTACCGAGCCATCGGCCGAAGTCGATGTGCAATGGCGGGGACGCTGGCTAGAAGTGATGGGTTGCGGCATGGTCGACCCCGCCGTGCTGGAGGGCATGGGGCTGGATCCTGAGCGTTACAGCGGCTTTGCTGCAGGCCTTGGAGTCGAACGGTTCTGCATGGTGCGCCACGGGATTGATGACATCCGCCGTCTCTACACAAGCGATCTACGCTTCCTCGAGCAGTTCTGAGCGGCATTCGCTGTTCACCCCTTGATGCCATTCACACCTCGCGGAGATTCAGCCGATCTTTGTTGGCAAATCTAGGCAGTTTGCTTAAACAGGAGATTTAAGTGAATGTCGATGGCACGTCTTGGATGGCGACTGACGGCCTTGGCGACCCTCGTGATTTTGGCGGGTCTCGGGGTTCATTTTGGGGTCTCCGGTTGGACGTCGACGTCAGTCAAAGCAGGAATCGATGCCACTGGCCGTAGCTCGCTGGCTCTTTTTTCGATTGCTTTTGTCGCTTCCAGTGTGCATCGTCTCTGGCCTTCATCGCTCAGCCAATGGATGCTTCAAAACAGACGTTGGATTGGGTTGAGTTTTGCCTCTTCACACGCGATTCATCTAGTGCTCATCATTGCAATGTCGTTCGACTTCCCTGATCCGTTCTTGAGTGGGCAGCCCGCCGGGAAGTGGCTGTTGGGTGGTATTGGGTACCTCTTTGTGGCCCTGATGGCGATGACCTCATCCAATGCCGCCCAACATTGGATGGGCATGAAGCACTGGAAGCGCTTGCATTTGATTGGTTCTTATTGGCTTTGGGCTCAATTTTTTCTCACCTATGTGAGCCATATCAAGAAAGGACCTGCTGACTTTTACGCCCCTTTCCTTATCTTCACAATGGCTCTATTAGTAATCCGCTGGGCTGGTCACGTCAGGCCCAAGAGGCCCTTGAGCCCTGTTGGCTGATCCGCTTCCAAGGGGGCAACGATCAGCAACGCAGCCAGCTCTGGTGCAGTGAGATGCGCTCATCAGTCCAACAATCAGCGGAATCCCATCAAGACATTCTTGATTGAGGCCGACCATTAGAACTTTGGCTTGCGCACTGGACCCATCAAGGGGTTTTGAACCGGTCCGGCAACGCCATAGGTCACAACGAATCCTTGGCCCCCTCCAAAGGTGGAGGTGCGTCCCTGATAGGTGGGGTTGATGACCACTTCACCATTGAACCAGTTGTTGGCGCTCCAAAGGTTCCCAGCGTCATCAACGATCACATCGGTGGTCATTTGAATAACGCCACTTTGGTAGTTGTGAATAACATCCCCGGTGGTTTTTCCTGCGGGGCAATTGGCGGGCTTGACGCCACAGATGTGAGTCAAGCTTTGACCATAGAGATTGCCAACCCAGACATTGTCATTGCCGTCGATTGTCACACCCCAGGGGATATAAGCGGTGCCTTTGGAGATGTCTTGCTTGACAACTTTCATCTCGGGTGAAATCAGCCCCACCATGCCAGTTTGCGTGATACTGGGGTTAGCTAGAAGGTATTCGGCACCGGCCTCAAACTCCTCCATGATGGTTTTGGGTTGCGGTGCATTGGCGGGGATGTTGGGCGGCATTTTCGCACCGGGAGGCAGTGCCCCTTGAGGAGAATTGGATTGCTGGGCAATCCATACATGCCCTGTTGAGTCAACGGCAACACCGCGTCCCCCAAGGTTCACTTCGATCGTTTTGGCCTGATCCGGAGCGTCCCCAGGAAACACGGTGAGTCTGTTGTTGTAACTGCTGGTAACCCACACTCTGTTCTGTGCATCAACGGCGACACCGAAAGGTGCTTGGAGGCCATCAATTGTGATTCGTTTCCCTTGGGTGTAATCACCACCGGGGAAATGAATCATGTGGTTAGCCGTGTTGTCGGCAATCCAAACGTCTCCGTTGGCGGCTGTGGCGACGCCCTGAAGCTGTCCCACTTCTCCATCAATGGTGGCTGGCCCGAGGGCTTTGCCGTCGTTGAGGTCGAACACCCCGACCATGTTGTTGAACGCACCAACCCAGGCGTATTTCTCTGAGACGCCGGTTCCCCAGCCCACACCGTTGATGCCTTGGCCGTTGTAACCGCTAATTGCTGGTGAGAGGGGTGTGCCACCGGGGCTGAAGTGGGTCACGCCTCCGCCGATGTTGTTCACCACACCGGATTGCGAGCCCGGCATCCAGTTGGTTCCACTCCACATGCTTCCTTTTCCGTCAAACATCAACTTCCCGAGCCCTAAAGCACCGCCACCGTTAAAAACCAGGGAAAGTGAAAAGCTTTTGGGTTGAAACAGCAGATAGGGGGCAGTTGCAGTTGTGCGCAGCTGTGTTGCTTTGTTGATCGGGTAGGAGCTTTGGAACAGTTGATAGAGCGCGCCGGCGTTCTTCCAGGGTTGACGGGCAATGGACGTCATTGCCGAGAGTGTGTTCTCTGAACCTGTTAGGGAAAGCAGCTGATCGCACGCTTGAGATTGCTGCGGTTGCCCGCACAAAGCAATCAGGTCTGAGAGCACATTCATCCGAGCTGCAGTCTCGGAATTCAGCAGGTTGGTGCTCTTCAGCAACGTTGCTCCAAAGCGGCCCGTGCTCTGGTCCACCAGGTTTTCCACTTGGCTCGAACCGATCGTTAAGGCGCTTTGGCTTCCTTCCAACGCGGTGCCTTCAAGCAGCTGAGCATTGGGCCAAACCGAACCAACGGTTGTGAGCTCGTTGATGGCCACCTGCTGATGCTCATCCCCGCCGAGCACTGTGAGCATGGTGAGTTGGTCGGCGCTGGATCCGCCGATGTCGCCCCCCTCGGCCACGAGGTAGTGGATGACCCCTGGCGTGGCTCGAACCTTGACGCTGAACGCCCCGCTTTTGTTCGAGCGCTGGGTGCTCAGTTGTTTGGGGAATTGCCCCGCCTGGGTTTGCCAGAGGGTGATGGATGAGCCGCTCACCGGCTGGCCCTTCAGGGAGATCTGGCCGTTCAATATTGAGTGCCCTCGGGCTTCGACAGACCCTGTTGCTGTCCCAACAGCCAATGCACTCAGGGCGAGGGCTTGTCCAAGCGTTTTGAAGGCGTTCATGGACGTTGGTGCTTTTTTGCTTTCTAGGCAGACATAAAAATTTGGTCAGTACTTCGATTGAGATCACGGACCTTTGGAGTCAGGCCAAGCCCCATCAGCTGACTTGGTCGGTGGTTGTCTGCGATCAATGCCCCAGATCGGATGATTTGCCCCTCTCCGGTTCGCTTTAAGGGTCGGAAAGCTGACGTTTGCCGCAGCTGTGGTGACCATCGGAGTGGTCACCATTCCATGGAACGCGGCATGTCTGTGCTCTCGGTGTTTGACGGCTCCGCGCGGGCTTTGGAGATCGTCAAAATCGTGTCGCGGCACGAATGGTCGTTTCTGAGTCAGCTGCTGGGGCGGGGCGACAGCACGGAAACCCGGCTGCCGTTGCCGTCGGTGCTTTGCAACCTGCTCACCGACCTGGGGCCGGTGTACGTGAAGCTCGGGCAACTGCTGAGCACCCGTCCTGATCTGCTGTCGGACGACTACATCAGCGCACTCAGTCGCTTGCAGGCGGATGTGCCCCCGGTGGCCTGGAAGGAGGTGAAGCCCTACCTGAGGCGGGAGCTCGGCAAGCCGATCGATCAGTGTTTTGCCCACTTCCAGAGCAAGCCGATTGCGGCCGGCAGCGTGGGGCAGGTGTACGGCGCCACCTTGCCCCAAGGCTTGAAGGTGGCGGTGAAGGTGCTGCGGCCTGGGATCGAAGACCAGGTCAAGGAAGATGGCCGTTTGCTGCGCAAGATTGCGGCGCTCGCAGCCTCCACATCCCTCGGCAGCCAAGTGGATTTTGTGGGGCTGGCGGATCAGGTGTTGGCGGCTTTGGAGCGGGAATTGGATTTCCGCATTGAGGCGGAGAACACCAAGCGCTTGCAACGCTGTTTGGAGCAATCAGCGTTTGTGCCCTCGGGTCAATTGCGGCTGCCCCATGTGGTCGACAACCTCTCGGGGCAGCGGGTGCTGGTGCTGGAGTGGATTGAGGGGGAACCCATCCTCACGCCTGCGGCACGAACGGCCTTGAAGAACGGCCCTGGAGTGGAGGCCACCACCAAGGCGTTGTTGGGAGCGTTTGTGGAGCAGTATTTCGTGGAGGGTTTCTTCCACGCTGATCCCCATCCCGGCAATCTCAAGGTGCTGAGCGACGGCAGTGTGATCCTTCTCGATGCCGGCATGGTGGGCGTGTTCGATCCCCGCACCCGCGCCAATTTGCTCGACCTGGTGCTGGCCCTGATCAATCAGGATGCGGCCCGTGCCACCGATCTCCTGGAGCAGATCGCGCCGCCGGCTCAAGCTGTGAAGGTCGATCGGCAACATCTCCAGCGTCAACTGGATCAGCTGATTGCCAGCAACTTCTCCAAGCCCTTGGAAGAACTCAATTTCGCCCTCTTCCTGGCGAACTTGCTGCAATTGGCGAACCGCGCAGGTTTGCGGGTTCCAGGAACGATGGGTTTGTTTGTGAAGTCGGTCACCAATTTGGAGGGGGTGGGTTGCACTCTCAATCCCGCCTTCAGCTTCACCGGTGAGATGCAGCCTCTGGTGGCCCAGTTGCTGGCTCGTTCCGTGATGCTCCCTCAGGAGCGTTTGATGCAGTTCGGTCTTGATCTGCGCAACCTGTCGCTGGATTCGCCCCGTCAGCTCAGCCAGCTGTTGCGGCGTTTCAGCAGTGACGACCTCACCTTTGCCCTGCAGTTGGAGGGGTTGGAATCACTGCGCAAAACCCTGGATCGCCTGTCGCAGCGCGTTTCTCTAGCGATTTTAGTGGCGGCCCTGTTGCTCAGTGCCACATTGATGGCATCCCTGGCCCAGCAGGACCTGCTTCGTGACGTGAGCGAAGGGCTATTCATCGGAGCCAACCTGTTTGGTTTGTGGTTGCTGGTGTCGTTGTTGCGCTCCAATCGCCGATGACTCCCGTTGGCCGGTGTTCAGACAGCACTGAGGGTCTCTCATAAACTGCCTGAGATGCGTTCAGGTCTCGATCGGTGCCCAAAGTTGGACTGATCGTGAATGACGGCAAGCCACTGGCCGTGGAAACGGCCAAGCTGATTCAGGACCGTCTGGAAACCGGCGGACACAGCGTGGTTCGCGCCAGCAGTTCGGGGGGCATGGTGGGGTTTGCCAACCCCGACCAGCACCTGCGCATGCTCGGCTACAACGCCTGCGTGCCCGAAGGGTTTGATCCCGCCATGGCCCTCGCGATCGTGCTGGGGGGAGATGGCACGGTGCTGTCTGCGGCCCGGCAAACCGCTCCGGTAGGGGTGCCGATTCTCACGATCAACACGGGCCACCTGGGTTTTCTGGCCGAGGCCTACCTCGACAATCTCGACCAAGCCCTCGAGCAGATCCTCAACGAGCAGTGGACGATCGAAGAACGCGCCAACCTGGTGGTGAGCGTGATGCGCGGTGACCAGCGGCGATGGGAAGCACTCTGTCTGAACGAGATGGCCCTGCACCGGGAGCCGCTCACAAGCATGTGCCACTTCGAGATCGCCATTGGCCGCCACGCACCAGTGGACATCTCCGCCGATGGCGTGATTCTTTCAACCCCCACAGGCTCCACCGCCTATGCACTGAGTGCGGGCGGGCCAGTGATCACGCCCGAGTGTCCCGTGCTGCAACTGACGCCGATCGCCCCCCACTCCCTGGCCTCAAGAGCGCTGGTGTTCAGCGACCTGGAGCCGGTGACGGTGTTTCCCGCGACCCCCGAGCGGCTGATCATGGTGGTGGATGGCAGCGCCGGTTGTTACGTCTGGCCGGAAGACCGTGTGCTGATTCGCCGCAGTGACCATCCGGTGCGCTTCGTCCGTCTTGCGGATCATGAGTTCTTCCAGGTGCTGCGCAACAAGCTGGGATGGGGTTTACCCCATGTGGCCAAACCGGATGCCCCGAAGTCGGAGCCATGAATACCCCTGTGAATGCCGTGCTGCTGGTGGGGGCCCAGGCGGTTGAGCTGGCACCCAGGCTCGAGGCCTCCGGCTACCACCCCCTCGACTGGAGTGCGGGGGCAGCAGCGTGCAGTCCGGTGCCGGGGGCTGGCCCGTCTGTGGCGATCGTGGCCGCCGACCAAGCGGAGTTAATCCCCGGACTTCGCGCCCAGTTCGGATCCTTTCCCATCCTTCTGGACGTGAAGACGGACACGGTGGAGGGCCGTGAACTGTGCCTGAACGCCGGTGCCAATGATTTCTGGCTCTCGAGCCTGGGCATCAGCGATCTGCTGCAGCGGTTGCGGCTCCACATGAGCATTCAGCAGACCAGCGGTCGCGCCCGAAGCCTGCTGCAAGTCGCTGATCTTTGCGTTGACCCCAGCTGCCGGCAGGTCCGCCGCGGAAGACGTCCGGTGGCTTTGACCGCCCGTGAATACGCGTTGCTGATGCTGCTGTTCAGCCGCGTCGGCCAGGTGGTCGCGAGAGATCAAATCCTGTCTGAGGTCTGGAACGACGACCAGGGCATGTCGAGCAACGTGATTGAGGTGTATGTGCGTTACCTGCGCCAAAAACTCGAGCAGGGCGGTGAAAAACGCCTGATTCACACCATTCGTGGTCGCGGTTACAGCCTGAGTGATGGCATCCCCTCTCTCACCCCATGAGCACGGCTGAGCTCTCCAGACACCACGGCATCCCTGCCCAACTGGTGACAACGGTCTTGGCTGGGCTGTGCTTTGTCGCGCCGCGCATAGGTCACGCCGAAACACTGCTGACCCAGGCCCCCACCCCCCAGATGCTGCCGATCGAAGCGCGGTGGTGCCTGGACTCCAGCACCACCCATCAGGCGCCCGTTTGCATTGCCCTGGAGGTGGCCGACAACCACAACAAACGCAGACTCGGATTAATGCATCGGCCGCCGCTGCCACCCCAACGCGGCATGTGGTTTGACTTCCAAAAGGCCGCCCCGATCAGCATGTGGATGCTGAACACACCGGCCTCGCTCGACATGGTGTTCGTCCGCGACGGTGCCGTCGTGGCCGTGGAAGCACGATGCCCACCCTGTCGGGCGATTCCCTGCCCCAGCTACTTCGCCGACCGCGATCGCGACGGTAGCCCCGATCCTGTGGATGGGGTGATCGAACTGGGTGCTGGAGAGGCCGCCCGGCTCGGGATTGACGTGGGCGATGGGGTGTCGATTGAACGGCTTCAGCGATCACGCATGAAGCGGCACCCTGAACGCCCTGGGCAGACGCAGCCCGATTACTCCTTGCGGCAATAACCGCCTCCGATGTCGCCCCAACCCGACGGACAACGACCGCCTTTTGATGGTTGAACCGTGTAGGTCATGAGGCCAAGGGTGCTGCAGGTGTCCTTGGCAGTGTCGACGTAACCCATGGGGCAATCGGCCTGGCGCTTGGGAACCACGCGCTGGGCCAAGGCATGGGAGAGATCACCAGCGACGTCGAAAGCAGCGATGAGACAGGCACCGGCCATGACTTTCATCATTGGGCGCCTGCACTGGAGCACTGCAACTTCAACGAATCGATGACGTTACGTTAGGCAGACCAAGCCATCCAAACTGCATCCAAGCTGCGACAAAACATGGCTGCGACTCTGCTAAGCACCAAAGACATCGAGGCCCTCAACCAGAGACTGCCCAACTGGAGCGTGGTGGATGGCCACTTGGAGCGCTCCTGGAGCTTCCCCAATTTCGTGCAGGCCTGGGGATTCATGAATCAGGTGGCCCTGATCGCCCAGGCCATGGATCACCACCCCAACTGGAGCAACGTCTACGGGTCCGTCACCATCCGCCTGAACACGCACGACCTGGGAGGGCTCTCCAACCTCGACGTCACCCTGGCCGAACGCATCGACCAACTGGACTAAAGCCTGCCAGCATGGTGGGCTGGAACCGCGCCCGTGGCGGCGCCGTCGTCACCCCTCCACACCCATGACCGCTTCCCCCAGCACCGCTGCGATACCGACCAGCGGCGTGCCGGTGACGATCCTCACTGGTTTTCTTGGCGCAGGCAAAACCACCCTTCTCAATCACATCCTCACCAACCAGAACGGGATGAAAACCGCGGTGCTGGTGAATGAGTTCGGCGAGATCGGCATCGACAACGACCTAATCATCAGCACCAGCGATGACATGGTCGAACTAAGCAACGGCTGCATCTGCTGCTCCATCAATGACGAGCTGCTGGAAGCGGTGGATCGGATTCTTGAGCGCCCCGACCCCATCGACTATCTCGTGGTGGAAACCACAGGCCTGGCGGATCCCCTGCCCGTGGCGATGACCTTCCTGGGCAGTGAGCTTCGCGATCAGACCCGGCTTGATTCGATCGTCACCATGATCGATGCGGAGAACTTCGACGACCAGCTGCTGGAGAGCGAGGTGGGCCGCTCGCAAGTGATCTACGGCGACATCATGCTGCTGAACAAGACCGACCTGGTTAACGAGGAGCGGCTCGAGGCGATCGAAGGGCGACTCAAGGACGTGAAAAAAGATGCCCGCATCCTGCGGTCGGTCAAAGGAGACGTGCCTCTGCCCCTGCTTCTCAGCGTGGGACTGTTTGAAAGCGATCGGGTCGTCAGTGCCGCGAACGATCCAACCCTGGATCACAGCGACTGCGATCACGACCATGGCCACTGCAGCCATGACCATGACCACGGGGACCATGCCCACAGCCACGACAGTCCTGGGCACAGTCAAAACAACAGCCATCACGATCACAGCCATCACCACAACCACAGTCATGGCGATCACAGTCATGCCGACCACCTAGCCATTGAGGGGTACACCTCGCTGTCCTTCCGCAGTGATGGACCTTTTTCCCTGCGCAAATTCCAGAACTTCCTCGACAATCAGCTGCCAGCCTCCGTCTTCCGGGCCAAAGGCATTCTCTGGTTCAACGAAAGTGAACGCCGGCATGTGTTCCACCTGGCAGGCAAGCGCTTCTCGATCGATGACAGTGACTGGCCCGGTGAACGCAAGAACCAGCTGGTGATCATTGGCCGCGACTTGGATCACGGCCTCCTGCGCAAACAACTCGAAAACTGCGTCGCGGCGAAAGATTCAGGCAAAGGGTTCCTCTGAAGTAAACAGCAGCAACCACGACAAGCAGGAACTGGACAAGGTGTTTAAGGTGACAAGACTTCAGGGGACGGCAAGGTGGAACTCCTCAGCGCGACACTCGCCCTAACTGCCATTGGCGTTGCTGTCTGGATGCTGGTCGACTCCGATGACGACAACAGCGGCGGCGGCCTGATGGAGCCCACCTTGGTTCCGATCCCCGTGCGGCATACCCGCCGCTGATCACCTTCACTCACACCCCTTGATCCCCGCCCGCGAGCGGGGATTTTTTTTGCTCGCTACACGCCAGCTGAAAACGCTATTGCGTATCATTCGCATCTTCCCAATAAGAGCTAATGCGGATCACTCTCAATAAGCGGCCATTGCTGAGAACCGCTTCCGCTGCCCTGCTGGCGGCGACCGCATCCCTGCTCCAAGCCTGCGGAGGACAGCAGGAGAAAAGCATTGGGGTGTATTCCGGACGGCACTACAACACCGATCAAAAGCTCTACGAGCGCTTCACCGAAGAAACCGGCATCCGCGTCAAGCTGCTGGAAGCCAAGGACGATGCCCTGATCCAACGGCTGGGCTCCGAAGGCGAGAGCTCACCGGCCGATGTGCTGATCCTGGCCGACGCAGCCCGGCTGGATCGTGCTGCTGGGCTGGGACTCTTCCAGGAGGTGGAGTCTCCAGCTCTCGAGGCAGCAATCCCTGCCAACCTTCGGGACCCGGACAATCGCTGGTTCGGCCTCACCCGACGCATGCGGGTGCCGATGTTGAATCCAGACAAGGTTCAGAGCGGGCAGGTGAACCGCTACAGCAAGCTGGCGGACAAAGGACTGGCAGGCAAACTCTGCCTCCGCAACCGCAAAAGCGTTTACAACCAGTCACTGGTGGCCTTCATGCTGGATCGCACTGGCGAAGCAGCAACCGCAAGCTGGATTCGAGGCATGGTCGCCAACCTCGCCCAGCCGGTCTTCAGCAGTGACACCCCGATGATTCGTGCTGTGGCCCAGGGCCAATGCGGCGTGGCTCTTGCCAACACCTATTACCTCGGAAGGCTGCAGGCCGGCGACAAGGGTGCTGCCGACAAGGCCCTGAGCAAGAGCGTGGAGGTGGCTTGGCCAGATCCCGTTCATGTCAACATCACCGGCGCCGGTGTCACCGCCACCAGCAAACAGCCGGCGGAGGCACAACAATTCCTGGAATTCCTGGCCTCGAACCAAGCACAGGGCGGCTACGCCGCAGCCAACCATGAATATCCAATCCAAGGCTTCGGGGACGATCCTGTTCTTGCCGCTTGGGGCACCTTCCAACAAGCCGACGTCTCCGCAGCAAAACTGGGAGAACTGAATCGCAAAGCTCTGGAACTGATGACTGCGAACGGCTGGCAATGATCCCGGCATCGCCAGCCCTCTCCAGCCCCCAGGCTCCCCTGCTGCGACCGGGCCGCCGCCTGCTCAGCGGCCTGGCGGTACTGCTGGCCCTCCTGGCCCTCCTCCCCCTTGCCGGCTTGTTCGGTGCGGGGGTGCAGGGGCTCGGGAATGGCTCGGCCAGCCTGGGTGCTGATGGCCTGTTGCAAATCGGAGGAACCATCAGCCTTCTGATTGGCACCACCTGTCTTGGATCCTTGTTGGGCACGGCAAACGGCTGGCTGCTCGCGAATTGCCGCTTTCCTGGGCGACGCCTGTTGCGCGTCGCCCAACTCCTGCCCCTGGCCACTCCCTCCTATTTGTTGGCCGCCACCCTGGTGGACCTCGGGAGCCGCCAGGGTTGGCGCATTCACGGCCTCGGCTGGGGTGTGGTGGTGATGGCTCTAAGCACCTATCCCTATGTGTTCCTGCTGAGCACGGAAAGCTTCACGATCTGCGGTCGGCGTCAATTGGAAGCCTGTCGCTGTCTGGGTGTGGGCCCCTGGAATAGTTTCCGGCGCATCGCCCTACCGATGGCGCTTCCTTCCATTGGCGCAGGCATTGCCCTAATGGGCATGGAGGTGGTGAACGAGCTCGGTGCTGTGCAGCTACTGGGAATCCCCAGTTTGTCGGGAGGCATCCTCCAGGCCTGGCAGGCGGAAGGCAATCCAGCCGGGGCCGTGGGGCTGGCACTGATCACCCTCTGCATCGTGATGGTGTTGCTGGTGGGTGAACGGCGCCTGCGCCGTCGCAGCCGCCGCTGGTCAGAAGGGGTTGCAGGCGGCGAGTCTCCGGCTTGGCAACTACAGGGGAGCCGGGCCCTGATCGCCCAGATTCTCGGGGCGGTGCCACCCCTACTGAGCCTTGGCACACCTCTGCTGTGGGCCAGCCGCAACCTTGACCAACTCAATCAAGGCATCTCGAGCGAACTGGTGATGCTGACCGGCCGCAGTCTTGGCCTTGCCCTCGCAGCCGCTGCCCTGGCAGTGATGACAGCCCTGGTGCTATCGATTGCCAAGCGCTGGAGTCAAGCCCGCTGGCTACGGGGCCTCACCTTTCTGGCAGGGATGGGCTACGCCATCCCCGGCGCGGTCCTCGCCCTGGCCCTGCAGTTGTTGGGCGGCCCCTGGCAGATAGCACCTTTGTTGTTGCTGCTTTGGGGCTACTGCGACCGGTTTCTGGCGGTCGCCAAAGGGGGACTGGATGCAGCGCTCGAACGCTTGTCACCGAGCCTTGATGAGGCGGCAACCGGCTTGGGCTGCCGCTGGCCGGATGTGCTCAAACGTGTCCACCTGCCTCTCTTGCGCGGGCCGCTCGCGGTCGGGGGGTTGTTGGTGTTCGTCGACACCGTGAAGGAACTGCCGCTCACGTTTGCACTCCGTCCTTTTGACTTCGACACCCTTTCGGTGCGGGTGTTTCAGTACGCCAGCGATGAACGGCTGGCCGCAGCCCTCTGGCCCACGTTGATGATCCTTGCCCTGGGGTTGATGGCCTCCCTCGCCCTGGTGCCGGGCCTGGACCACCGCCCCGAGGATCAGCGCCCCTTGAACGGCTAACCATCCATTCACGCGCACTTGCCGCGCAACGCATTGACCGTCAGTCACTCAACACCTCAGCAGGAATGCACTGCTGGGGCCGCGCAGACGGATCAGCGAGCGGCGGCACCTGACGGGGAGCCAAGACCGCGACCCAGTTGCGCTGAAGCGGATTGAAGTTGTCATCGCTCACCGCGACAAGCGTGCGGCGACCATCCGGCAGCCGAGGCCCCCAGGCCAGCCCTTCCCAGTTATCGCTGGGGAGCCCAAGGGCCAGCAGATCCCAACCGGTTAACGGTTTCAGTTGGGGTGGAGCCGAATGGAGGCTGAGACGTGCCGTCCACTGCCCAGTGGCGGGAAAACTGCGATGCAAGGCCAGCACTCCGGAAGGACCGTCGAGTGCCAGCAATTCCGTCAGTCCCTGGAATCGGGCGGCTGCACCCCCAGCCGGGCCAATGGCGAGATGACCGAGGGCTGTCCAGCTCTGCTGGGGAGTCAAGGCCGCCACCGGCACACGAGCGACACCTCCATGGGCTTGGTGTTGACGCAGAGGTGCTTCTGCCGCCGTCAACAGGGAGGCATCGCTCTGAAGCGTGAGGGATTCAGGGCCTTGATTCCGTGCCAGACCGGTCGTTGCCGTTGAACGCCAGGAGGCCGGCAAACCCTGCCGTTGCAGCAAACGGCCGTCTCGCAACGACACGCGCAGCAATTGCGCGGGCCGATCGCGGGGACCCCGCGCTTCACTGACGATCCAGGCTTGATCACCTTGCACCACGAGGCCTTCACCATCCATCGAGGCAGGCAAGGGCGTCCCATCCGTGCCCCGCAGTACCAACCGCCGGCCAATCCGTGCTGGAACACCACGACGAATCCAAGGCTTCAGGCCAAGGACCGGCAGCAGGTAAGCCTGTGGAGCATCACTCAACAACCACAGCCGGTCGTCGCCTGCGCTGTAAGCCGCTGCGGAGAAACCACCCAACGGTCGGCCATCCATTCCTTCGCGCGGAAGCGCCTGCTGACGCACCAGCTCCCATCCTGCCGACCAAGGACAGGGCAGCGCTTCGGACCAAGACGGCAGATCGATGGCTGTCATCAAGCCCATGATGAAGACAGCGCACTGGCGTGTCTGCGCCTAACCGGCTGAGGATGGATCTGCTGCGGTGTCTCCAGCTCTTGACCAACGTTGATCCAACTGAACAGCTCCAGCCGCCAACACATCCGCCAGGGTGACCACCAAGCGGTAGGAGAGGGCAACCGCCAGCAGGGGAGCCTCGCCCACAAGACCGCCAAGACGGAGAAGCAACACAGCTTCAAACACCCCCAACCCGCCAGGAGCCGCTGGCACCACCAGACCCACAGTCCAAGCCAGAGCAAAACCCGCCAGCCAGATCCAAGGGGAATGCACAGCGCCGAGGTCAAACGTCTGCACACAGCACCAGAACCCGGCGAAGCGGCAGAGCACAAAGCCCATGTCCAGGCCCAGAGCCCCCCAGGGATACCCACCGCGGCCACTGCCCAGATGGTCCACATCAAGAGAGGCCAAGTCCTGGGGATTCGCCCGCTGCAGTTGCTTCCACTTCGCCCGCTCCAGCCGCGCCAACAGGGGTTCACGCCATCGCGGCACCAGCACGAGCGCCGGCAAGACAGCCAGCACGGCCAACCCCGATTGCCAACCACCGAACGGCACCCAGAGCAAGGCCGCCACCGCCATCACCAGGGGCTCAAGCAGCACCGACACCAGCGCACGGTTGGTCCCGAGACGAGGCTGCAACGTGCGCAGCCGATCCACGAAATGCCAAATCCCACCGGGGAGATACTTGAGCAGATTGGTGCGCAGATGCAACGGCACCAGCGCCAGCCCTTCGGTGCCATGGCCGAGCCAGTTGACCAACACGCGCCAGGCCAGCGCATTTACCACCAGGCTCAACCAACTCAAACCGAGCCCCAGCAGCAGCCACCACCAGCCGCGGGCCGAAATGGAGAGGTCTTGCAATCCAGCCACGTGACCCGCCAGGGCCCAGGCCACAAAGCCAAGACTCGCCAGCGTGACCCAGAGGCGCAAACCACCCGGCAGATTCCGCTTCACAACGTCCAATCCCCCAGCGGCTGGAACCGCTCTGCCTGGGTCAAGACTGCCATCCTTACTTGCTCGATTGAAACGTTGGCCTGGAGGCTGACGCGGCGCAATTCGTCGTGCTCCACCTTGAGGGAGAGACTCCCACCCGGCCTGCGGACCTGTTTGACGCGTAACTCCCCCCAGGGCGACGGGCAGACGCCCGTGCGGCGCCACAACACCCAACGTCCCTGACGGCGTTCGCGCACACCCAGGCTGGTGCCAGCACCGAGCCACACCTCCCGAACAGCGGCCACCTGCTCTGGCAGGACGAGGGCCGTCATCGCCATCCCGGGCCGACCTTTCTGCATCAACACCTGAGCTGTGGCCACCTCCAGGGCACCGGCTTGACGCAGCTGGTCAGCCAGAGCGGCCAGATCCTCCGCCGAGGCATCGTCGATCCAGGCCTCCTGCACCACCAGCTCCTGCCAAGTGGCCATCGGCTCAGCAGCTCCAGGGTCGAGGCGCTGAAATTCCTGAACCTGCAGCAACCGCAGCAAATTCGGACGATCGAGCTGACGATGCCCCAGGCCGATGCCAACGCCCTCCACCACCAGATCACCGGGTTCTTCAAAACCATCGGCCAACACAGCCATCAGGGCCAATCCCGTGGGCGTGGTCAGTTCGCCACTGGGTAGATCCGGACCCGACCGCAGGGGTACTCGATAACGCCGTGCCAATTCCAAAACGGCAGGAGCGGGCACAGGGAGGCAACCATGCGCTGTCTGCACCGTGCCGCGACCGGCTGGCGGAACGCGACAGAGAAGGCGATCCGGTGCCAGGGCCGTGATGGCCGCACACACCCCGACCACATCCACCAGGCTGTCGAGCGCGCCCACCTCATGGAAGTGCACCTGGTCAGGGGATGTGCCGTGCACAGCCGCCTCCGCCTCCGCGAGGGCTGAAAACACAGCCAGCACCCGTTGTTTGACCACGGCATCAATCGGTGCCTGATCAATTTGGCCACGCAGGTCGCGCCAATGCCGATGCTCCGTTTGTGGAGCCACCGCTTCCACATCGAGTTGCAATCCACGCAGGCCCCCGTTGCGGCCCTCTTCCACCACCAGGCGATAGGCACCGTCGAGGCCCAGGGCAGAAAGGGGCTGCTCAACACAGCTCCGCGACACCCCCAAATCCAGACAGGCCGCCAACAACATGTCGCCCGCCAGCCCGGTGGGGCAATCAACCACCAGGGAGCCCATCAGTCCGCTGAAGCCTGCGGGGATGGCCTCACCAGCGGGGCGCGCAGCAACTCATCAGCCAGTTGCTCCAAAGGCTGCTGCTGCGCGCGCAACCACTGATCCACTTCACGGCGGGCACGGCGCTGTTCCCGTTGGGCGGTGTCCACATCGTGACCCGACAGTCCCCAAAGTCGCCCCAGCAGGGCACGATCGTCAGCGCCACCGCGTGCTGCTCCGTAAATCAAGGTCTCCGCAGCGATTCCAGCCTGCAAGACCCGGCTCCAACGACGTAGGTCCTCGAGCGGCATGCGCACGCTGGTGGGAATAGCAAATTCCGTGGCGCCATTGCTCCGCACCCCGGCTTGCAAACAAGCACGGGTCCCCACAAGCACCCGCTCAACGGGCAGATCGTTTTCCCGTGCCAGCAACAGATGCCCCGCTTCATGGCAGGCAATCCGGCGCAACCGGGCGCGACCCCCAGGCAAAGATTCGGCCAACAGATGGCCGCCCAGTCCGTCCCATTGGGAGGCATCCACCGTCAGCCCGACTAGCAGACCGCCTAAACCGACGGCAATCCAAGCCGGAGAGATGCCCACGAGCGGGCCGAAGACTGCCAGCAAGGTGGCACCTGCCACAGCAGCACCTGCAGTGCCACTCGACACTGAGCCTCGCGACTCACCGCCGCTGCTGCGCGGAGGGGAGGGCTCCATCAGGCCTGAGCCTGCCTGCTGCGCCCCTTTCCACCACGGCCTTTGCCCCCGCGGGTGGGCATGGGCGCAATGGCCTCAAAGCTCTCGACCTGCAGATCCTGACCCTGTCGACGCACCTCAAGGTTGACGAAGTGGCGCAGCTGCTCGATCGGGATTTCTCCCTTGAGCTGAAGCTTGAAGGGGAGGGGGCGACTGCCATCAGCGCGCGGTTGCTGACGCACTTTCACCACCAGCTCACCGCTTTCGGGGCGCGTGAAGATCAATTCACCGCGAATGGAGAAATAGTCATCTCCCTCCGGCAGGGTGTCGTGCACCGGCTCCCCATCCCCAGCTGGAGGTTCGGAGCGATCGAGGGTGCTGGGTTCCCAGATGCCGGCAATCTGCAGATGCAGATGCCCGCCTTCACGAGAACGGGGATAAACCACCCAAAGATGGGGATGGTCCATGGCCAGGTGACGGCGCATCAGCGTGAGCATGCGGCCTAGCACCACCGCCTCCACTTCTTGGCCTTGGTCATCCACCAAGACCCCACGGGTGAGCTGGTCGTCGGACTCAGGCTTGTAGGTGCCGCGGACAACGCCGATGGCCCGGTATTGCAGCGGTTCGGTGACCGGGGAAATCGGATGGTCGCGCATGAATCGAGAAGGGCATGCAGTAGCCCGCAACAAACTCTAGCCAGCACTGGCGATGCACCTCAGACTGCGCGGGTCCAGTGGTGATCAACAGCAAGCGGTGGCAGGACGCAAGCGATGGTGGCTTGGTGGTGGTTTGGTGGTCGCCCTGGGGGTGGGATGGCTGCTGAGCGAATTGATGCATGGCCAGTCCAGTGCCTCTCCCAGTCGGATTGAAGTCGACCGCCAGGTGAGCGATTTGCTCAACCGCCGAGAGCAAGGGCCCCTCAGCGCGGTCGATGAACGCCGGCTTCTGGAACGGCTCCTTGCCCTGGGCAGGCTGCCGGAAAGCATCGTGTTGGTCGAGGATCAACTGGCAGCCCAGCCCAAGGCCTGGCGGTGGCGCCTGCTGCTCAGCCAGCTGGAACTGCGCAATGGCAACAGCCGCGGTGCCGAGGTGCATCTGCAACAACTCTCACGGCTGCACCCCACCAATCCCGATGTGCTTCAGGCCCTGGCCCTGCTCCGCCTCCAGCAGGGGCGTCCTCAGCTCGCCATCAACACAGTGCAGACAGCACTGAAAACAACCGAACCCAGCAAGCGGGTGTCCTTGGGGTTGCTGCTGGCGGATCTTCAACGTCAAAGCGGTTCAGGTACCGCCGCAGTCACCACCTACCAACAGCTCATCAAAGACTCCCCTGACGATGCCCGCCCGCTGATGGCAAAAGCACTGTTGATGCAAGAGCAGGGACAACGGGATCAAGCCCTGGCTCTGCTCGAGTCAGCCCGGCAGAAGCAGGTCGCCGTCAACGCCGACACACAAGCAATCGATGCCTTGGCAGCCCGCTGGGGCCTGGTAACCAACCGTGCCAAAACAAGCACTGCCGTGGAGAGTCAAAGCCTCAAGGAGCAGGCGTCTGAGATTCCCAACCCTTGAGGGCCGCATCAATGGCATCAACCGGATCCGTGGCATCGCTCATGGATGTGGCCTGACGCAGGCGGTTGAGCAAGTCCATCGGATTCGTAGCGTCCAAGACAGACCCCTTGGGCTTGCCGGGTTCCGTGTTGTAGATCTCCTGCTCGGCCGGCGTTTGGTAACCGGTCATCGGTGCCTGGGATTGGGCCAAGCCTGGGGCTCCAGCTCCGCAGGTCACGACCACTGCACCCGCGGCCATGAGTCGTTGGATCGAAGGCATCGTCTGACTCCAGGGGAAGCAATGCTAAGGGTCTCGAAGGCTTGAAGGAACCCTGTGCTGATTGCCAGCTGGAACGTGAACTCCGTCCGCACCCGTCTGGACCATGTGCTGGCCTGGCTGCAGAGCCACCAACCTGATCTGCTTTGCCTGCAGGAAACCAAGGTGGCTGACCCGCTGTTCCCGCAAACAGCCTTCGAAAGCATTGGCTATCGCGTCAGCTTTCACGGCCAGAAGTCCTACAACGGTGTGGCGCTGATCAGCCGCACCCCGCTGGACGACGTGCGCTGCGGCTTCATTGGCGAATTACCTGGCGACCTGGAGGCCGGCGAGCTGGGAGAACAAAAACGGGTGATCAGCGCCCTTCTGGATGGGGTGCGGGTCGTGAATCTCTATGTGCCGAATGGCTCTTCGCTGACGTCCGACAAATACCCCTACAAGTTGAAGTGGCTGAACTGCTTGAAGCGTTATCGAGAAGCGGCGCAGGAAAGGGATGAACCCCTTTGCATCGTGGGTGACTTCAACATCGGCATGGAAGCCCGTGACATCCATGACCCCGAGCGCTTAACGGGGGGAATCATGGCGAGCGATGCCGAACGCACAGCCTTAAACGAAGCCCTAGGTGAAGGCATGGTGGATGTATTCCGAGCCTTCGAACCGGATGCAGGCCACTGGAGCTGGTGGGACTACCGCAGTGGAGCCTGGAACCGCGACAGCGGCTGGCGGATCGACCACATCTATCTCTCTGAGGATCTGCTCGACCTGGCGCGCAGCTGCGTGATCCACAAGCAGGAACGCGGCAAGGAACAACCCAGCGACCATGCACCGGTGGTGGTTGATCTGTGCTGGCCACCCGAAGATGACGAGGACGACTGGGGCGACGCATAACCGCTACCAACCCTGCCCGGTTCAGAAGGCCGTGACGGAGGGATCGGAACGCAACGTCACCGCTCTGCGGGACGACTCAGCACAGGTCGTCGGGGTTGGAAAGATCTTCCCCGGGTTGGCCAGCCCCTCCGGATCAAACGCCAACCGCAGCCTCCGCATCGTGGCCAGATCCTCTGGGCTGAACATCCAATCGAGATAGCAACGCTTGTCGGCGCCGACGCCGTGCTCTCCGGTGATGCTTCCACCCACCGCCAAGCACTCTCGCAGGATCGCTGCCCCCAGCTCCTTGACCCGCTGGTCCACCCCCGGATCATCCCGGCGATACAGGATCAAGGGGTGGAGATTGCCATCACCAGCGTGGAACACATTGGCCACGGGCAAGCCATGGTCCCGACTAAGCGCCTCGATCGCCGAAAGCACTTGGGGAAGGCTGCTGCGCGGCACCACTCCGTCCTGGACGTAATACGTCGGTGAGATCTGTCCGACCGCAGCAAACGCGGACTTGCGTCCTTTCCACAACAACGCGCGATCCGCTGCTTCATCCGCTCGACGCACAGCACGCGCGCCAGCCTCAACACAAAGGTCAGCAGCCCGATCGGAGGCCACAGCCACTTCCGCCGCCTGGCCGTCCAATTCGATCAACAACACTGCTGCGGCATCACGGGGGTACTCGTCGCGGCCGAACAGATCGTTGACGGCATTGATCATGAAGTTGTCCATGATTTCCATCCCCGCCGGCAAAACGCCGGCAGCCGTGACCCGACGAACGGCGTCACCTGCAGCTTCCATCGTGGGGAAATCCGCCAGCAGCACACTGACCTTTTCCGGAGCCCGCAACAGGCGAAGGGTGATGGCCGTGGCGATGCCGAGGGTGCCTTCACTGCCGATAAATGCACCGCGCAAATCGAGGTCCGGACTCTCGACCAGGTCGGAGCCCAGGGTCGTGACATTGCCATCGGGCAACACCACTTCCATGCCCAAAACATGGTTGCTGGTCACCCCATATTTCAGGCAGTGCACCCCACCGGAGTTCTCGGCGACATTGCCGCCGATGCTGCACACAACCTGACTGGACGGATCCGGGGCGTAATAGAAGCCATCTCCCGCGACCGCCCGCGTGACCCAACTGTTGATCACCCCGGGCTGCACGGTGATCGTCTGGTTGGGGAGATCAACCTTCAGGATTTCACGCATGCGGCTGGTGACGATCAGCAGGGCTTCCTGCTCCGTCACCGCACCGCCTGAGAGTCCAGTTCCACTGCCACGGGCCACAAAAGGAACGCCATGGGAATGGCAACAGCGCACGGTCTCAGCCACTTCTTCCGTGGTGCGAGGCAGCACAGCGAGGGGCGGCTGGTGACGGTCAATTGTCAAACCATCACAGTCGTAAGCAAGCAATTCCTGGCGCTTGCGCACCACAGCACCTGCAGGGAGCCGTCGGCTGAGATCTCTGTCCAGAGCTGCCCAGTCGTGAATCAAGGCTCTGCCATCTACCTCGGGCAACTGTGGCAGAACTGGCGTCTCTGGAGTAGCGCTTCAGTCACACTTCAGTCGCAGGTGACCGTTTTGGGTCAGGATGTTCCACGGTTTGCATCTGCCCCTTGGCATCCGTCCCCGTGACAGCTCCCACCCTGAACACCAGCCACTCCCAGGCCATCTTCAGTGCTGCCCAGAGCCTGATGCCTGGCGGCGTGAGCTCGCCGGTGCGAGCGTTCAAGTCGGTGGGCGGACAGCCGATCGTGTTCGATCGGGTGAAAGGTCCCTACGCATGGGATGTCGACGGCAATAAATACATCGATTACATCGGCAGCTGGGGGCCCGCCATCTGCGGCCATGCCCATCCCGAAGTGATCAGCGCTCTCCAGGAAGCGATCGAGAAGGGCACCAGCTTTGGGGCACCCTGCGCCTTGGAGAACACCCTCGCCGAAATGGTGATCGACGCTGTGCCCAGCGTGGAGATGGTGCGCTTCGTCAACAGCGGCACCGAGGCTTGTATGGCGGTGTTGCGCCTGATTCGCGCTTACACCGGTCGCGACAAGGTGATCAAGTTTGAGGGCTGCTACCACGGCCACGCCGACATGTTCCTGGTGAAGGCGGGATCCGGCGTTGCCACGCTCGGCTTGCCCGACTCCCCCGGGGTGCCCCGCAGCACCACGGCCAACACCCTCACCGCCCCTTACAACGACCTCGAAGCGGTCAAGCAGCTCTTCGCGGAGAACCCCGACGCCATCGCTGGCGTCATCCTCGAACCGATCGTCGGCAACGCCGGCTTCATCACTCCCGAGCCCGGTTTCCTCGAAGGTCTTCGTGAAATCACCAAAGAGCATGGCGCTCTCCTGGTGTTTGACGAAGTGATGACTGGCTTCCGCATCAGCTACGGCGGTGCCCAGGCCCACTTCGGCGTCACCCCTGATCTCACCACGATGGGCAAAGTAATCGGCGGTGGACTTCCTGTGGGTGCCTACGGTGGCCGCCGCGACATCATGGAAATGGTGGCTCCAGCAGGCCCCATGTACCAAGCGGGAACCCTGAGCGGTAACCCCCTTGCGATGACCGCAGGCATCAAAACGCTCGAGCTGCTCAAGCAACCCGGCAGCTACGACAAACTCACCGCCTCCACCGAGCGGCTGATCAATGGGGTGATGGCAGCGGCGCGCGAAGCCGGCCTGCCGATCACCGGAGGCAGCGTCAGCGCCATGTTCGGCTTCTTCCTCTGCGAAGGCCCGGTGCGCAATTTCGAAGAAGCCAAAGCCACCGATTCAGAGCGCTTTGGCAAACTGCATCGTGCCATGCTCGAGCGTGGTGTTTATCTGGCCCCAAGCGCCTTCGAGGCTGGTTTCACCTCGCTGGCCCACTCCGACGCTGACATCGACGCCACGATCCAAGCGTTCCGCGAAAGTTTCGCCGAGATTGCCTGAATCAATCAGCAAAACTTCTAGCCCTTCGAGGACAAAGCCTCGGAGGGTTTTTTAATGAAAACTTCACCGAAGACAACCACACAACAACAGAATTGGACTCAGTCAATGCAAGACATCATCAAACCCTTTATTGCATTGGCGTCCATTGGTCTGATGGCACCGCAAGCCCAAGCCCAAGCTTCCATTTCGCTCACCCTGCGTAATGGCGATTCCCTTAAAGGGATCAAGGTCGCAGAAGAGAGCGACGAAAAGATAATTGTTTTAATTCATCCTGATCTTGGGCGCCTTAGGATTCCGCGCTCAGCCTTGAAACCAAAGCGCACCACGCCTTGGAGTGGGAGTTTCGCGGCAGGAGTCAACGCATCCAATGCCGACAGTGACCTATCAGCTGGTGGCAACATCACAGCGACAGCCCAGTACAAGCAACCTCCCAACCTCTGGGAGGTGAAAGGTCAAGCGCAATATGCCATCTCCAAAGACAATGGAGACCTCGGAACAAGCGTCGACACCAATCAGGGGAGCGCTGATGTGCGATATTCCCGAGCTCTCAACAACACCATCAGTTTTTATGCCTCCAGCACGTTCAACTACAACGCTCTCAACAGCGTCGGAACAGAGACCCTGACAAGCTCAGTTGGCCTTGGCATCGACATCGTGAAGACTCCCACGACAATTTTGAATATCTCCTTTGGCCCCGCACTGCAAAACATCTGGGGAGGCAATGGGTGCGACAGCGATTCAAATTGCGGCATCATTTACCCAGCCAGCACTGCCCGCGGCGCACTGGAATGGTCGCCCCAAAAATCAATCAAGTTCAATCTCAGCAATCAGTTCACAGGAGGGTACGTGAACGGTTTTTCACCCAGCAATATCCTGTCTGGATCAATCAAGATTTTCCCTCTAGCCAATAAAAGCTTTTTTCTATCCCTAAACGGGCAGACGATCTACAACACTCTCCAAACCCCAAATATCGACAACTCAGCATCCTTCCAAATCGGAACCGAACTGAACTAAAAATCAGAGGCAAAACAGAACAATCACTTCTTCTTGCCATCTAGCAAGTCAATCAGCTGCTGCAACTTTTCAATTGACTCACGCACTGATGCAGCTTCAGGCATGGTGCCCTCTTCCATGACCGCCAAGTGCATTTCTTTGCACATGTTGCGGAGCTGCTGAATTCTCTGCTTCACATCAGCTTTCTTTTCAGCAGCAGTCGGCATCGCATTCCAAGCAATTTTGGCAGCTTACCATTTGCCATCAACGCCGAGTGTGGTTCGCCTGCAGAGCGCAGAACCCCCATCTCCAATCTCTCTCGCCCCCACAGGCTCGCTATGACACGAGACATCCCGGCCCAGGAGCAGGTCCGCAAGTGGTTTCGCAGCCACCTCCTCGGACGAGAACTGGAACTGCAGGAACTGTATGAACTACCTCCCGGCGATCTGGATCTCTTAATGGCCGAAACTGCCGAGATCCGCTCCGACACCGACAACAAAGCCCGCAGCCATGGCCGCTGGTGCACAGCCGGTTATGTGCTCGAACTCGCGCGGATCATCGATGCCCGCCGCAGCGCTGAAGACAGACCACTGCCGTGAGCCCTTCCCTCGCCGATCAACTCCTGGGCAAGGGGATGAATGAACTCGACATCAGCCTGGTGCTGGCGCGCCTGCAAGACGAGCACTACCAACTGGACACCACCGAGTTCCTCGCAGACGTACTGGCACCCAATCGCATCCAGGCGATCGAAACCTTCATCTGGGTGCACCTCAAGGCGAGCTTTGTGGGAAAAGCCTTCGCGCTCGATCCCAGCTTTCTCAAGGCCCATGTGGACTGGGCCAGCGCTTGGCGCCAATTACGTCAGCACCATGGCATCGGCTGCGTCCAACTCCCGAAAGAACCCGACCAGACACTGGTGCAGTTTGTTTTTGTGGCTGGGCCCAATGCCCTCTGCCCTGACAAACCAGCATTGAATCGAGACCAGGGCGACTCCACCTGCACCGACCAGCTCATCTGGGAACCATGATTCAGCAATGACGCGACATCTTGCCCTCCTGATCGCAGGACTGCTCCAGTCGACACCTGTGCTGGCCGAATGCAGCCGCGAGACCAAACGCGACCTTGCCAACAACGCTGTGGTGATTGGCGGACTGGTGGCGCTTTGCGGGCTACACGCAGACGGCCTGATCGCCACAACAGCTTTAGCGAGTTACCTGCAACGCGATGCGCAACGCATCCAAGAAGAGCCCGAAAACCTCAAAATGGTGCGTGCGGCAGAACAGAAATTCAAACGCGACTTCCCTGATTGCCCCATCCCCGGGATTTACTTCGGGCCCTAAATCAACAGGGGACAAACAGTCGAGCAAAGGCTGCAAGAACGCACAAAAAAAGGCAGCTTGACGCTGCCTTGATGGGTGTTCATTCGCCTGAAGCCAGGTCGCTTAGCGACCCTGCTTGTCACCAAAGCCCACGCACAGGCTCAGCAGCAGGAGCTTCCTCAGGAACAGCCGTGTAGGCCTGAATGCAGGCGGGCGTGTTCATATACCAGCTGAGCAGAGAGGTTTCCTGCTGCTCATTACTGAGGTTGTTGGTGTCGCAGACTTTCATGGGGCCCTGCAGCCGCTGATCCACAGGCAGGCGAGCCATCATGCCGTAGCTCGACAGCTTGCCATCTGCAGCATCGAGAATGATTGCGCTGCGAACAGATTGAACGCTGTTGGCCTGACTGTAATAAGGCGTGTAGTTGTTTTCCTGAATGCTCTCAGACAGGAATTGAACGCCCTTGTCGGAATAGAGGAAATTAGCGACAGCAGTCACATCAACGTCATATTCCTGCTGAAGCCCAGTCTCCAACTCCTCCTGAGTCCAACCGGACAGATCAGACAAATCGGGGGGGACAGGATTATCGATGGGCTTTTTGCCACCGATCGGCAGCAGCACATTGCTACGCACAAAACCATCGGTCACGGTACGAGCCGTCAGCTTTGGGCCTGCAAGCGCAGGAAGCGACGCTGCCGCCAAAAGAACAGCAGCACCGGCGAAGGGGAGAGCCTTACGCATGGAGAACATCGAGAGGTTCATCCACTGAGGTAGCCAGAGCCCTCAAAGCCCTGACCACAAGAGCATTCTTTTTTCAGTTTTGGAGCGCTTATCCAAAACCAAGCAAGATCATAATCAAGGAGCGAGTCCCACGCGTCGTATCTTAAGATTTGCGCCACATTCCTGTGGAGTCCTGTTGCTCGAGCTCGCCGCCAGCCTGCTGACCCCCGTGGCAGGCGCCATCACCTATCCCATCACCGACGACCATCCCGCCATCGACATTGCTTGCCGCAACGGAGCAGAGGTGCGCGCAGCCCATGACGGCGTCGGGCGATCCTCCTGGGATCGACGCATGGGGTGGACCTTCAAGTTGGCCGGTGGTTCAGGCTTGAAATCCAGCTACAGCCACCTCAAAACAACAGCCAAGCAGGGGAACTACAAACGCGGTGACGTGATCGGCCTCTGCGGCAACACCGGCACCTGGTCGACCGGGACACACCTCCATTTCGCCATGGAGCCCGTCAGCAAGTTGCGGCAATTCCATGCGTTTGCCCCACCAATACCGGATCAAGCGCCCCCCTCACCGAGCCGGCCCAGCCTGCTCGCCGCCATTGAAGATCTTGGGATCAAGGTCGATCGACTGGAGCGCTGTGGTGCCGCCAACCAACTCGCCGTCTACCACCGAGGAGCGCAACGCCTGTGCATCGCCAAAGCGCTCGATTCCAACCCAAAACTTCTGGAGAAGGTGGTGACCCATGAAGCCGTCCACATCACCCAGGACTGTCTGACAGGTCTGCACACCCCCACATCAGCCTCCCTGGCCAACCACTTGAAACAACACGGAGGCTTCAGTGACGCCACCATCAGCAAATTCTTTCAAAAGAACATCAACAACACGCGCCAAGTCGACGTTGCCACGGCATCGCTGAGTCCAGAAGAATCACAAATGGAGCTGGAGGCCTACGCCCTGCAAAACCAGGGTCCACTGGTCGCTGCCCTGCTGAACAGCCGCTGCAGCAAACCCCAGGGTTAACCAACCCTGCCAAGTCAACCCAGCCAGTCAGCCAAAAATGATCATGCGATCGGCAAGAGGCTGCACCACGCGGCCTGCCTGACCGGCTGGAGGAAACCCTCAGCGGTAGTTTTCAAACTGAAGGGGCACATCCAACTCCTCTTCCTTGGTTTTGAGCAACTGAATGGCTTGCTGAAGGTCATCCTTGCTTTTACCTGTGATGCGCAGGCTTTCACCCTGGATCGCCACAGTCACCTTCTTGAGGTCATCGCGCACACTTTTGCTCAACTTTTTAGCGATCTCCTGACTAAGACCCTTACGCAGTTTCACCACCTGCTTCACCCGGTTACCGCCCACCGCTTCAGCAGGCTGAAAGTCAAAGATCTTGAGCGAGAGATTGCGCTTGGTGGCCTTGGTGCGCAACACATCCTCCACCGCTTGCAGCGTCATATCGCTGGCGGTGGTGATCACCACTTCCGTCTCCTCGAGCTCGATCTCCGTGCCGGAATCCTTGAGGTCGTAGCGGTTTCCCACATCCCGACGCACCTGATCAAGCGTGTTCACCAGCTCCTGACGGTCGAAATCCGACACCACATCGAAGGAGTAGGTGCTGGCCATGGGAACTGATCAAACACAAGCTCTTCCACCCTATCGGTGGTAACGCCAGCTGCCCTTCACACTCTCACCGCACCACCGCCATTCCTTTCAATGGGTTGGATCAACCCACATCCGATGGATCTTTCCGCCCTGTTCACCGCCAACGCCGCGGCCCCCTATGCCTGGTCTCTCGTGCTGGCAGGAGCAGTCGTCGTGGCCAGCATCATCCCCCTTGGTGCAGCGCGTTCTCAGGCCGACTTCACGATGGCCGACATGGGAGCCCCGCGGGCCATGTTTGACCGTCTACCGGCCTGGGGGAAGCGGGCGAGCTGGGCCCATCAGAACAGTTTTGAAGCCTTCAGCCTGCATGCCCCAGCCGCGCTGTTGGCGCTCGTGGCGGCCCTCCAAACCGGCGCCCTACCAGGACTCGCCGCCGCCGCTGCGCTGCTGCAGCCCGCCCTGCGGTTGGTCTACATCGGGGCTTACGTCGGCAATGTGCCTCCCCTGAGAGGTCTGTGTTGGGCATCCGCCCTGCTTTGCACAGGCGTGTTGTACCTGGAAGGGCTCAGGTCTCTTCTATCCGCCGTGTGACTGCGCCCATTGGGCCAATGCTTTCGACGAATCACCGATCGAAGCAATCGACGCGTGCATGTAGGCCTCCCAGCCCTGCTCAGGCAGGCCTGCAAAGGCCATCAAATTGAGGGGATAGTGATCGGAATCGGTGCAGCGACGGAAGTCATCCCGGAATAGAAAGACGGGCTTTCCCAAGGCAAAGGCCACCCCCAGCTCCACCATCACCCCCTCATCAGGGGGGGTGCCGTTCACAATCGCGAACAGTCCATCAGCCTCTCGCACATCCTGCAGGCACTGCTGTGCAACTCCGTAGGCCCAACCCGGTTGGTTGAGATCAACGTCGCTGTTGCGCTGAAAGGGCTCCCAAACCGTGAGCCCAAGCTGCTCGAGTTCCCGCACGAAGGGGGGAAGCAGTCGTTCTCGACTGATCGCTGAGAAACCAAGCGGCGACGCCAGATAAATCGTCTTCCCCCCCATCACCAATCAATCCTGGCTTCCTTGAAACTTCTTCAACGCTGCCACCAAAGCAGCAGGTGACTGGGGATCCACCATCAACACGCTTCCGCCAGGCGCCTCCGCCAACTGCTCACCCATCACCATCCAATCCTTGGCCAGCATCAAACGCATCGCTTCAGCGGTCTTGGGATTGGCCTGCAAAGCATCCGCCATCACCAAGCCAGCCTTCGCCTTGGCCTCGGCAAGCACTTCCTGCTGCTTGGACTGCGCTTCTGCCTCCAACAACAGCGCCTCTTTCTGCGCTTTGGCATCGAGCACCAGGGCCTCGGCGCGACCGCGTGCTTCGTTGAGCTGCGCCTCCTTCTCTCCCTCAGAGCGGAGGATCGCTGCACGCTTTTCCCGCTCCGCCGTCATCTGTTGTTCCATCGCCTGCTGCACACCGGCGGAAGGAACAATGTCGCGCATTTCCACACGGGTGACTTTCACGCCCCAGGGGTCCGTGGCCTGATCCAGCTCACGCAGAAGCAGCTCATTCACCTCACTCCTGGTGGTGAAGGTCTGATCAAGATCAAGCTTGCCCATCTCTGCCCGGATCTGGGTCAGCACGAGATTGACCATCGCCGCTTGCAGATTGTCGACGGCGTAATACGCCCGTGAATGCTCCAGCAATTGCCAATACACAACCGCATCCACTTCGATCGAGACGTTGTCGCGGGTAATGCACTGCTGCGGTGGGATATCGAGCACCCGCTCCTTGAGCGATTCATGGCTCACCACCTTTTCCACCACGGGCAACACCAGAGACAGCCCAGGTTGCAATTCACGGTCGAACTTCCCGAGCCGTTCCACCAACCTTGAACGGCCACCACTGGTGACTTTCACACTGCCGGTGCCAAGCACCGCCAGCAGGATGAGGGCAGGGAGACTGAGGATCGCTTCCACATCCGCGACGCAACTGTGCGGACCATACGGAAGGTGCCTCGACGAAACAACCGCCTCCCCAGGACGGGCCGCTGGCATCAAAGTGGGTGAAGTCGCTTCCATCAGCACCAATGGCTGCGTTCTGGGTGCCCTTGATTTGGTTGGTGGTGGCCGTGGCGCTGTTAGCGCTTGAACTGGCTCAGCCGAGCTTCGACGGTCTGATGTTTGCGGCCCTGGCAGCGCTCGTGGTGTCCGTGCTCACCGCCCTGGGCCCTCTACCCACACTGATTCAAATGGCACTGTTCGTGCTGATCACGGTTGTGGGCACCCTCTGGCTCACACGCTGGTCAGCCAGTCGCAATCCCGAACCAAGCACGCAACACCAACAGGAGGAACTCGCGGATGTGCTGAGTGCAATCCCAGCGGGCAGGGAAGGCCGGGTGCGCTGGCATGGGCAAAGTTGGGCCGCCAGCTCACTGGATCTCGACCGTGACCTAGAACCCGGCGAACGGGTGCTCGTGGTGGGCCGGGATGGCACGCAACTCCAGGTGATGGCCACCACCATCGACGTCAGTCGAAAAACAGAAGGCTGACCACCTTCCCCATTTCCTCAGCACTGCGGCAACTGTTGAGCAGAGTTTCACTGTCGTGAAACGCCAGACAGATCAACTGGTCGCAACGGTTGATGATGTCTTGATTGCAAAGACTGCTGGCCAGAGGCAACGGCAGATCGTCCTGCTCCGGTTTTTCAATCAGATGCAGCACCCGATCCAGACTTTCTCGGATCTCTGGCAGTTGCCGCTCCAGGCTCTGAGGCAACAAGACGGTGAGCTTGGAGGGATCTACCTCCAACACGCCGCGAATGACTGCCGCGTTGACACCCTGCGCCCCGGATGTGACCAAAGAGTGGCCTTCCTGAGCCAAGGATCGGGCGATCAGTTCAACCAGATGAATGGCCACGATCGGGACATGGCGACTCCCAAGGATTGCAATCCTTCGCTTGCCTTTGTCCTGGAGAAGGGCCAGTTCCTGGGCAAGGGTATCGACCTTGTCGAGGGCAGGGAGATCAAGGGAGCGGCTCAAAGACATCCCGCCAGTAGCAGTTTGAAATTAGCAGCAATTTCCCCAGTCAGGGAGCCGAAAACAGGGCCGTTTTGGCAGATGCGCACAAGGGCCCTGCGAGATCAAGCGGCCAGCCCCAGGGCGGCAAACAATCGCTCGAGCTGACAATGCTCCTCCACTAAACGGAATGCATAGGTGGCCTTCACCGCCTCATGCAGACGCACATGACCAAAGGCCTGTTCGATCACTTCAACCGTGGCCAGAGTGTCGCGCTCCACCTTCAACAGCGGAACCTCCAATTCATCAGCGCGACTGATCAGCTGGGGCAAAGGCTCTCCAGCACCCGTGAGAATCAAACACTGGGTGGATGCTTCCAGTGCCGCCAACTGAATGTCGGTGCGGTCAGCACCGGTGACCACGGCCATGTTGCGACGGCGGCGGAAAAACTCCATCGCCGAGTTCACATTCATGGCGCCAATACTCAGCGTTTCCACCAAAAGCTCAAGGCGCTCCTCGCAGCAAATCACCCGGGCATCAAGACGGCGCACCAGTTCCCCAACGGTGACGCTGCGCAGCAAAGGTGATCGGGGCATCACCCCAAAGACAGCCAACCCCAGCGACTCCAGTTCAGGCACAACATGGCGCTGAAGGGTCTCCACCTCATCGGGCGTGACCGCATTGAGAACGATCCCCGCCAGTCTTTCGCCCAACTGATCACGGGCCGCCAGCAGAGCATCGACACTGCGGCTGTCTTGCCAAAGGTGCACCAGCACCACAGAGGCATCGAGCCCCTGGGC
The DNA here is from genome assembly GCF_000153825.1 of Synechococcus sp. RS9916. Classification (NCBI taxonomy): domain Bacteria; kingdom Bacillati; phylum Cyanobacteriota; class Cyanophyceae; order Synechococcales; family Synechococcaceae; genus Synechococcus; species Synechococcus sp. RS9916. Next base: position 1,281,568 of record NZ_DS022299.1, read on the forward strand.
CAATTGACCAAGGCTGAGGCCGTAAAGAAGACCTTCGTGCAGGCTGCCGGCAGCTTCCAGCAAGGTCACGGTGCTGTCGACAGCTTTCAGCTGCTCCTGCAGTCGCGCAAACCCTTCGCCTGCATCAAGGGTTCCGGCCTCGAGGCGCTGATCAGCGGTGGCGGGAGCAAGCAGATGCAGAGATGGAATCAGCTGATCTTCTGTCAGACCGAGGGTGGTGCCGATGAAACGAACGTCGTCATCGATGAGCAGATCCGGAAGTGGGCCTGCCTCGGGAGTCCAGTCCAGGCTGGTGGCCAGTGGCTTGCCGAAGCGCACGGCATGGCCGGCTGCTGCCAGCTGACGCGCCAAACCCAGCACCAGGGCTGATTTCCCACTGAAGGGCTCGCACGACCCAATCAACAAGGTGGATCCCATCACCAGCTCCAAGCGCCCTTGTGGGACTCAATGTAACGGCCCCGACTCGACTGATTCGCTCGCATCGTGCTCCAACAAGAGCCATTGCCAAAACACGTCCGGTAGATCCTGAACACCAGCAGCAGGCTCGACCTGCATCAAAAAGGTGGCGAGCTGATGGGCAGGCATCACGAAGTCGTAGTGCAGCCCAGCTGAATCCGGGAAGGTCAACTCACATCGGCAGGGCGTCAGCGGTGCTCGCACGCTGCCCCAGGTCAAAACGAAAGCATGGCTATGGCCAGCATCCAGCGCACGGCTCCCTTCCAATCGCCCTCGATGCAGCTGAGGCAAGGTCCGCCGTAAGGCGTCCTCCTGCTGCAAGCCTCCGCAATAGGGAGCGAACAGGGCAATCTGAGCTGCTTCAGCGGGGCCACCCACAGGCTGCTGCTGGGATTTCTTCAAGGATGCCCCAAGCTGGGGCAATGGCCCACTCTTCTGCACCGTCAGCACTCAAGTCCCCTTGGCAGGGGTTGCGAATCGGTATCACCGGGGTCCGTGGCGCCCTTGGGCAGGCCCTGTGCCGTCAGTTTCTGGCCCAGGGCGCCGTGGTGGTGGGCCTGAGCCATGGCCCCCGTCCGCAAAGCGAAGACCCATCCTCGGCACCTCAGGAATGGACGCAATGGCAGTGCGACCAGGAAGACGCGCTCGACTCAGTTTTGCGCACCCTCGATGTGCTGGTGCTCAACCACGGCATCAATCCTGCAGGGGATCAACGCAGCGAGACCCTTTCGAAGGCCATCACCATCAATGCCTTGAGCAGCTGGCGCCTTCTCAACCGCTTTGAAGCCATCGCCACGACTTTTCCCCAGGAGGGGCGTCCCCGCCAGCTTTGGGTCAACACCTCCGAAGCCGAGATCCAGCCTGCGCTGAGTCCTGGCTACGAGCTGAGCAAACGTCTGATCGGCCAATTGGTCAGCTTGCGTTGGAGCAATCGCAGTGCTGAACAACGTCAACGGATGCAGCTGCGGAAACTCGTGCTTGGCCCGTTCAAATCCGAACTCAATCCCATTGGCCTGATGTCAGCGGACTGGGTTGCGCAACAGGTGCTGTTGCAGGCACGGATGAACTTGTCATTAATCATCGTGACTCCCAATCTGCTGACCTACCTGCTGATGCCGGTGAGCGAATTGGGGAGAGCGATCTACAACCGCCTGTTCAATCGCCCCGATCCGTGAGGATCTCGCAACCGTCAGAGGTGACCACGATCGTGTGCTCCCACTGCGCGGAAAGGCTGCCGTCACGGGTGACGACGGTCCAACGATCCTTCAAGGTGCGGCAGTGCTTGCTGCCGGCATTGAGGATGGGCTCCACGGCCAAGGTCATGCCTGCCCGCAGCTTCACGTTGGGGAGTTCATCGGTGCGGAAATTGAACACCGACGGCTCCTCGTGCAGATTTCGGCCAACACCATGACCGGTGTAGTCCTCGACCACACTGAAACCATTGGCAGCAACGTGGTCTTCCACGGCACCAGCAATGTCAAGGAGCGTGTTGCCAGCCTTGATTTTTGCCAACCCAGCCATGAGGGATTCCCGGGCGACGCGGCTGAGGGTTTGCGCTTCCTCGGGAGCATCACCCACACAGATGGTGATGCAGCTGTCGCCGTGATAACCGTCGAAATAAGCCCCGGTGTCCACCTTGAGCAGGTCACCGTTGCGGATCACCCGTTTGTTGCTGGGGATCCCGTGCACCACTTCGTTATTAATGCTGGCGCAGATGCTGGCTGGGAAGCCGTGATAGCCCTTGAAGCTGGGAGTCGCTCCCATTTCGCGGATCCGGCGTTCCGCGATGGCATCAAGGTCACCGGTGGTCTGGCCGGGTTCGACGGACCCCATGATTTCCCGCAGCACCGTGGCCACGATTCGGCTGGCCTCAGCCATGATCTTGAGCTCGCGCGCCGACTTGACCTCCACCCCGCGGCGCTGCTGAATGCGCGGTCCTGTAGCGGTTGCTTTGCCACCGTTGGAAGCAGCCAAAAGGTCAGCGAAGAGATTCATCGAAAGGGCGCACGAGATGGCTGGGATGTCGCTGCAGGCGGGTCCTGAAGTCCGCGGCCAACTCGACTGTCCTGTTTTCACGCTATCAATATCTGCAGCTTCAGGAGAGGGTGATGCCGTGGCTGCGCCGCATCCGCCAGCTGCATCGCTGGGTCGCCCCCTTCGTCGTGTTGCCGTTGCTGATCAGCCTGACCACAGGGGTGGGTTACCGCATCGCCCGTGACTGGGGAGGCCTGACAAGGGATCAGGTGCACTGGCTCATGAGCCTGCATGAGGGGGAATGGCTAGGCCCCCGGTTGGAACCGGTGGTGGTACTGCTCAACGGCCTCGGCCTGCTGTGGATGCTGGTGACCGGAGCGACCTTGGCTTGGCAGCATTTGCGCGGGGGCCAGCAAAGGCCTCAGGAACCAGGGAAGGTGAAAGGGTAAGCTGGTTGTTTGGCGTGATTACCCGGAGCTGGGATGGCAGCGGATCCGAAAGAGACTTCCGTAAAGGAAGAAGCCACTGAAGTGGCCAACAGTGACGTAGCTGTCGCCGATGCTTCCGCCAAGGCGAAGAGCGGAGCAGCAGCAGTCAAGCTCAGCGCCCAGCAGCTGATCCACGACTTTGAAGCAGCTCAGAAAAAATCTGAACTGCCCGACATCTATGTGGGCGACACCGTGCGTGTCGGCGTCCGCATTAGCGAAGGCAATAAAGAGCGTGTCCAGCCCTACGAGGGCGTGGTGATCGCGAAGCGTCACGGTGGCATCAACGAGACCATCACCGTGCGCCGTATCTTCCAGGGCATCGGTGTTGAGCGTGTGTTCATGATCCATAGCCCCCAAGTCGCCTCCATCAAGGTCGAGCGTCGCGGTAAAGTGCGTAGGGCGAAGCTTTTCTATCTGCGTGACCGGGTGGGCAAGGCCACTCGTGTGAAGCAGCGCTTCGACCGCTGAGGTTCCGGCCTCAAACCCGTCCAAAAACCATTGCTTGCGATGGTCGAGGGGTTCATCGCCTTGCGCCGTTAGTTCAGTTGGTAGAACGCAGGTCTCCAAAACCTGATGTCGGGGGTTCGAGTCCTCCACGGCGCGTCCGATGACCCCTCATGCACATTTCTGAGTTCGAGCATGGAGTTGGATCTTCAACCTGGTGATGTTGTGAAGGTGCTCGAATCAGCCGCCCTTGGCTGGGTTCGGGCCCGAGTGATTCGGGTTAAGTCTGGTGGTCGCGTGGTCGTTCAAAGCGATCAGGGGCGTGAATTCACGGCCCGCGGCAATCAGGTCCGATTGATTGAGCCTGCAGGTTTTCGTCCCTGACTGGCATGTCATCTCTTGAGCTCCGCCCACCAGCGGAGCTTTTTTTGTGACTGGGTTCAAGCTGCAGCCGCCAGTTGCAAATCAGGAAATTGTCCAGCCAAGCTCTCGCAGCGGTGGACCAGCCAGGCCTTGAGCTCCTGAAGAGATGGCTGATGCTGAAGGTCCCTACGCACCACAAGGGCTTCGCCGCTGATCAAGCCCAGGTCATAATCCAGTCGCACTAAGCCGGGCATCGCTTGCAGGGCAAGCGAACTGGCGTAGGTCAACGTGACCTGATCCTCAGTGCGCCCCTGCCACAACTCAGGGCGAAACCGTTTCATCCGCACCCGGTTTTGCCAGAGACCATGGGAACGCAGCACGGCCTCGGTCTTGGGAAACAGCCCTGAGGGCAAAGCCAGACTGGGAAAAGGGTCGAGATCCTGATCGGTTAAACCCGACCGCCCGACAAGGGGGTGATCCGCAGCAGCCACAAGATGCACAGGGGTGCGGCAAAGATCGACAACAGCCAACTCGGGATCGTGTTCAGGCAGATCCGGCTGATAACTACCGATCCATGCATCGATCACGCGCTCACGCAACAGCTGCAGCGGACGCTCCATCCCCACGTGATCCCAGACCCCTCCTTCCCAGCCCTGCGGCAAGGGATCAAGAAACGCCGGTGCAGCCCAGAAATTGGCTTCAATCCTGAGGGGATGGCTATCAGGATCGCGCTGCAAACGCTTGAACTGATGCACCCGCCGCTCCATGAACAGCAGGGTTGAGTCCCCATCAAACTGCCACTCCCCACGCACCCTCTCGAGAGCCAAATCAAACAACGCCAAGGTCTCCACGTTGTTCCGCGACACCGTGCTCTGGGAACAATGCAAACGCTGAGCAGCCTTGTCTCCAGACCGCAACCAGACGGTGGTGTCGAGCATGCGCAGCGCGTCAGGCGAAAGCATGAACCGAAGGAATCCCTGAATGGCGAACTGAGTGCTGCCATTAAGCACCGCGCAGCGGAGCCTGCGTCAACAACATGACGACAAGACTCGATTCCATCCGAAACCTGCATAAATCAGCCCAGAGAACCAGTTGGTTGACGGAGGGCAGGGCTGAGGTCGATACTTTCTTGGTCGCTGAAGCGACACAGGGCAACCGCAGGTGATTCATCTCCTGAGTGGTTACACCTGGGACCGTAGTTCAATTGGTTAGAGCACCGCCCTGTCACGGCGGAAGTTGCGGGTTCGAGCCCCGTCGGTCCCGTTCCAAAAGCCCCACACCACAGTGTCGGTTCGAGTTCGTCTGGCTCCCAGCCCAACCGGAACCCTTCACATTGGGACGGCCCGCACGGCAGTTTTCAACTGGTTGTTCGCTCGCAACTGCGGTGGATCGTTCCTGCTGAGAATTGAAGACACCGACAAGGAACGGTCAAAGCCGGAATTCACCGAGAACATCCTGCAAGGTCTTCAGTGGTTAGGGATCGACTGGGACGAGTCGCCCGTGATCCAAAGCGAGAGGATTGAGCATCATCGCGCTGCAATCCAGACCCTGCTCGATCGAGGGTTGGCCTACCGGTGTTACGCCAACGAAGACGAACTCGAAGCGATGCGCGAGGCGCAAAAATCCTCCAATCAGGCCCCCCGCTACGACAATCGTCATCGCAATCTCACGCCTGAACAGGAGGCGGCGTTCCAAGCTGAAGGGCGGGAGGCCGTAATCCGCTTCCGCATCGACGACAGCGCTGATATTCGCTGGAAGGATTTGGTGCGCGGTGCCATGAGCTGGCGCGGTGCCGATCTGGGTGGCGACATGGTGGTGGCGCGCCGTGCACCTGCCGATCAGATCGGAGACCCCCTCTACAACCTGGTGGTCGTCGTTGATGACGCCGCCATGGAGATCAGCCATGTGATCCGCGGAGAAGATCACATCGCCAACACCGCCAAGCAGATCCTGCTTTACGAGGCGCTTGGGCTTCCTCTTCCCACCTTTGCCCACACCCCTTTAATCCTCAATGCTGAGGGGCGCAAGCTGTCCAAGCGTGATGGCGTCACGTCCATCAATGATTTCCGTTCGATGGGTTACACACCCGACGCCATTGGCAATTACATGACCTTGCTGGGCTGGTCTGTGCCCGAGGGCATGGAGGAGCGATTCAGCCTGGCTCAGGCGGCTGAAGTGTTCAGCTTCGATCGCGTCAATAAGGCCGGCGCCCGTTTTGACTGGGACAAACTCAACTGGCTCAATGCCCAGGTGCTGCATGCCTTGAGCCCGGAGCAGTTGCTCGATGCACTCCAACCGCTCTGGGATCAGCAAGGTTGGTCTGTGCCCAGCGATCGTGCGTGGGCTCTTGCCCTGGCTGAACTGCTCGGCCCTTCCCTGACCTTGCTGAAAGACGGCATCGATCAGGCCGCACCCTTCTTCAGCGAACCAGCACTGGAAAGCGATGCTCTCGCTCAGCTGGAGGTTGACGGTGCTCGCCCAGCCCTCCAGGCCCTAAGCAGCCTTCTGGAAAGCGATCCCTGGGATGGACTCGATCCAGACCGTGGCAAGGAGTTGCTTGGTGCCGCAGTCAAAGAAGCCGGCGTCAAGAAAGGAGTGCTCATGAAGACACTCCGCGGTGCTCTGCTTGGACGACTCCAAGGCCCAGACTTGATGACCACCTGGGGCCTATTGGCCCGGCTCGGCTGTGATCGACAGCGATTGCTCCGCTGCTTCTGAAGCCGAAGCTGACAACCCATCTTCAGCCGCTGGTGCCACCAGTCCGAGCACTTTGGCTAGGGGTTGGGCTGTGAGGCCTTGGAGGCCAACAGTCATCAAGATGGTGAGAAACACCAGACCCTGCAGTCGGCCAGCACCCAGCACACCGGCTTGTTCCAAGCGAATCGCGAATAAAGAAGCCACAGCTGCGGTCACGATGCCGCGGGGCGCCAACCAACCCATAAACAATTTCTGACGCCAATCCAGCGGCTGACCCACCGTCGCCAGGCTGACGGCCACCGGGCGCACCACAAGCATCAACACCAGAACACAGCTCACGCCACCCCAGCCCAGAGGGCTGAGTTCAGCCCAGGAAACGTCGGCCGCCAGCAAGGGGAACAGCATGGTGATGGCCAGCCGAGCCAATTCACGAATCACCTCATCCAACTGAGCGGCATGGGTGGCAGGCCGTCGACCAACCACCACCCCTGCGGCAACTGAAGCGGGCAGACCCGATTCAGGAAGCAACCATTCACAGGCCCCAAACATCAGAAACAACATCCCCAGGGTGATCTGCAGGGGCAATCCCACCGAGGGATCGGGAGGCAGGCGTCGTAGTCCCTCAGACAGCAACCAACCGAAGGTCAGTCCGATCATCACCCCACCACCAAGGCGGGCCAGAAGGCCATAGGCCAGTTCACGCCAGCCATGAAGATTGCCCAACAGCAACTCCAGCAGCAGTAGCGCCAGTACAGCGCCCACCGGTTCAAGCACCAGGCCCTCGGCTTCGAGCACATCCCCCAGTGGGGGGGCCAGACGAATCTGTTGAATCAAGGGGGTGACCACCGTGGGCCCCGTGGCCAAAACGATGGCGCTGTACACCGCCGCCACCGACCAGTTCAATCCAGCCAGCCAATGGGCTGCCAACAGAGCCCCCCCGAGAGACAGCACCAATCGGACCACCGAGATGCGCAACACGGTGGCCTTGATCGTGTCGCCGGGCAGACGCAGGTTGAGGCCGCCATCAAACAGCACGAGACTGACCAGCAGCCCAACCACCGTTCCCAGGCCCTGACCAAGATCAAGGGGCTCCACCAGTCCCAGCCCGGATCGACCGATCAGCAAGCCAGACAACAGCAGAAGTACCACACCGGGCAGCCCCGTCAGAGCCGCCAACAGACGTGCAGAAGCTCCCGCAAAAACGGTGACACCCCAAAGCAGCCCCAGCCTCTCAGGCGTCATCGAGAGAGGAGAATTGCGGCTCCACCCGGAGCCCGATCACTGCGTCGGGGCGCACCACGAGATACTCCCCAGATAACTCCTCCCCGAGGGGCACATTCACAAAGCCCGCACTCTCTCCTGCGTTGACCAAACCCTGATACCACTGCTGAAACTGCTCGAGGGTCGGAAAGTGCACCAACTCGGTCTGCCCCCCGATCAGATGGAGTGAAACGGCATAACGGCGGGGGGTGCGAGTCATGGATGAACCGTACCTGCCGGAACCATGGCCACAGGATGCCGAATCCGGGGACTCTCCGCCGCGAACCAGGATTGGGGTTGCGCTGAAGCCGGGAGATACAGGGGATGGCGAGGGTGACCGGCGCGGGTCCGCCCCAGGCAGAACGGTCCCATGCCCCCGGTCTTGTGGCGCTGCACGACTAACGCCTCCACACGATCCAGCAACCAACGATCGCGATCCCGAAGACAGCCGTTAGCTCCCCAGCCGAACCAGAGATCCCAGTGGGAGCAACGGGACCACTTTTTCAACCAGTGGTCAAGAACGGCCTCGTTGGCAGGGCCCACCGGCCGCTGATGACGGCGCAAGGTGGCGGGGGAAGGCGTGATCAAAGCGAACAAATTGACCACGACCAGTCGCCGGTAGCCCCACTGACGCGCAAACGCGGACAGCCTGCGAAGGGTGGGGTCATCCCTGCTGGCATCGGCCGTTGATGGGTTCAGACCACAAAAGATCAACCCATGGCGCGCAGGATCCGCAGCAATGTGAGAAGCGCATGTCTGCCAAGAACGCCCCAGCAACCAGCGGTAGCGCCCGCTGGAACTGAAGGCTGCACAACCGGTATCAGACCTCAAGCAAGGCACGGGCGGCCTCAAGGATGCGAGCACTGGCCTGGCCATCGCCGAAGGGGTTCACCGCCCGGGCCATGGCGTCATACGCCTGGGGATCACTGAGCAGTCGATGGGCCTCCTCGGCAATGGTGCCGGCATCCGTACCCACCAAACGAGCCGTGCCGGCCTCAACCGCTTCGGGGCGCTCCGTGGTGCGGCGCAACACCAACACCGGCTTCCCGAGTGCCGGAGCCTCTTCCTGCAACCCGCCCGAATCGGTGAGCAGCAGAGTGCACCCTTTCATGGCTGCCACCAAACGGTCGTAATCCAGGGGCTCGGTCAGGACCACACGGGGATGGTTGCCCAATAAGGCCTGAAGCGGCTCTCGCACCGTGGGGTTGCGATGCAATGGCAGAAGAAGAGCCGTGTCCGGATGATCATTGAGCACCTGGAGCATGCCCTCGGCAATGGACTGAAGACGCTCTCCCCAGTTTTCCCGGCGATGTACCGTCGCCAGGATCACCCGTTGCCTGCTCCAGTCGATGGCAACGTCGTCCAGCTGTGGAGCACGCTCTGCCATGCGCAGCAAGGCATCAATCACGGTGTTGCCCGTGACCATCACCTTGCCCACCACACTCGAGGCCAGGAGGTTGCTCTCCGATTGCTGGGTCGGAGCGAAGTGGAGTTGGGCGACCTGGGAAATCAGCCGGCGGTTCGCCTCCTCTGGGAAAGGATCCAGGATGTTGTCGGTCCGCAGCCCCGCTTCCACATGGCCGACCGGGATCTGCTCATAGAAGGCAGCGAGGGCTGCAGCAAAGGCTGTGGTCGTATCTCCCTGAACTAGCACCAATGACGGGGGATAGGCCTGAAAGTCATCTCGCAGCCCCTGCAGTGCCGCACAGGTGACATGCGTGAGGGTCTGCCGGGGGGCCATCAGGTTGAGGTCCTGGTCAGCCTTGAGGCTGAACAAGTCCATCACCTGGGTGACCATCTCCCGGTGCTGGCCGGTCAACACGACCCGGGTCTCCAGCAGCTGGCAAGCCTGAAATTCCTGAATTACTGGAGCGAGCTTGATCGCTTCCGGCCGGGTGCCGAGGACAATCGTCACCCTGGGCTTGCCAGCCATAGGTTTCAGCAAGACCACCAAACCTTAAGCGGGAATTCCGCTTGCCAGATCGTCAGACATGGCGAAGCTGAAATGATCAGCGCCCGCTGCCGCCGTGACCAGTCCGGTTTTTCCGCCCGGGTTCCCCCCCCGTCCACCTCAAGAGACGGCAGGAGAGTCGAGCCGCTCAGCCGAATCCAGCAGCCCGCCCTTACCCCTCGGCCTCCCGCTACCGCCTTCCGACGCGAGCACCAAGGCTGCCCCTGCCAAGGCCGAGGCCCCCAGCCTGGAAGACCTCGTGCGCACCGCGCACGAGGCGGGCCACTCGGATGTGCATCTCGGGGTTGGGGAACAACCGCGCTATCGAGCCAGGGGTGAAATGCTCACCAGCGAATGGCCGGTGACCACTGCCGCGGTCTTTCAGGGCTGGATGCAGGAGATCCTCAGTCCCCTTCAAATCGACGCCTTCACCACCCAGAAGGAATTCGATGGATCCCATGCCTTTCCATTTGTGCGCGTGCGCATCAACCTGCTCGACTCCCTGCGGGGACCGGCCATGGTGCTTCGCCTGATCCCCCAGACGATCCTCAGCCTTGAGCAACTCAAGCTGCCGGACGTCCTGCGTGAATTGGCCGCCAGACCCAAAGGCCTGGTGCTGGTCACCGGGCCAACGGGTTCTGGGAAAAGCACAACCCTGGCGGCCATGATCGATTGGATCAACAGCCATCAAACGCGCCACATCCTCACGATTGAGGACCCCGTGGAATTTGTGCACACCAGCCGTCAGTCCTTGATCCGCCACCGGGAAGTGGGACAGCACACACTCAAATTCCACAACGCCCTGCGGGCCGCTCTGCGGGAAGACCCTGACGTGATTCTCGTGGGAGAAATCCGCGACAGGGAAACGTTGAGCACTGCGCTGGAAGCATCCCAAACCGGTCATCTGGTGTTTGGAACGCTGCACACCAACTCAGCCGTTAAGACTGTGGAGAGGGTGCTGGGGATGTACCCCCCCGACGAACAGGACAGTGTGCGACGAGCCCTGTCTGAGTCGCTGCTTGGGGTGATCGCCCAAGGACTGATTCGGACGACCGACAGCAAACGCGCCGCCTTCCACGACATCTTGATCAACACAGATGCCTGCCGGGATTACATCCAGCGAGGTGCCCTTGATGAAGTGGAGGAAATCATGGAGCGCAGTGGATTTGATGGCATGGTGACCATCAATCAATCCCTGCTGGCTCTTGTCGAAGCAGGAAAGGTTGACGGCGAGAAGGCGGTGGCGGTGAGCCTGAAGCCCAATGAATTGGCGCAGGCACTGAGAGGACGAGGCTGACGATCAGGACAGGCCGCCGCTCACCAAGCGAACAAGCAACAGCACAGCCAGACCAACCGACAGACCCAACATGGCGAGGCGTCCATTCCAGATCTCAGCTTGAGGCGTGAAGCCCCGACGCCAAGAATTCAGCTCTCCGCTCGAGACATTTTCAACCTGACCGCTGTCAGGCGCAGAATCAGATGCCATTTTCAACGATCAACTCATTTGATCGTAAAGACAATGGCGATCTGATCGATGGATCAGAAAGGTGCAGGCTCGGACTGCAGGGCGGACGCCTGTTCAAGAGGCCACCGGGCGGAGACACCGAGGGACAGGGAACTGAAGGGAGTCCCCCGGATCAGCCGCTGCAAAGCTGCAGCCCCCACCATCGCGGCGTTATCCGTGCAATAAGCCAGGGGCGCACATTGCACGCTGACGCCTGCAGCCTGACCGCGCTGCATCATCAGGTTGCGCAAGCGACGATTGGCGGCGACACCTCCCACCATCACGAGGGTGCTCAGACCCTTCTCCCTGCAACAACGCAGGCTGCGGTCCACCAAGACATCGGCCACCACCTGCTCAAAACTTGCCGCCAGGTCAGCCAGAGGGAGAGTTTCAGTTTGAGAGCGCAGCGCTTCCACCTGGCGCAACATCGCCGTTTTCAGGCCGCTAAATGAGAAGTCGTAGGGGTAGAAGCCTCCCTCCGGCCGTTTCACCCGTCCCTTCGGCAGCGCAAAGCGGGTCGGATCCCCCCCCTCGGCAACCGCCTGGATGGCAGGGCCTCCGGGATAGGACAACCCAAGCAGACGCGCCACCTTGTCAAAGGCCTCTCCGGCCGCATCGTCGTGGCTACGACCCAGCCGCTCCATGCCTCCTTGCGCATCGACACGGATCAACTCGGTGTGACCACCACTGACCAGAAGTACTAAATAAGGAGGACGAGGAGGCTCTGGGGCCAGCTGCACCGAAGCCAAATGGGCTTCGAGGTGATGAATCGCCAGGAAAGGTCGTTGATGCAGCACCGAAAGGGTGCGGGCCGTGACCGAACCGACCATCAGGGCACCGACCAACCCCGGAGCCACGGTGGAGGCCACAGCGTCTAGATCCGCAAACACCACACCGGCATCCTCCAGAGCGGACTCCACCAGCCGAGGAAGCGCCTCCACATGACGACGGGACGCAATTTCGGGCACAACACCGCCCCACTGGGCATGTTCCTCCACCTGGGAGGCGATGCCTTGGGAGAGCACCTCCAGCTTGCCGTTCCGCCACTGCACGACAGCAGCAGCCGACTCGTCACAACTTGTTTCGAGGGCCAGCACGGTTGTCATTGGGTTGGGCAGCCTCCCCTAGTGTCCGCTTGTGACATCCTGCCGTTTCGGGGCAGGCTTAATCAGGAATTGTTCCGATGCGTCGTCTCTTTGCCCTTGCGCTTTCGGCCCTTCTTGTCTTCGGCTTCGCTCCGGTTGCCAAGGCAGATGTGGCAGGTTTGACCCCCTGCTCCGAAAGTGCCCGTTTCCAGCAGCGCGCTAGCGCAGCCGCCACTCCTCAGGCCAAAGCCCGCTTCGAGATGTACAGCCAGGCTGTCTGCGGTGAGGACGGCCTTCCCCACCTCATCGTTGATGGTCGTTGGAGCCACGCCGGTGATTTCGTGTATCCCGGCCTGATGTTCCTCTACATCACCGGCTGCATCGGCTGGGCTGGTCGTGAGTATCTGAAAGCAACTCGCGGCACTAAAGATCAGTACACCAAAGAGATCCAAATTGATCTCAAGCTTGCTCTGAAGAGCTGCATCGCTGCCGCAAGCTGGCCCCTTGCTGCCTTCGGTGAGTTCACCAGCGGCAAACTGCTTGAGAGCGACGACAAGGTGACCGTTTCACCTCGCTGAATCCTTCCTTATTCCAGCCACTTCGCTTCCCCTCACGATGCAGAAATTTCTCACCACAGCTCCGGTTGTTGCGGCCATCTGGTTCACTCTCACTGCCGGAATTTTGATCGAGTGGAACCGCTTCTTCCCTGATCTCCTTTTCCACCCCATGTGATCCACGGATCCATCAGAAAAGGGCCCTCAGGGGCCCTTTTTTTGTGCTGATCAGCAGGGATGCATTCAGCGAGCGTTCAAGCAAGGGAGGTTCCCTGCAAACCCATCAGACGTTCCAGTTCAGCTAAGGCAAGCTCGAGATCGTCATTCACCACGACAGCATCGAATTCCGCCTGAGCCTCCAACTCCTGACGGGCCCGTGCCAACCGCTTTTGAATCGCCTCTTCAGAGTCGGTACCTCGACCGCGGATGCGTTGCTCCAGCTCGTCAAAGCTGGGAGGTGCCAGGAAAATTTGAAATGCCTGAGGAAACGAACGACGCACTTGTCGGGCGCCCTCCAACTCGATTTCCAGAAGCACCGGCGAGCCCTCAGCCAATTGAGCCTCCACTGGCTGACGGGGAGTGCCGTAACAATTGCCGGCAAACTCGGCCCACTCCAGCAGGCCTCCTTCCGCCACAAGGGCATCAAAACGCTCGCGCGTATGAAAGAAGTAATGCTGCCCGTCCCGCTCGCCATCACGAGGAGCTCTGGTGGTGGCTGAAACCGACAACCAGAGGCTGGGATGACGCTCACGTAAACGCGTCACAAGAGTGCCCTTGCCCACTCCGCTGGGCCCGGTGAGGACCGTGAGCCGCGCGGATGTCTCGGTTAGGGCCATGGATCGCCTCAGATCGCCCAGCAGGGTAGGAAGGCATGCTGCTCTGCAGGATCCGTCTCACCTGCCATGGGATTGCCCTCACCCCAGGTCATGGATTTCACCACCCTAAGGGCGGTGGTCAACGACCTGCGCGGCAGGATCCTGCCCAGTCGGTTTGAGAAAGCCCAACAGGCCGATGGCCAGACCTTGCAGTTGGGGTTCCGCACCCTGAAGGGCATGGTGTGGCTTGAACTGAGTTGGCGGGCGGACTGCCCGCGGCTGATCCAGATCCCAGCCCCACCGAAACAGGGCAGCGGCAGCACTCTGGCCCAACAAACCCAACACAGCCTCCGGCAGCTGGCCTTGGTCGCCATCGAGCAGCAGGACTTTGAACGGGTGGTCTGCTTCGACTTCGCTAGTCGGCCCGGTGATCCAGTCCAACGAAGGCTTGTGCTCGAGTTGATGGGTCGCCACAGCAATCTGCTGCTGCTGGATGAACGCCAGCGGGTCATTGCCATCGGACGGCAAGTGCGGGATCACCAATCCAGGGTTCGCCCGATCAGTACCGGAGACCCGTATTCCCCTCCACCCCCATTGCAGGGCAGACCACCTGACGAGGCCGAGAGCTTCGAGCGCTGGAAGCAACGCCTCAGCCTGCTGCCGATTCCCCTGTCCAAAGCACTGCCGCAGGCGTATCAGGGCATCAGTCCAGCGCTCTCGCGCCAACTGGCCGGTGAACGGGTGAAGCGCTCCGTGGAGACCCTTGAGGCCAGCGACTGGGAACAGCTGCACACCCAGTGGCAGCAATGGCTGCAATGCCTCCACGACAACCGCTTCGCCCTGCGCCGCACTGATGGGAGCACCTATCAAGTCTGGGGAGCGGGCAAGGATGCCACCAGCTCAGGTGAGGACGTGCCCCTCAGCCTGGCGCTGGGCCACTTCTACAGCGACCACCTGCAGGGCCGCGAGCTGCGACGCCACAGCGATGAACTGCGCCAGCAACTGGCAGCGGCTCGCCAACGCGAACAGGAGCAGCTTCAAGATCAGACGAACAGGCTCCTCGCAACAGAGAACGCTGACGCTCTGCAGCAGGAGGCCGATGCCCTCCTCTGCCACGCCAATCCCAGCAGGGAACAGATTGATCGGTCCCAGACGCTCTATCGCCGGGCGAAAAAACTGCGCCGTGCCGTCCCCCTGCTGGAAGAGCGCATGCGCCACCACGAGCAGCGCCTGACCCTGATCGACGGAAGCGAGGCCTTCCTGGACGACGTGCTCGCTGCGGATTGGGATCGCAGTGAAGAACGCATCAGAAGACTGCAAGAACTGCGCCTCGAGGCCCAGGATCTGCTGGCCCCTCGTCAACGCCGCCGGGCCCATCAGAGCAACATGCGAGCGTCGTCCCAGCCCCAGCCCCTGGAGTTGACATCACCTGGAGGACTGACGATTCAGGTGGGGCGCAACCATCGACAAAACGACTGGATCAGCCTGCGACAGGCCCGTCCAGGCGACCTCTGGTTCCATGCCCAGGAATGCCCCGGTAGCCACGTGGTGCTGAAAGCATCCAATGGGCTTGCCGAAGACGGCGATCTCACCTTGGCAGCAGACATGGCGGCCCTGTTCAGTCGCGCCCGGGGGAATCGCCACGTCCCTGTAGTGATGGTGCCTGTAGAACAGCTACAGCGCATCGTTGGTGCCGGCCCCGGGACTGTGCGCCATCGGGGCGGGCGGGTGTGCTGGGCCGAACCGGAGCGCGCCGAACAGCAGCTCAAGGCCGGAGAACTTCTAGCCTGAGCCCAGCACAGGCCAGCCCTTCTGAGCTCTCCCGACCCGACCGATCAGCCGGACGCCAGCCCGCAGCCCCTGCAGCCACCGCCCCCCATTCGGATTGGTGCGGCCAGCGGGGAGGACCTGCCTGGCGATCAGGAGATGCCCCTAGTGGACCATCTCGAGGAATTGCGCCAGCGAGTGTTGCGCAGTCTTGTGGCGGTGGTGGTGGCCGCTCTCGCCTGTTTGGTGGCGGTGAAACCGCTGGTGCGACTGCTGGAGGAACCCGCTGGGGCCATTCACTTTCTCCAGCTGGCCCCGGGAGAGTTTCTATTCGTGTCGTTCAAGGTGGCGGGGTATGCCGGCCTCACCCTGGCCCTGCCTTACATCCTCTATCAGGTTTTGGCCTTTGTGCTGCCGGGCCTGACCCGCAGCGAACGACGTTTGATCGCTCCGGCCGTGGCGGGGTCAGCGGTGTTGTTCCTTGCCGGAATCGCATTTTCCTGGTGGGCCCTGGTTCCAGCCGCACTGCGTTTTCTGGTGAGCTACGGCGCTGACGTCGTGGAACCGCTTTGGTCGATCGAGCGCTACCTCGACTTTGTGTTGCTGCTGATGCTGGCGACCGGTCTTGCCTTCCAGCTGCCAGTGCTGCAGTTGCTGCTTGGACTGTTTGGCCTTGTGACCTGGAACCGCATGCTGGCGGCCTGGCGGTGGGTGGTGCTTGCGGCGGCGCTGGCAGGAGCAGTCCTGACGCCATCGACGGACCCGGTGACGATGCTTCTCCTTGGCGGAGCGATCACAGCGCTTTACCTGATCGGCGTGGGGCTAGTGGCCTTCACCCAGGGATTCAAATCAGAAACTCCTCAAGACGCTCAGCCCCCTCAAGCGGCAGGCTGAGGGCCTTCCCTAATCGGGGACGGTCCTTGGTGCTGCTGAGCCAATCACGGGCGACGTCCGCTTGAGCTAAACGATTCACAACATCCACAACCTGGGCGATGTGCTCCCGATAGGCCGCTTCATCAAGGGGAAACGACTGCTGTTCCAGGTAGGCCCACATCACCTGCAGGTAGAGGCGACCGCGACGCACCACCAATTGCAAGTCGTAACTCGCCTGCCATCGCTGCTGAAGACAGCCAATCACCTCATCAACAGTGAGCGGTTCAGGGGCTTCAGCAGAACGGACGTCAAGCACGGAATGGCCGCAACAAACAATCGGTAAAGCCCTGTCGCCACAAAGCGTGGCAGGACCCTTTGGCATCCATAATGGTCGCCATTCAGTGACGGTTGATCACCCGCCATGACCCAAGCCTCCTCGAGCGATGTGCCCGGAATGGGTCGTCGGCAGTTCATGAATCTGCTGACCTTCGGCTCTGTGACTGGCGTTGCCCTGGGTGCTCTTTATCCGGTCGCCAACTACTTCATCCCCCCCCGCGCCGCTGGTGGCGGCGGTGGCACCAGTGCCAAGGATGAGCTCGGAAATGCCGTCACCGCATCTGGTTGGCTGAGCAGTCACCCAGCTGGCGACCGCAGCCTGGTGCAAGGCCTCAAGGGTGACCCCACCTACCTGATCGTTGAAGGCGACGACGCCATCGGCAGCTACGGCATCAATGCGATCTGCACCCACCTGGGCTGCGTGGTGCCCTGGAACAGCGGCGCCAACAAGTTCATGTGCCCCTGCCACGGCAGCCAGTACGACGCCACGGGCAAGGTGGTGCGTGGTCCCGCTCCCCTCTCCCTGGCCCTGGCCAACGTGAGTGTCGAGAACGACAACGTGTTCGTGAGCCAGTGGACCGAAACCGACTTCCGCACGGGCGAGAAGCCCTGGTGGGCCTGATCAACCCAACCGTTTCTCCCATCCCCTCCCGCTCCTCGTCCCCCATGCGTCGCCTCCTTTCACCTCTCTTCGCCGCACTGATCGTCGGCGTAGCCGTGTTGACGGCTCCCACTGCCTCCTGGGCCTACCCCTTCTGGGCTCAGCAGAACTACGAGGCACCGCGTGAAGCCACCGGCAAGATCGTTTGTGCCAACTGCCACCTGGCCAACAAGACCACGCAAGTGGAACTTCCCCAGTCGGTACTTCCCGACACGGTGTTCAAGGCAGCCGTGAAGATCCCCTACGAAAACGGCCTTCAGGAGATCGGTGCTGACGGCAGCCAGGTTCCCCTTCAGGTGGGTGCCGTGGTGCAGCTTCCTGATGGCTTCACCCTGGCTCCCCAGGAGCGTTGGACCGACGAAATCAAGGAAGAGACCGAAGGCGTCTACTTCACCCAATACAGCGACGATCAGCCCAACATCCTGCTGGTGGGCCCCATCTCTGGTGACGAGCACCAGGAAATCGTTTTCCCAATCCTGTCGCCCGATCCCGCCGCTGACAGCAGCATTCACTTCGGCAAGTACCAGGTGTTTGTGGGTGGCAACCGTGGCCGCGGTCAGGTGTATCCCACCGGTGAGAAGAGCAACAACACCGTCTTCACCGCTCCGGCTGCAGGCAGCGTCAGTGCGATCGCCCCTGGTGACAACGGCACCAGCGTGGTGACCATCAAGGCTGCCGACGGCACCACCACCGACGAAACCATCCCCGTCGGCCCCGAGTTGATCGTGGCTGTTGGTGACCAAGTCGAAGCTGGTGCTCCTCTGACCAACGACCCGAACGTGGGTGGCTTTGGCCAGATGGACGGTGAGATTGTTTTGCAGAACCCTGTTCGGATCTATGGCCTGCTGGCCTTCTTCGCCGCCGTGGCTCTGGCCCAGATCATGCTGGTGCTGAAGAAGAAGCAGGTTGAAAAGGTCCAGGCTGCTGAGGGTGTCTGATCACCATGGCTTTTGAAGCCCTCCTTCCCCTGGTGGCTCTCCAGTCGCCAGGGGAATTTTTGCCTTTCACCAGAGACTGGGTCCTGCCGCTTCGCTGGTACGGACTCCTGATTGCCCTGGCGGTTCTGGTGGGCCTCAACCTCTCCAGCTGGCTGGCCAAGCAACGCAACCTTGAGCAAGGCCTGATCAGCGATCTACTGCCGATCCTGGTGCTGGCAGCCGTGATTGGAGCACGGATCTATTACGTCACCTTTGAGTGGCCGAACTACGCCGCCAACCCCTTCAAGGCTTTTGCCATCTGGGAAGGCGGCATTGCCATCCACGGTGCACTGCTGGCAGGAACGATTGCGGTCATTCTCTTTTGCCGCTGGAGGCGACAACCGTTCTGGGATGTGCTCGATGTGTTGGTGCCCTCAGTCGCTCTCGGCCAGGCCATCGGCCGCTGGGGAAATTTCTTCAATGGCGAAGCCTTCGGTGTGCCCACCGACCTTCCCTGGAAGCTCTTGATCGAGAGCGTTCCTCGCAACGTGCAGAGAATCTTCCCGGAAGCCCAATATTTCCATCCCACCTTTCTTTACGAATCACTTTGGAACCTGGCTGTGTTCGCGCTGCTGATGGTGCTGTTCCTCAAAGCCAAACAGGAGGGAGGCCTACGTCTTCCTGCCGGTGCCCTGAGCTGCATCTATCTGCTCAGCTACAGCTGCGGACGGCTTTGGATCGAAGGGCTGAGGATTGACCCCCTCTGCCTTGGTGGCCTGCCCCCGTTCTGCGAGGGGGGCTTGCGCATGGCTCAGGTGATGAGTTTGGGCCTAATGATTGTGGCTGCAGCTGGGCTCTGGTGGCTCTACGTCCGTCACAACGACCTGCCTGATCCCGGGCTTCGCAACGGTTCTTCCACATGACCTCCTCCTCCAGCGCTGAGCCCTCCACCATCGCCATTGTTGGCGCCGGGCCTGGAGCTCCTGATCTGCTGACCCGACGAGCAGAAGACCGCCTTCGAGCTGCGGATGTGTTGATCTGGACTGATTCTCTGGTCTCCCCTCAGATCGCAGCCCTGGCTCCCGAAGGCTGCGAACGCATTCGCACCAGCACTCTCACCCTTGAAGATGTGCTGCCGCTGATGATCGATCGCGCCCGTCAGGGCCTGCGGGTGGTGCGTCTGCACGATGGTGATCCCTGCCTGTATGGAGCTCTTTCAGAACAGGTCTGCAGTCTTGCCGATGCTGGCATTGCGGTCGAAGTGGTCCCCGGACTCAGTGCTTACCAAGCCACCGCATCAGCCTTAAGCGCCGAACTCACCATTCCAGGAGTGGTTCAGACCATCGTGCTCAGCCGTGCAGGCGGTCGCACCGGTGTGCCTGAGGCAGAAGATCTGAGCAATCTGGCGAGGCTTAAAGCGTCTCTCTGCCTGTATCTCAGTGCCCGCCATGTGGACGAGGTTCAAGCCACCCTTCTCGAGCACTACCCGGCAGACACTCCCGTCGCGATTGGCTACCGGGTGAGCTGGCCCGACCAGTGGCTGAACGTGGTGCCCCTGAATCAGATGGCAGCGGTCTCCAAGGAACGTCAGCTGATTCGAACCACGCTTTATGTAGTCAGTCCAGCCCTCGCCAACCAGGGCGAGCGATCCAAGCTTTACTCCCCCTCCCACGACCACCTCTTCCGCCCACAAGCCAGCTGAGGGAAGGGCACCGGTGGTGGTCTAAGATCTTCTGGTGCGGGCGATTAGCACAGTGGTAGCGCACTTCCTTCACACGGAAGGGGTCACTGGTTCGAATCCAGTATCGCCCATGACATTGGTGAGTTCAGTCAGGGAAATGGCTGAGCTTGTTGATCAACCAACAGACAAAGCTTTGCTTTGCCATTAAGTTCTCGGTGATCAAGTGAGGGTGCCTACGCCGATGGCGAGTCGCGATTCATTCTCCGTCGACCCCCAAAGTGACGCCCAGCAGGAGGTCATCACTGACCTGCAGCACGTGGGACAAGCTCTGCAGCGTGCTCGCGAGGCACAGGGCTTGACCCTTCACCAGCTGGCCGACGCCCTTCACATGGGGGACGAACAGCTGAAAGCCCTGGAGACCGGCGACAGGGACCACCTGGCAGAAACTGTGTTCGTGCGCGCCACAGTGCGCCGAGTGGCCAGCAAGCTGCGACTGGACCCTGAACCGCTCATCGCCGCCCTGCAGTCGTTGGACGGCCCAAACCCCTCGCATCGTCAGAGTGGCAGCGGCAGGACTGACGCTGCCAAAACCCAAACCCGCCCTCAACAAGAACCACCTGCTGGCCGTCGCAGAGGGTGGCTCCGGGTGGCCACCGCAGCCACTGCCATCGTGGCCACCATTGCAGCAGGCTGGAGCTGGGGACAAAGCACCCTTCTCCGTCAGGCCAAAGAGAACGAAGCGGCTCCATCAGACGCGAGCTCTTTGGGTGCGTCCAAGCCCCTGAGCCAAGCCAGCGCGCCGATCAACGCAGCCCCCACGTCACCTCAAACGCTGACCATCCACACCAGCCAACCCAGCTGGATTGCCGTGCGCAATCAAGACGGCGAGGAGTTGTTTGCAGGGATGTTGGACAAGGAAAAAACCTTTGCCGCCAGTGAAGGGCTTGAGATTTACGCCGGTCGACCTGACCTGGTCAGCGTCAAGAGTGCGGGAAATCAGCAGAGTCCACTGGGACCAATTGATCAAATTCGCTGGTATCGGATCAGCGCTGCACCCGAACCGATAAATCCAACCCTGTAACGTCCTTCACCACCGGCGCACAACTTTCCAAACTCCACTGCTCCAAACTGAGGTTCTGGTTTAAGCGTTCCGGGATCAGGGCCACATCCAAGGCACCTTTTGACGTGAAGGTGCGGATCGAAGCGATCACGGGTTCTGGACGACGATCCAGGGCAGCTGCCAGGCGGAGCAGCAGAGCCATTTCTGAAACAGTTCGCCGTTCTTCGCGGGTCTGCAGAGCCTGCCAGGCTTCATGACGCTTCTTGGGAAGACTGCGGCGGTGATAACGAGCAATCGCCGCGACCATCACATGCTCGGTTTCTGAGTACCCGAGCAGCTCTCCATGACGGATGAGATACCAAGAATGCTTGTGGTACGCACTGAGATTGATGTGCTGACCGCAGGAATGAAGCATCGCCGCAGCCCAGAGCAACTCCCTTCCGGGACCAGGGTCACGATGCAACACCCCAACGGTGTTGTCGTACAAGGCAAGGGCATGGCTAGCGACCCGCTCGGCCCGGGGGCGATCCACAGCGAAACGCTGCACCTGGTGAATCACCGTGCGTTGACGAATGCTGCTTTGAAAACTGAAGCGATCTTCCAGAAGGCCCTGACGCAGCATCCAATCAACGATCAACCCCTCCCGCAGAGCCCTCTCACTCAGCACCATCTCCTCTACACCGAGCATCTGCATGGTGGTTTGCAGAATCAGAGCGCCCGGGACGATAATTTCTGCCCGGCGGTCATTGATAGGTGAAAGCGCTTTGCGCTCCTCAGGGGTGAGAACCACCAACTTGTCCACCACCTGCTCAAGCCTCTCACGGGCAATGCGATAACCGTGCAACTTGCGCGGCGCGCGATCGTCGTGACTTGCCGCCAGGGCACCGATGGCCATGGCCGTTCCGCTGGTGGCCACCAACACCGGCTGCTCACCAGCATGAAGCCGGCGGCGCACCTTATCGACAGCAGGCTCCAATGAGCCCTGGATGTAAGCGCGAAGGAACGCCTGGCTTTGCGCTGGCAACGGATCCTCCGTGACGAAATCCCGCTGCAATCGCACCGCTCCGATCCGGGTGCTGGTGAGCGCCCTGGCATCACGGCCATCCGCCAGGATCAATTCAGTCGATCCGCCACCGATATCCAGCAAAAGGTGGGGACGGTCGCCGAACGACATGCCGGATAACACGCCCAGATAGATCAGCCGTGCTTCTTCAGGACCACTGACCAGATCAACGTCCAGATCAAGCTCATCCTTGATCTGTTGAAGAAAGTCACGCCCGTTGGGAGCTTCACGCACAGCGCTGGTGGCGGCCGTGACGATTTGCTCCACCTGGTGGCTCGCCGCTAGTTCAGTGAACTGACGCAGGGCATCCATCCCCCGGGTGATCGCCGCCTCGCAGAGATGGCCTGTGACTGGATCCCGCTCCCCAAGCCTGGTGGTGGATTTCTCCGCCAGCACGATGCTGAAGGTGCGCAGATTGGGGTCGACTGCCGCCACCAGCAGGTGGGTGGAGTTGGTGCCGATGTCGATTGCAGCGACCCGCCTCAAGCTGGATCCTGCTGCGCCCGGGATGGTGTCGGATGTCGCGGCATCGGCACCTGTCATCAGCGCTGAACGGCTAACCAGAGCCACTCTGCCACTGGCTGCCGTCAGGAAGGCCAAGGTGTCTAAGGTTTTTTGAAACTTCTCTCGACGTGACCGGCGCCCTGCCACGCCAGCAACCAACAGCTCTCGCCAGCTGGTTCCAGCTGTTGCGTTGGAACAAACCCAGCGGTCGCTTGATCCTGCTGATCCCCGCGGGATGGAGCCTCTGGCTGACTCCGACTGCCCCCCCTTCACCGTGGTTGGTGCTGTTGATTGTGGTGGGAGGCCTAACGGTGAGCGCCGCCGGCTGCATTGCCAATGACCTCTGGGATCGGCGCCTTGATCGGGAAGTGGAGCGCACCAAAGGAAGGCCGCTGGCGCGAGGTGGGCTTTCGGTGCCGGTGGCCGTCGCCTCACTTCTGGCGCTATTGGTGCTAAGCCTGCTGGTGGTCCTCGGTCTGCCGACCGCAGGACGCAGCCTTTGCCTTGGGCTGGCTGTGATGGCCCTGCCTCCGATCCTGCTCTACCCCTCAGCCAAACGCTGGTTTGCTTTCCCGCAGGCCGTTTTGGCCATCTGCTGGGGCTTTGCCGTGTTGATTCCTTGGGCTGCTGCAGAGGGAACGATGAGGGCGTCACCGGCCTTGCTGCTCTGCTGGCTGGCCACCCTCACCTGGACCTTCGGCTTCGACACGGTTTATGCCATGGCCGACCGGCCAGACGACCGAAAACTGGGTCTGCGCAGCAGTGCCCTCAGCCTGGGCAGACATGCCGTGACCGCGGTGCAGATTTCCTACGCCATCTGCCTGATCGCTCTGGCTCTTGCAGCGGTCAGTGCCGGAACCGGCACAGCCTTCTACCCGTGTTGGCTGCTCGCCGCCGCGGGCATGGTGGTGGAAACCCGGAAGCTACAACCGCTCAGCCAGCAGCCAATGGGGGTCTACGGACGCCACTTTAAACATCAGGTCTGGCTTGGCAGCTTGCTGCTGCTGGGATTGGTGCTGGCTGGGCTGCAGGGATGAGGCAGTCGGCACCTCCACTGAAGGCAGGGGACCTGGTGGGCGTTGTCGCCGCCAGCTCGGCATACGACGATCTCCAACCCTTGGCCGCAGGCCTTGAACTACTCCGCAGCTGGGGACTGCAAGCCAACAATCAGTCCATCCCGGTGCGCCGCTGGGGCTACCTGGCGGGAACCGACCAGGAACGGATCGCTGATCTGCAATGCCAGCCATCTCCGGCCTTACTGGCGTGTGCCCGTGGAGGCTGGGGCGCCGCAAGACTGCTGGAACATCCCATCCCGTGGAATCCAGGCTGGTTACTGGGATTTTCCGACGTCACCGCCCTGCTCTTGGCCCGCCAGAGCGCAGGCCTGGATGGCGGCATTCACGGCCCCTTGCTCAGCACCCTGGCGGCGGAACCGATCTGGAGTCAGGAGCGGCTAAGGGCGCTGCTCTTCGGGGAACCACTGGCAGACCTGCAGGGCCAATCCTGGGGGAAGGGTGCGGCCAAAGGGCCGCTGATCGCCGCCAATCTGACCGTGGCGTCTCATCTGCTCGGCAGCCCGCACATGCCCGATCTCACAGGGGCGATCCTGATTCTGGAAGACGTCGGCGAACTCCCCTACCGGTTGGATCGCATGCTCACCCACTGGCGACTGACGGGGACGCTGCAGCGCCTTGGCGGCATTGGTTTTGGCCGCTTCAGCGGCTGTGAAGATGACGATCAGCGCCCCGGCTTCAGCTGGGTTGAGGTGCTGAAAGAACGCACCTGTGATCTCGGTATCCCCGTGGTCGGGAATCTTCCTGTCGGCCATGGGCCGGAAGGCAACGCAGCCTTGCCGATGGGGCGACCTGCGCTCCTCGATGGAGACCACGGACTGCTCAGGCTCCTCTGAGCGACAGAACAGCCTCTGCCACCACCAAATCAAACGGTGTCGTGACCTTGATATTGGCGGGTCCGGCATCCAGCACCGTCACATCCCAACCAAGCCGTTCATAAAGGGAGGCATCGTCCGTGACCTCCCAGCCGCGCCGACAGGCCTCCGCATGGCCTTCCCGCAACTGGTCAACCGCAAACCCCTGGGGCGTCTGCGCCGCCCAAAGTTCGGAACGATCAGGGGTTGCCGTGATCAACCCCTTGGGATTGACCCGCTTGATCGTGTCCGTGACCGGGGTCGCTGCGATCACAGCCTCTCCGGCCATCACGGCCTGAGCACAGCGATTGAACAGGTCGGGTTCCGCCAGGCAACGGGCGCCGTCATGGATCAGCACATGCTCCGCACCCGCCGGCAACCCCGCCAGGCCGCGCAAGACCGACTCCTGACGGGTACGACCTCCTTCAATCCAGCAAATGGGCTTGGATCCGGCCCGTGGCGCCGCCGCAGCGGTGATGTCTGCAATGGCCTCACGATCACCGACCTGACCGACGATGCCGATCCAAGCAATGGCCTCGGCCTGGAGCGCCGCCTCCAAAGTCCAGGCCAGCACAGGCCTCTTCAACAACGGCAACAGCAGCTTGTTGCGGTCAGCCCCCATGCGACGACCACTTCCGGCGGCGGCAATCAACAGATGCACAAGCGACTCCTGCGGCCGGCAGGGGGAAACGGCCTCCATACAATCAGCTCGCACCCTTCTTGTGCTGCTGGTCCATGCGTCTTCTTGCCCTCTCTCCGGGGAGTCTTCAGCAGCAACTCGAACGGCTGCCCGCCATTGCCACCGCCGCTGAGCAGCTCAAGGCCACTGTGCAGGTGGCTTGCCCGCTGGCGCACCGCCAGGCCTGGGAACTCGTGCCAGCGGTTGAGAAGGTGATTCCCTTCAACTTCGATGAAGGCTCCACCCTGGCGGACTGGGCCAACCTGCTGGGCTGCGTGCGCGAGCCCGATTTCCAGGTCTGCTTCAACTTCGCCAGCGGACGGCAAGTGAATCTGATGCTGGGCATGAGCCACATCCCCACCCGGATTGCCCTCGATGGTTTCGCCACCACTGAGCAGGTGCAACTGGGCTCTGGCTGGACAGCCCAGCAACCGAGTGGATTTCTTCAGGCCATCGGCCTGACCCTGGATGCCGACCGCTTCCGCCTGTCCCTGCCCGCCAAGAGCCTGGACACAGTGCGCGCTGAGCAGCCCCGCGGGGACGGCCCCTTGCTGCTGATGGCCCCCGGCGGACAGGACAACGACTGGCCGGAGAGCCATTGGCGCGCCCTGCCAGACACCATCCGGAAACGCCTGCCTTCACTGCGCTCCCAACAGCTCACGAACGGCGGCAAACTGCAGACCCGTGCAGCCCAGGTGGCTTGCTCCGATGTGGTGTTGAGCAGCTGCCCCGTCACCCAATTGCTGGCGGTCTTTGCTGGCGTGCCACTGGTGGCACTGGGGGCAGACGCCACGGAGATGCCCCAACGCGAAGGTCTGCGCTGTCTTGGCGACAGCAGGATGGGTCTTGGTCAGCTCAGTGAAGAGGATGTGTTGACCGCCCTCGGCTTCGGATGACGCCGCGGCGGTTGCGCTCCAACCTGCGACTTCTCACCCAACCCTGGATCGGACCGATCCTGGCTTTGATCACCGTGATCTGCGGTGGAGCCCTCGGGTATCGCATCACCGAAGGCTGGGACTGGGGAGACTGCTTCTGGATGGTGCTGATCACCATCAGCACCATCGGCTACGGCGAAGTGGAACCGCTCTCCACCGCTGGACGGCTGGTGACTGTGCTGATCATTGGCGGCGGTGTGGTGGTGGTGCAGCTGACGATTCAGCGGCTCCTCGGTTTGGCGGAATCCGGTTACTTTCGCCAGTTGCGTGCTTTGCGCTTTCGCCGCAAACTCCGGCGCATGCACGACCACGTCATCATTTGCGGGTATGGCCGCATCGGCCGCGAGATCGGCGAGCAACTCCTGCAAGACAACATTCAGGTGCTGGTCGTGGAGCTTGATGCACAACGCATCCAAGCGGCCAAGGAAAGGGGGCTGCGCGTGCTCGAAGCCGATGCCACCAGCGACGAAACGCTTCTGGAAGCAGGCCTCCATCGCTGCCGCAGCCTGGTCGCTGCACTACCAAGCGATGCCGCCAACCTCTACGTCGTGCTGAGCGCCAGAGGCCTGCAGCCCAGCTGCCGCCTGATCACACGGTCTGACAGCGAAGAGGCCGCAGCCAAGCTCAAACTTGCCGGAGCCAGTGTGGTGGTCAGCCCATACGTGGCGGGTGGTCGCGTGATGGCAGCTTCAGCGCTCCGCCCGCTGGCCGTGGATTTCATGGAGCTGTTGATGGGCTCCGATTGCGAAATCGAGGAATTCCAACTCAGCAGCGCCCCGGATCGGCTTGAGAACCTCTCCGGTCGCACCCTGTCTGAGCTGCAATTGGGACGCCGCAGCGGGGCCATGGTGCTGGCGATCCGTGACCAGGGGAGACTGGTGGCGAATCCAGGCGGAGAGATGCGTTTAGAGCCTGGACAGCTGCTTGTGGTGCTGGGCAGCAAGGAGCAGCTCCTGCGCTTCCGCGACCTCCTGGGAAGCTCCGTCGACATGGTAGAGACCATGGGTCGATCCAGCACCGCTTGAGTCCTGGTGGGATCAATCTCTACGATCCAGCCACCGCGGAGACTTCCATGACGACCCACGCCTCCCTCGCCGGCCAGACGGCTCTGGTGACTGGAGCCAGCCGAGGCATCGGTCGCGCCGTTGCCCAGGCGCTGGCCGAAGCCGGGGCTGAAGTTGTCGTGAACTACGCCAGCTCACCCGATGCTGCGGAGTCCGTGGTGAATGAGATCACCGCGGCAGGAGGGAAGGCCTACGCCCTGCAGGCCAACGTGGCCGATGAAGACGCCGTTGACGGGTTAATCAAAACGGTGCTCGAGCGCAGTGGCCGCATCGATGTGCTGGTCAACAACGCCGGCATTACGCGGGATGGATTGTTGATGCGCATGAAGACCGCTGACTGGCAATCGGTCATCGACCTCAACCTGACCGGTGTGTTCCTTTGCACCCGTGCAGTCACCCGTCCGATGCTGAAACAAAAGAGCGGTCGGATCATCAACATCACCTCGGTGGTGGGGTTGATGGGCAATGCAGGACAGGCCAATTACGCCGCGGCCAAAGCCGGGGTTGTGGGCCTGACCCGTAGTGCCGCCAAAGAGATGGCCAGCCGCGGCATCACCGTCAACGCAGTGGCGCCTGGATTCATCGCTACCGATATGACCAAGGATCTTGATGCCGATGGCATCCTGGCGGCGATTCCTCTGGGCAGCTTCGGCACGCCGGAACACATCGCCGGCACCGTGCGTTTCCTCGCCGCAGATCCGGCTGCCGCCTACATCACCGGACAAGTGCTTCAGGTGGATGGCGGCATGGTGATGGGCTGAAGAAGGGTCCCCTGAGGACTAGCGATTGAGCAGCTTGAGCTGCTCATCGCGAAGCCGTCGGATGCGCTGCAACAGGCGCAACTTGCGGCTCCGCTCTGTGGCAGTCAGAAAGATTCGCAACGGCGCATAAATCAGCGCCATAGCGGCTGCCAGGCCGGCAATCAACGTGAACGACTGGAAGCCGGGTTCATCCATGGCCGGACCATAACGAGACGCACCAGGGGGGGCAGCATCTGGCCAGCTTCGATTCGGCTTTCCCCACCCAAAAGGTGTTTTTGAGGGTCAGCTCCCTGTGGGACATTGACTTTCGGGTATCGATTAATCATGGCCAAACTGCTGAGCTTTTCGGATGAATCCCGCGGTTCTCTCGAACGGGGGATGAATGCCCTGGCCGATGCGGTACGCGTCACCATCGGCCCCCGCGGACGCAACGTGGTGCTGGAGAAAAGCTTCGGCGCCCCCGACATTGTCAACGACGGCGACACGATTGCCCGCGAGATCGAGCTCGACAATCCTTTCGAAAACATCGGCGCCAAGCTGATCCAGCAGGTGGCCTCCAAGACCAAGGACAAGGCCGGTGACGGCACCACCACAGCCACCGTGCTGGCCCAGGCCATGGTGGAAGAAGGTCTGCGGAACACAGCTGCGGGTGCCAGCCCCATCGAACTGCGTCGCGGCATGGAGAAAGCTGCCGTCCAGGTGGTGGCGGGCTTGGCCCAGCGCAGCCAAGCGGTGAGCGGCGCTGGCATCGGCCAGGTGGCCACTGTGAGTTCCGGTGGTGACGAAGAAGTGGGTCGGATGATCTCCGAAGCCATGGAGAAGGTGAGCGTCGATGGCGTGATCACCGTCGAGGAGTCCAAGTCACTTGCCACGGAACTGGAAGTAACCGAAGGCATGGCCTTTGACCGTGGCTACAGCTCCCCCTACTTCGTAACCGACGGAGAGCGTCAGATCTGTGAATTTGAAAACGCCCTGCTGCTGCTGACCGACCGCAAGATCAGCGCCATTAACGACCTAGTTCCCGTTCTCGAAACCGTTCAAAAAACCGGAAACCCCCTGGTGGTGCTGGCGGAAGAAGTGGAAGGCGAAGCCCTCGCCACTCTGGTGGTGAACAAAAACCGCGGCGTCCTTCAGGTGGCGGCTGTTCGGGCCCCCTCCTTCGGGGAGCGGCGTAAAGCGGCCTTGGCTGACATCGCCATCCTCACCGGCGGCACCGTGATCAGCGAAGACCGTGCCATGACCCTCGACAAGGTCACCCTGGCGGACCTGGGCCGCGCCCGTCGCATCACCATCACCAAAGAAAGCACCACCATCGTGGCCAGCGATGAGCATCGTGCAGCAGTGAACGATCGCGTCGCAGCGATCAAACGCGAGCTCGAGAACACCGAATCCGAGTACGACCGCGAGAAGCTCAGTGAGCGCATCGCCAAGCTTGCTGGGGGTGTTGCGGTGATCAAGGTGGGTGCTCCCACTGAGACCGAGCTGAAAAACCGCAAACTGCGCATCGAGGATGCCCTCAATGCCACCCGGGCCGCCGTGGAGGAAGGCATCGTTGCTGGTGGTGGCTGCACCTTGATCCAGCTGGCCCAGGAGCTGGATGGCCTGGCAGCTCAGCTGCAGGGCGATCAGCGCACCGGTGTGGAGATCGTGAAGCGTGCCCTGAGCGCACCCCTGCGCCAAATCGCCATCAACGCCGGCGCCAACGGCGATGTGGTCGTCGAGGAAGTGCGCAATTCCGGCAAGGGCTTCAATGCCCTCACCGGCGGCTTTGAGGACCTGCTCCAAGCGGGCATTCTCGATGCAGCCAAAGTGGTGCGCTTGGCGCTTCAGGATGCCGTCTCGATTGCATCCCTGCTGATCACCACCGAAGTGGTGATCGCCGACAAACCTGAGCCCGCTGCTCCTGCTGCCGCTGGCGACCCCATGGGTGGCATGGGCGGAATGGGCGGCATGGGCGGCATGGGCGGCATGGGAATGCCCGGGATGATGTGAGCACCCACCGCCTGGTGCGGACGAGCGCTAGATCGAACGCACCAGGCGGGCATGAATTCTGCACACCGTGAGAGCTTCCGGGGGCGGCCTGCGACAGAGGCGCCCTAGCTCGCGGTTTAACGCCTGAAGTTCACTCATGGGCAGGCCAGCTAAGGGGACCCCGAACACGAGACCTCCTACTGCCAGAGGCAAGGGCAGAAGAGCAGCGATTCTCCGCATTGGTCTCACGCGTCTCACTTGATTCTGAGCTGTTGGTTCTTCAGAACCCGCAAACCACCGGATTCACTTCAAAGAACGGAACAGAGGCGGACTAAGCCGCCATCTGCCTGCAGTAGGCAGCCACCTGGAGATCGACACCGGTAATCGCTGTGCCCACCACCACTCCATCGGCTCCCAACGCCAGGGCTTGCGTGGCCATCCCAGCGGACGCAATCCCGCCCTCGCAGATCAAAGGCACCTGATCAGGCAACTGGGCACGGAGTGGCTCCAGTAAGGACCAGCCCGGCGGTGTCTCCGAGGCCGTCTCGTGTGTGTAGCCAAACAGGGTGGTGCCGACCCAGGCACAGCCCAAGCGTGCAGCCTCCAGGCCATTGGCGATGCTGTCCACATCCGCCATCAATGGGGCGCCCAGCTCCTCGTTCGCCCGTCGCACCAGCACTTCAAGCGATTCACCATCGGGGCGGGAGCGGGCCGTTGCATCCAGGGCCACCACATCAGCACCCGCAGCCCAGACAGCTTGAATCTCATGCCAACGGGGCGTGATGTACACCTGGCTTTCTGCAAAGGTGCGTTTCCAGAGGCCCACAATCAACGCCTCTGGGCAGCGGCGTCGCACCGCACCAATGTGCTCCGGGCTCTCCAGCCGAACCCCGATGGCACCGTTGTTCAAACTCGCCTCAGCCATCGCGGCGATCACCTCCGGCTCATGCATCGGCGAGCCCTCAGGGGCCTGCACCGACACGATCAGCCCGCCCCGCAGGCTTGCCCGATCCAATCTGACCATCATTCAGGACGCCTGAGGGAAATCATCCACAACCGTCGGCAGCCAACGGCGCAAACGCTGCAACTTGGGTGATGGCGGGGGTGGCACCTCTTGCAAAGGAGCCGGGAGAGACAGATCACTGGCTGAGACCGACGGCTCCACCGTGCTGGCGACCTCATCAAGGCACCCTTGCAATGCACTTGTGAAGCGACCCAAAACAGACGCCGGCGGAGCCGGCGCAACAGACGGTTGCTCCCCCGTGGTGTCGGGCTGGGGGAGGGAGCTCACCCCATAACGGTGGACCCACTGCTGTTCGACCCGAGCGATTTCACGCTGGTCGGCCCGGGCGCGGGCATCAATCAGCTGCTGGCGCAGGGCCTCCCGACGTCGCTGGGGGAGTGGGGCGCTGGAGGCAGTCACAGGATCAGGCAAGTTTGCGGTTGAGCAAAGGGCGAATCAGTAGAAACAGGCCCACGGTGAGCACCATCAGCACCATCAAGCAGGCATATCCGCTCACAGGGCCGTAGGGCGCCTGAAGCAGAACAGCTGACAGGTCCAAAGGACCGGCGTAGGCAGCGCGAATGGGTTCAATCGCGAAGGTAAGCGGATTCAAGGCCGCAAGCCAGCCCAACCATGGGGGCATAAACGACAGCGGCGCCAAAGCCGTGCTGGCAAACAGCAGCGGCAGGTTGGCCACAAAGATCACCGCAATCAATTCGATATGGCCGGGGAGTGCAAAGGCCAGCCCCAGACTGAGCGCCGTGACGGCAAACACCAGGAGCAGGAGGGTCAGCATCACCAGCCCAAGACCCGCCAGCCCCGGCCAGCCATAACCCAACAGGGCCGCGGTTCCCATAATCGCCAGGCTCTGAACCAGGCTGAGGGAGGTGATGTAGATCACCGACGCCAAAACAATGGAACTGCGACTGCGCAGCGGAGCCACCAGAAGACGGTTCAGGAAGCCGAATTCACGGTCAAACATCACCGGGAGCCCGGCATTGAGCGCGGCGCTGAAGGCCGTGAACACAATCACTCCCGCACCAAGAAAGCGCCCATAGCTTGTGCCTCCCGGGAGGAGCCCCTCAGGAGCACGGGAAAACAGCGCCCCAAACAGCACAAGCCAGATCAAAGGTTGCAGCACCCCCGCCACCAACGTGGAAGGACGACGCTGAAGCTGCAGAAACAGGCGGCGGGTGAGGGCCGTGGTTTCCTGCACCAGTTCAGCCAAGGGTGCGCTGGTGGCAACGGAACTGGTCATCGCGAAATCGAAGCGAACAAGAACGGCAAGGGAACGAACAATGTGATGCGGCAGAACGATTGGCAGAGGCGGAACTCAGCGCATGGACTGCTTGCGCTCCTGCTTGGGATCCCGCTGGCCGGCCACGGCCAATTCGGCATCCATCAAGGTGCGGCCGGTGGCCTGGAGGTACACATCATCCAGGCTGGGTCGGCTCTGGGCGAGGGCAAACACCGGCAGGCCCGCCTGATCCAGCTGATCACGCAGCCGTTGCATCACCTGATCCCCCTCCACGACCAGATTGAGGGAATACCCCTGGGCGCGATTCACAACAATCTGGCGGACCCCCGCGACGGGCTGAAGCAACCCCTGGAGCCGTTCTGCCTCCTCGGCATCGCTGAATTCCCGCACCCGCAAGGTGATCCGGTCACCGCCAAGGCGTTGTTTGAGTTCATCGGGTGTGCCCTCGGCAATCACGCGACCGGCATCAATGATCGCCATGCGATCCGCCAAGGCTTCCACCTCCTCGAGATAGTGGCTGCTGAGCAAGACTGAGGTGCCCTGCTGGCGCAGCTCCCGCAGCACCTGCCAGATCGCCGCCCTGCTTTCAATATCCAGGCCAACCGTGGGCTCATCGAGCACCAGCAGCTTGGGTCGATGCAACAAACCGGCAGCCAGATCAAGGCGCCGACGCATTCCACCGGAGTACGTCCCGCAGCGGCGATCAATCCAGTCCTGCATGCCGAGGAGCGTGATCAACTCGCCCATGCGCTGATCACGATCAGAAGGGCGCAGGTGATACAGATCACCCTGGAGCTGCAACAACTCCCGACCGGTGAGGATCTTATCGATCGCCACCTCCTGAGCCACGTAGCCGAGCATGCAGCGAACGGCCCGAGGGTCCTTCAGGGCATCAATGCCGGCAACCTGCACCTCGCCGGCATCGGGGGCCAGCAACGTGGCGAGGATACGGAGTGTGGTGGTTTTACCGGCCCCGTTCGGTCCCAACAAGCCGTAGAGACAGCCCTCTGGCACAGCGAGACTGAGGTCTTCGAGCGCCTTCACAGCCCCGTAAGACTTCTGCAGATGGGCCAGCTCCAACAAGGGCATTGAGCTGTCGCGACAGGACTACTGAAGTGGAATCTAGGCAGCGACCCCGTTGTGGATGGCGTTGAGACCACGGAACAACAGATCGATTGCCGCATGCACCTGAAAATCGAACAATGCAGCTCCGGGAAGGCGGCTCAGGATCAGCAAAAGGCAGATGCCGAAGAGATAAAGAATCGACCAGCGGAACAATCCTTTGGCCCGCTCCGTGCTTTCTGGGGCATCAGCCAGGTTGTGGACCATCTGCAACAGGCGCGCATTAAAAGGAAGCAACAGCAGCCCATACAGCAGGCCACCCTCTGGCAACGCCAGCACGCCAAACCCGCTGAGCACCACCGTGGCCCAGCCGTAGCGACGAATCGCTCGCGCCGTCACCACCGGACCCTTGACCACTGGAAGCATGGGGATGCCAACAGCGCGGTAGTCCTCACGCAACAGCAAGGCCAGCGCCCAGAAGTGGGCCGGTGTCCACACCATCACCAGCGCAAACAGCCACCATCCCCCCAAGCCCACATGCCCGGTGGCCGCTGCTGCGCCCACCAGAGGAGGAATGGCACCTGCCACACCGCCGATCACGATGTTCTGCGTCGTTCTTGGCTTCAGCAGAGCCGTGTAAAGCAGCACATAACTGCACAACCCCAGCAGGGACAGCCCAGCCGCCAGGCAATTGACCCCGCTGACCAGCAAGAGAGCAGCCGCCAGGGTGCAGGACACAGCACCGGCGAACGCAGCGGTGGGCGACAAGCGCCCCGAAGGCAAGGCCCGACCACTGGTGCGCTGCATCCGCCGATCGAGATCCTGCTCCCAAAGGCAATTGAGAACCCCAGCAGCAGCAGCAGCAAGGGCTCCACCGCCCAGGGTGCATGCCAAGCGCGGTGAGGGAAGGGGCCAGCCTTCACTCAGGGCCATTCCCCCAAGGGTGGTGGCGAGCAACAAAGGGATCAGACGCGGCTTGGCCACCTCCAACCAGGCAGGGAGCTTGACCCGCTTGCGAGAGGGCACCACCTGATCACGGGTGATGGTCAGGGAACCGGGAGCAGTGGAACTAGCCATGACAGGGCTCCAAGGAAGTGGAATCGAAATCCGCCGGATCGGAACGCACGGCAAGCCGTGGTCTCCGACAGGTGAGGGCTGCCAGGAGAGCAACCAACAGACAGGCGACCAATTGATGGGCCACGGTCACCGCGGGTTGGGCCAAACCAAGGCGGAGCGTGAAGACACCCAGGCCGATCTGGGACATCACCAAAGCCGCTGCACTGAGAAGCAACGGCCACTGACGTCGGGTCCAGCCACCCGCAAGGAGGGCAAGCAGCACAAACAGCAGCACCGTGACCGCGACGGGGGTCGCGGCGCTGCGATGCCAGTGCAGCCACTGACATCCCTGCCCGACGGCCAAGCAACGCTTCGCTGCCCAAGAGGTGGCCATACGCCCCCCCAAGAGGCACTGACCAACCACGGCCAACACACTGAGGCTTCCGAAAATCCGCCACCACAACGGTGAAGAGACCTCGGAGGTTGAGGTCTCAGCCAGCAGCAACTGGCTGAGACCACTGAGCATCACCACAAGGGTGAGCCCCAAGGCCAAATGGGCTGTCACCACTCCGGTGGGAAGCAGTTGCAGCACGGTCAACGCACCAAGCCCCCCCTGCAGCACCACCAGCAGCACCAAAACGGCACTGCAAGGCAACAACCATTTCGGCAATTGATCACGCCACCACCAAGCGGCCCCCAACTGGACGAGCAGCGCCACACCGATCACGAAAGCGTCGAGCCGGTGAAACCACTCCAGGAAGACCTGGAGATTCATCTGACGTCCGGGCAGGAACGTGCCGTAGCAGAGAGGCCAATCGGGACAGGCCAGCCCGGCCTCCATGACACGCGTGGCACCACCGATCACCACAAGAGCCACAAGGGCGACCACCAAATGGCTGGCGAGTTGAGCGAGCCGACGACGAATCGGCCATCCAGACGAACAAGCCAATGGAAGAACTCCTCCCTCGGCAGCAATGGGAATGAACGGAAAGTAGCCGTCTCATCCACAACCGCACGGTGTGTGGCTGTTCACAACATCAATTGACGACATTGCAAGAAAACTCGTCTCGTCGTCCTGACATTTTCGACAAACAGAAAGCCTCAAAAAGACTGCAAAATCAACGATTGAGGCGACGTGTCACGATCAGCGCCGAGGATTTTCCACCCGTCTTAAGAATCACGTGTGGTTCACCTCTGACGATCCCCATAGTGTGAAACGAGTCACGGATTTAACCCGTGCCCATCCCCTCTTCAATCATCACCCTGGTGCTGGGAATGATCCTGGTACTTGGTGGGCTATGGGTTGGTCAAAACATCAACCTCCTCCCCGTCGATGCCAGTGCGAATGCACCGGTCTACGACGAACTTTTCCGTGTGCTGTTCAGCATTGGCACGATCCTGTTTGTCGGCATCGTTGGCCTGGTCCTGTTCAGCTTGCTGCGCTTCCGGCGGCGTGAAGGCCAACTGGGCGATGGCCTGGCAATCGAAGGCAACCTGCCTCTGGAAATCTTCTGGACTGCGGTGCCGGCGATCGTGGTGCTGTTCGTTGGCCTCTACAGCTACGACATCTACGACCGGATGGGGGGGATGACTCCGCTGAACCACGGCATGGATCACAGTGCCATGGTCAGCGCAGCCACTGGAGCCGATGAGACTGGGCCTCGGGTCTGGGGAGGCATCGGCAACGGCACGACCACCACAGCGGAAAGCGGAGCGATCGCTCCAGTTCCGATCGAAGTGACGGCCATGCAGTTTGCGTTTCTCTTCCGTTACCCACAGGGAGATTTCATTTCCGGCGAACTGCACGTTCCAGCAGGTCAGCCGGTGAGCCTGCGCATGGAAGCCAAGGATGTGATTCACGCCTTCTGGGTTCCTGAATTTCGCCTCAAACAGGACGTCATCCCCGGCCAGCCCACGGTGCTGAATTTCACCCCCACCCGACCGGGAACCTATCCGATCGTCTGCGCCGAGCTTTGCGGTCCGTACCACGGTGGCATGCGTTCATCGGTTGTGGTCGATGAACCCGATGCCTACACCGCCTGGTTCAACGCCAATAACAAACTGGAGGTCGCTTAGGCATGACTGTTTCTCTGCCGCCTCAAAGCGAGCACCACGTCCCAACCCTGCAGCCGACAGGATGGTTGCGTTATTTCAGCTTCAGCGTCGACCACAAAGTGATCGGCTTGCAGTATCTGGTCTGCGGTTTTCTTTTTTATCTGATCGGTGGAGCTCTGGCGGGTGCCATCCGTACGGAACTGCTCAGTCCTCTCTCGGACTTCATGCCCCGGGATGTCTACAACCAGGTGCTGACCCTCCATGGAACGGTGATGATCTTTCTGTGGATTGTGCCAGTGGTCAACGGAGCCTTCGGCAACTATTTGATTCCGTTTTACGTCGGCGCGCGTGACATGGCCTTCCCCCGGCTCAATGCCGTGGCCTTCTGGCTGATCCCGCCTGCTGGATTGCTATTGATCAGCAGCTATTTCATTACCGGTGCTGCCCAGTCCGGATGGACGGCCTACCCACCCTTAAGCATCACGACCCCAGCCAGCGGCCAGATCATCTGGATCCTGAGTGTGCTGTTACTGGGGGGAAGCTCAATCTTTGGGGGCATCAATTTCATCGCCACAGTGCTCAAACTGCGGCGACCTGGGCTCAAGCTGATGCAGCTACCGATGTATTGCTGGGCCATGCTCGGCACCAGCATTCTGGTGGTGCTCTCCACCCCAGTTCTGGCTGGAACGCTGATTCTGCTCAGCTTCGACATCGTTGCCCACACCGGCTTCTTCAACCCAGGCCTGGGCGGAAATGTGGTGGTTTATCAACACCTTTTCTGGTTCTATTCCCACCCAGCCGTTTACATCATGGTGTTACCAGCCTTCGGGCTGGTCAGCGAAATCCTGCCGGTACATTGCCGAAAGCCCCTGTTCGGTTACGCCACGATGGTGTATTCGATCATGGCGATTGTGATCCTGGGCCTGGTGGTCTGGGCCCACCACATGTTCACCAGTGGCACACCACCCTGGATGCGCCTGTTCTTCACCATCGCCACCGCATTCATTGCCGTTCCCACAGGAATCAAATTCTTCAACTGGCTGGCCACCCTCTGGGGCGGGCGCATTTCGCTGAACAGCGCTGTTCTGTTTTCCTGTGGATTCATTATCAATTTTGTGCTGGGGGGAATCACCGGTGTCGCCCTCGCCCAGGTTCCGTTCGACGTGCATGTGCACGACACCTACTTTGTCGTCGCCCATTTTCACTACATCGTCTACGGCGGCACGGTGTTTGTGATCTTCGCCTCGATCTACCACTGGTACCCAAAAGTGACCGGGCGAATGCTCAACGAAAGCCTTGGCAGGCTGCATTTTCTGCTCACCTTCATCGGCTTCAACCTCTGCTTCGCACCTCAGCATTGGCTGGGTCTGAACGGCATGCCCAGACGGGTTGCGGAGTACGACCCTCAGTTCGCCTTCATCAACCAGCTCAGCAGCGCCGGTGCTCTGCTGATGGCCATCAGCACGTTGCCGTTCCTCTGGAATGTGATCGCCAGCGCCTTCTTTGGAGAGATCGCCGGCGACAACCCCTGGCAGGCGCTCACGCCCGAGTGGCTCACCAGCTCACCCCCACCGGTTGAGAACTGGAAAGGAGAGGCTCCTCTGGTGACTGAGCCCTACGGCTATGGCGTCCCCCTCGATGAAATTGACCTGGCTGCCACCAGCGGCCGTGACCTCTGGAGCAGCGGGAAATGACCACTCTTCATCCATCCAGCGCTGAGACCTCGGCCACCGACACGGCCCATGACCATGAGGACCACCGCATGTTTGGTGTGGCCACCTTCCTGGTCGCCGATGCGATGACCTTTGCCGGCTTCTTCGCCGCCTACCTCACATTCCATGCCGTGAACCCCCTGGAACCTGGGGCTGTTTACGAACTCGAATTACCGCTTCCGATCCTGAACACGGTGTTGCTGCTGGTGAGCAGTGCCACATTCCACAAAGCAGGCCAGAAGCTTCGCCAACGCGACAATTCAGGATGCAGGCAATGGCTTCTGATCACAGCAGCTCTGGGTTTGGCATTCCTTGCCAGCCAAATGGTGGAGTACTTCACCCTTCCATTCGGATTGACCGACAACCTGTTTGCCAGCACCTTCTATGCCCTCACGGGATTTCACGGTCTGCACGTGACCTTGGGTGCCCTGATGATTCTGATCGTGTGGTGGCAGTGCCGCATACCCTCAGGACGGATCACGGCCGACAATCAATTCCCCCTGGAGGCCGTTGAGCTCTACTGGCACTTCGTGGATGGCATCTGGGTGGTGCTGTTTTTGATCCTTTATCTGCTCTGAAACGAGCACCTAGAAAAGAGACCAGGGTCCTTGCCGCGCAGACCTTTGATCGCCACAATTCAGATATCTCTTCCTGATCAGATGCTGGTCGGCCAGGAACTCCTCGACAAGGCGCGCGCCCTCAGCAATCGGCGCGAAGATGAAATCGCCCGTGGCTGCGGCTATGTCGGCCCCAGCGGCAGGGTGCTCAAGAAAAGTTTTTACCGTGCCCTGGTTGAGGCCAAGGGCTACACCCTCCCATCCACCAGCAACAGCGGCGGTGGCCCCCGAGGCCGTCAAGCCGAATTCCGCACCCGGGTGCACGGCAACGGCAATCTGTTGATCGGTCACGCGTACACCCGTCGACTGGGCCTTGAACCCGGCCAGGAATTCCGAATTGAGCTGCACAAAGACTCTGGATCGATCTGGTTGTTGCCAATCGACGACACCGAATCAGACCCAGCCAGCGAGGCCTGATTCGGTCATCCGCGAGCTCGCCTTAAGCCATCGCCGGTGGATCGCCGTCGTTGTGAACGGTTGAACTGAAGGCGATCAGCTCTAGACCGCTGAATAGGAAACTGATCCCCACCAAGGTGCCCAGCACCCAGAGCAGATTCCAGAAGCCTTGGGTCACAATCAACAGACCAAGGATGAAGGTAATCACCCCATTGGCAATAGCCCATCCAGCACCGGGCCTATTGCGATTGGCCAGACCATTCAAGAAAGCCACCACGCCTTCGACGAGGAAAACAATGCCAATGGCCAGGGCAAACATGGCCACCTGCTGAAGTGTTTCCTGGCGCAGATCCTTGAGGATCGAACCACCGGCCACGATGAACAGGGTCGACACCACCAAGCGCCAGAAGCAGATCCAGCGCCCCATCCGTCCGGAACGGGCCAGATTGCTGATCCAGCCCACGATGCCGCCGATCAGAAACAGCACGCCGACGACAGCCACCGTCCAGACCGACGCGAGCACAGGAAACACCAGGGCCAGGATGCCCAGCACAATCAACAGAATGCCCTCGGCGATCGCGAAGGCCTTGAAGCTGCCCAAAGAATCAGGGCGCTCATCGACAGTCATCGATGGTTCAGGTTGAACAACTCCCGCAACCTATTAACGCCATCCAAAGCCGACCACGTGTTGTGATCCTCAGCCCCATCCATGGGCGTTAAGCCAATCACTGGTGATCTCCACGTCGGGCTTGGCTTGATGGGCAGAAGCCCCAGGTTGCGCCTGCAGAAGTAAACGCTCGGCGTAACGCGCGATCACATCCGCCTCGAGATTGACACTGGCGCCCACCACAAGATGGTGCAAAGACGTTGATTCCCAGGTATGGGGAATCACGGCAATCCAGAAGCGAGAACCGTCGTCACTACAACCCGCCACGGTGAGACTGATGCCGTCGACGGCGATGCTGCCTTTCTCACAGACATAACGGCCATAGGACGGATCGTTCCACCGCAGCTCTAGACGCCAAGACTGCGACAAGGCCTCAACCGCCATCACCGTTCCCGCCCCGTCGATATGGCCACCCACCAAGTGGCCACCCAGCCGATCCGCCAGGCGCAAGGCCGGTTCCAGGTTCACCGCCCCACGTCGGCTCGCCTTCACCCCCAGGGTGGTGCGGGCCAGGGTTTCTTCGCTGACATCCGCCAGAAAGCCGTCGCCCACACACTCCGCAACGGTCAAACAAACCCCATCCACGGCCACACTGTCACCCAGCTGCAGCGGCGCAAATGGGGCACAGCCGGTGACCAACAGCTGCACACCACGCCGCTCCACCCTGCCGACCGCCTGCACCAGCCCCGTGAACATTGCTCCCCACCCGCGGCTGTTCCTCTAGCCATAATCGGATAAAGGGGATGCAAGGCCGTGGTTGAAATGCACGTTGCCGGGATCGCCCTCGATGCGGCGAGCCGCAGCCCGATCGTGCTACTTCGGGATCCAGCGGGGCGCCGCCAGGTACCGATCTGGATTGACCAAGCGCAAGCGCACAACATCATGGCTGGCATCCAAGGGAATGAACCGCCGCGGCCCCTGAGTCACGACCTGATGGTGTCCTTGCTGGATGCGGGTGAGCTGGTTCTCGAACGAGTGATCATCCACGCGATTGAAGACAGCACCTTCCACGCGCTGCTCAAGCTCGGCCACCAGCCATGCAGTGCGGATGACGACAGCAGTGCCCCAGGCCAAGACGCGGTCTCTGAAGAGGCAAGCATCGATCCGACCGCTGAAGAGATCGAGATTGATGCCCGCCCCAGCGATGCCATTGCCCTGGCAGTCCGCACTGGCACAGGCATCTGGATGCTGGAGGAGGTGGTCGCCGAAGCCTCGATCCCCGTGGATGCGGAAGCCGATTCCGAAGAACAAGACGAATTCCGCCGCTTTCTCGACCAGGTCAGCCCCGCGGCCCTGGTTCGCCACCTCCGGTCCCGCCAGCCAGGCAGTGACAGCCCGCCTGAGGACGACAACGAACCAACACCATGACCGGCATGGCCACCAACCCGAAGGCCCGGCGTCGGCCCTTCGGGGATGGACCGGCGGTGAGCCTGTTCACTCTGGGGACCATGCGAGCCCTCGCCACGTCGGTCCAGATGCTGGAGGTGGTGGAAGCGGCGGTGAACGCCGGCATCAACCACCTGGAAACGGCTCCGGCCTACGGCCCTGCCGAAAGCTTCCTTGGGGCCGCGTTGCAGACCCTCGACCATAGGGGCATCGCACCAGCTGGCGGCTGGGTGATCACCAGCAAGGTGCTGCCGGGGGTGAGCCTGGCGGACGGCCAGGAGCAGCTGCTGGCCTGCATGAAACGCCTGGGGGTGTCCCGTCTCGACAACTGGGCCATCCATGGTCTGAATCGAGAGGAGCATCTCCACTGGGCCCTGGAGGGCGACGGCCAAGCCCTGATGCATTGGGCGCAGACACAAGGCCTGGTGGGACAGGTGGGATTCAGCAGCCACGGCAGCAACAGGCTGATTGAGACCGCTCTGCGCAGTGGCGCCTTCCGGTTTTGCAGCCTGCATTTGCACCTTCTCGACCCTCAGCGCATGCCCCTGGCAGTCCTGGCCTTGGAGAAGGGCCTTGGGGTGATGGCCATCTCCCCAGCCGACAAAGGCGGACGGCTCCAGGACCCCAGCCCCACCCTGATCGACGACTGCCAGCCCCATGCCCCGCTGGCGTTGGCCTATCGCTATCTGCTCAGTGCCGGCATCAGCACCCTCACCCTTGGTGCCAGCCAAGCCTCCGATCTGCAACTCGCCCAGCAACTGGCGGCATCAGACCACCCCCTGAGCAGCAGCGAAGAGGAGGCCTTGGTCCAGCTGAACGCCCGCCGCAGCGAACGCCTGGGGTCAAGCCAATGCGGCCAATGCCAGGCCTGTCTCCCCTGCCCGAACGCGGTGCCGATTCCAGCCCTGCTGCGCTTGCGCAACCTGCGGCTCGGGCACGACCTGCAGGGTTACTGCGAGGAGCGTTACAACCTCATCGGCCGTGCAGGCCATTGGTGGGAATCCCACGATGCCAGTGCCTGTAACCGTTGTCAGGCCTGTCTGCCCCGGTGCCCCCACCAGCTCCCCATTCCCGACCTTTTGGCCGAAACCCACGCTCTGCTGTCGGCGCCTCCCCGCAGGCGCCTATGGGGTTGAAGCGGCCCAGTTCGCTTCCAGCGCAGCCCGTTGGTCCGGCGTGAGCGGAGAGAAACTCCAGCAGCGATCCCACACCTGCTGCGAGGGCAGCACCAGGGAACGAAGCCGCGCTGGCACAGCACTGCGGGCCTGATCCAACTCCGCGTAGGGAAGAGGCGGAACCCAGCCATCACCCAGCAACCGCCCCATCAGAGGAGCCTTCCAAGCGTCCTCCACCCAGGATTGCGGCAGAGGTTCCCGGGTCTGGGACGGCCGCATCAGCAGGGTCCAGTCCAGAGGAGCACCCTGCTCCGGCAGCACGGCATGGACCCTTGGATCACTGCGCAAGGTCGCCATGCAACGCACCAATGGAAGCACCGCTGCCCGGGCCTTGCCTTGCAGCAACCAGTTGAGGGCATGGCGATCGTCGAAGACCAGGGCTGCAGCACGCAGACGCTGCAAAGCATCCTGGCGATCCATGCGATCAGCGATGCTCAGCACCACCCGCGGACTGGAGGGCAGCACCAGCTTCCCGGCAAGGGACGGCTCCAGCAGGGCATTCCAGCCATCAGCCGCGGCAGTCGGGGTGAGGGCATCACCGCGGAACAGCAGCACCCAGGGGCTGACCGACACAGGGAGCGACGCCGCCGCCTGAGCCGGTGAAAAGCCGACGAGGAACGCCTGCGCCTGGGGACTGAGACGGGCACGCAGAGCGGGGGCTGCCAGGGGCTGAACAGCGTCCGCTGCGACGTTGGCGACCCAACCATCCGGGAGGGCCAGCAGATCGGCCTGCTCCGGCAGGCCGGCGTTCCATTGCTGCAACGACTCCAAAGCAGACAACTGCCAGGGCTTGGGCAAGCGACGACGCCATTGCAAAGGCAAGGTTTCAGGCGCAGCCATCAAGGTGGGCGAGGCTGTTCGGGCACAGCCAGCCAACCCACCCAGGCCCAACAGAACCCCGTACTGGAGCAGTTCGCGGCGCTTCAGGGAAACAACAGGCGTCATGGCACTGACCCTAAAAGGGCATCCATGGCCTGATCACAGTCGTGCTGAAGCCGTTCCAGCGACACCCCACGCAATTGAGCCAGGAGCGCCAAACCTCCAGCACCGACGCCTTCCTTCACGTGCCCCTGCTCATAGGCCTGCAGCTGGTGATGGCGACTGGTGTCGAAATGCAGGCCACAGGCGAGAGCCAGCAACGGCACCTGGCAATGGGCCTCCAGCCGCCCGAGCAAGCGGGGCAGGGCAGGAGAGGAGAGCGCCTGGTTGGAGGCATCGAGTCGCTCGCCCGCGAGCCAAGCCGTGGTGCCCAGGGTGAGCAACCGCGCCAGCGCGGCCCGTTCCCCCACGTCGCAGCCCCTGAAGGCCAGGGCGATCACGGCAAGCATCTGGCTGCCACCCGCCAGCATCACAGGCTGCCTGGCCTTTAAGGCCCCCAGCACAACACCCGCAGCGAGCGCTTGAAAGGGGTCACCCACGGCAGCCACCAATGCCATGGGATCCACTAGTGCCGGCAACCCTGCAGCCGCCAGTCCCTGAGCCACCAACTGTTGTTTGAGGCGTACCGGGGGGTGCAGGGCACTGCCACTGACCAGATCCTCCACAGGCAAACCCAGCCCCTGGAGCACGGCCTGAGCCGTGGTCGTTCCTCCCGGCACGCATTCCGCCAACACCAAAGGGCGCCGGAGCGCTGATCCAAGCCGATAGCCCCGCTCCCACAGATTCCGCACCCGGGTCAGGGCCATGGCGCGCCCACCGCTCAAACAGGCGGAAGGCCCAAGATCCGGTGACTCCATCCGGAGATGCGGGAAGGGAGGCGACTGGGGCAAACCAAGGGTGGCCACCTGGGGGATCAGCTCCAAATGCTGAACCGCCACCCAACTGATCAAGGCTGGCGACACCCCTGCAGGCAAGGGAGGCAAGGGCCAGCAGGGCCGGTGAGAGGGCCCATTGAGCAGGAGTTCTGCATCCGCAATGGCGGTGTAGCGCCGAGACTCCGCCGTGGCACCTGCCGCAGAGATTCCCTCCACCTCAGCGGTGCGGGTGGCCGCCAGCACCAACAGCAGATCAGGCCGCAGGCCAGGGTCAGTCCATGGCTGCAAGTGCTGTGCCAACTCGGGTGCGGTCCAACGACCCCCGATCAGCTCACATCCTGGGGGAAGGGCTGTCGGCATCGGACGAAGGCAGAGACATCGGGTCGATCAGGGCCACCTAGAGGGGATCCAGCGCCACCAATCCCTCAAGAGCCTTGGGAGGAGAGGGAATGGGTGCCTTGAGACGCGGAAAAATCCAGTACGACAGGGCATGGAGTGCCAGCACATAAATCAGCTGCTGAACGAGCACCAACGCCAACGCCATCAGCTGAACCTGTTCCAGATCAGGGGCGATGGATAGCCGCAACGGCACCTGCACAAATGCCAGGGCGTTGTTGATGACGCCGATCAAGCCATTGAGCATGTTGTCGCCGGCCCGGGTGATCACTACCCAGAGGTTTTCACCCACCAGAAGGGAGAGGGCCACCACCCGCACTAGGAAGCCAGCCGCGCCGATCAAGGTGCCCAGGCCCCAGCTGATCCACCAACTCATCCCCCGCAACCAACACCACCCCAGCCAGAGCGACAGAAAACCGTAGGGGAACAGGATCAACGGTCCGCGAACAGGCCCCATCAACGCCACCAGCAGCAGAACCACCAACAGCACCCCTTCGACTCCCGCTTTGCCGCCCCGACGCAGAAGCA
Source organism: Synechococcus sp. RS9916 (assembly GCF_000153825.1). Taxonomy (NCBI): domain Bacteria; kingdom Bacillati; phylum Cyanobacteriota; class Cyanophyceae; order Synechococcales; family Synechococcaceae; genus Synechococcus; species Synechococcus sp. RS9916. The sequence goes on from NZ_DS022299.1 coordinate 1,326,423, forward strand.
GCAGTGCCAGGGGCAAAGGAAGCGCCAGACGGAACAACGCGCCCCCGACCGGGAGGTAATAGAGCGCCAGCCAGATCAACGCTGCAGTCGCCGCCAAATACGAGGTTTCCATCACCCGCAGGGCCTGGCGACGGCTCATGCCAGTGGCAGGAGGGAGGGTCAAGGATTGGCTCCGCGGGATTCCGGGGTCACCCGCAGGCTGTGGGGGGGTTGGATCCGTTCAATCGTTTCGACCTCAAACCCAATACCGGCCTCGCGCAGGGAGCGGGTCACCACCTCCGCCGGAGCGGCAGGATCAGCCGCCGACAAGCGAATGGTGATGCGGTAGGGCTGGGGAGACTGGGGTCGGGCCTGGGGTTTGGCCACTGGAGCCTGCTTCGCGTTGGCAGCTTCGGAGCTGTTCTGAGTAGTGGTGGTTTGAGCAGTGGTCGGAGCCTTGTCGGGCTGTTTCGTTCCGCGTTCAGCCGTCCCTGCAGCAGCAGTCGTGGACGAGCCAGTGGTGCTGGACACTGCTGGAGCAGCAGAAGATCCATTCGCAGCAGGTTGCGACGACCCGGTCTGGGTCGCGGGTGGCGCATCAAAACTCTCGGACAGCTGTTGGCCGATCGGAGTACTCCCGCAGGCCTGAAGCACCAACACGGCCGGCAGCAACCAACTGAGGCCAGAACGGGCCTGGCCCATCAGGTATCTCCAGGCTTAATCACCCGCACAGCGCTGGCACGCAGACGCCCGGTCTTGGTGGTGGCCGGAGGCTTCTTCGCTGCAGGTTTCTTGGCCGCAGGCTTCTTGGCTGCGGGTTTCTTGGCGGTGGTGGACTTTTTACGGGAGGTCTTCTTGGCAGCAGCTTTGGCCTCCAGCAATTCGACCGCCTCCGCCAGGGTGATGTCATCCGCTGTTTTGCCCTCAGGCAACGACGCATTGACCTTGCCCTGCTTCACATAGAGGCCGTAGGGACCGTCGTACACCTGGATCGTCTCGTCACTGCCCTCCGGCTTTCCGAGATCTTTAAGGGCCGTGCGGCCACCACGGCCTCGCTTCGGCATCGCCAGCAACTCGAGGGCACGACTGAGGCCCACCGCCAGCACATCGTCGTCGCCCTTCAGGGAACGGTAATCCTTTTCGCCCTTGCCCTTGTCCCACACCACATAGGGACCAAAACGGCCGAGGCCGGCCTGCACCTTGCCGCCATCAGGGTGCTCACCGAGCAGGCGGGGAAGGCGCAGCAGCCCCAGCGCATCATCCAGGCTGAGGTCTTCCGGTTTCACGCCCTTGGGCAGAGAAGCCCGCTTGGGCTTGGGATTCTCATCACTGACCTGGCCGCGCTGCACATAGGGGCCGTACTGGCCAAACAGCAGGTAGACCAGATCACCGGTTTCAGGGTCCTCGCCAAGAGCTTCTGGGCCATCCGCCTTCTGCTTCAGGATCAGCTCAGCCTTCTCCGCATCGAGGTCAGCCGGGGTGATTTCGCGCGGGAGGGTGGCCTTCAGCAGCTCCTCTTCCCCGTCTTCACCGACGCGCTTCGACTCCAGGTAGGCCCCGAAGCGACCGATGCGCACCACGCAGGGCAACCCCTCGAGATCAACGGTGCGCGACGCACCGGCATCGATATCCCCCTCACGCTGCTGCACCTGGTGTTCCAGGCCCTCATCACCTTTGTAGAAGCCCTCGAGGTAAGGCAGCCATTGCACCTGGCCGTGGGAGATCTCGTCGAGGGTGTTCTCCATCCGGGCGGTGAAGCCGGGGTCCACCAGATCCGGGAAATGCTCCTCCAGCAGCGAGGTCACAGCAAAGGCCGTGAAGCTGGGGGTCAGCGCGTTGCTCTGCAACGTGGCGTACCCACGATCCACAATCGTGCCGATGATGCTGGCGTAGGTGGAGGGACGTCCGATCCCTTCCTTCTCCAGCATTTTCACGAGCGAAGCTTCGCTGAAACGCGCTGGAGGCTGGGTCTGGTGACCAAGAGCCTCCACCTCCTGCGGGCTTGGTGAATCACCGGCTTTCAAAGCCGGCAGAAGCACTTCCTGCCCTTCCAGAGCCGCATCAGGATCGTCACTGCCTTCCACGTAGGCCCGGAAGAAGCCTGGAAAATCGATGCGCTTGCCGTTCGCCCGGAAACGGGCATCTGCAACGGCCAGATCCACGGACATCATCGTGAGCCGCGCTTCGGCCATCTGGCTGGCGACCGTGCGCTTCCAGATCAGTTCGTACAACGACAGATCGCGGCCATCGAGACCTGTTTCTGAGGGTGCACGAAAGCTTTCACCAGCAGGGCGAATCGCCTCGTGAGCCTCCTGGGCGTTGCGGGCCTTGGTGCTGAATTGACGCGCGGTCTTGCTCAGATACTCCTTGCCGTAACGGGACTGCACACAGCTGCGGGCGGCGCTGATGGCCTGATCCGACAGATGAACGGAGTCCGTTCGCATGTAGGTGATGAAGCCACGTTCATACAGACCCTGAGCGCAGCGCATGGTCTCGCGCGCCGACAGACGCAGCTTGCGGTTGGCCTCCTGCTGCAGGGTGCTGGTAGTGAAGGGCGGCACCGGCCGGCGCACGGTCGGCTTTTCTTCCACCGACTCCACCTGCCACTCCGCGCTGCGCACGGTGTCGGCAAGTTTGCGGGCTTCGTCTTCACTCAGCAGACGAACCGCACTGCCCTGCTTCAGGGCACCGGTGGTTTCGTCGAAATCATTGCCGGTGGCAATTTTCTGACCACCAAGATGACTGAGTTTGGCGTCGAAGTTGCTGCCGGCATGGGCCAAGTGGGCCTTCAGGTCCCAGTAGCTGCCACTGCGGAAGGCCCGACGGGCCCTCTCCCGTTGCACCAGCAAACGCACAGCCACGGACTGCACGCGCCCAGCTGACAGCCCCCAGGCCACCTTCTTCCAGAGCAGCGGCGAGAGGGTGTAGCCCACGAGGCGATCCAGGATCCGACGGGTTTCCTGGGCGTGCACGAGCTCCATGTCGAGCTCACGGGTGTCATCCAAGGCTCGCGAGATGGCCTCTTTGGTGATCTCGTGGAACACCATCCGCTTCACAGGCACCTTGGGTGCGAGCAGCTGCAGCAGGTGCCAGCTGATGCTTTCGCCTTCCCGGTCTTCGTCAGTCGCCAGCAGCAGCTGGTCGACCCCTTTCAGTGCGTCCTTGAGCTCCCGGACCACCTTCTTCTTGTCCTTCGGGACCACATAGAGAGGCTCGAAGTCAGCCTCAGTGTTGACGCCGAGGTTGGCCCATTTCTGCCCTTTGTGCGCTGCAGGGATCTCACTTGCGTTGTTGGGCAGGTCGCGCACATGGCCCATCGAGGCTTCCACCCGGTACCCCTTGGGGAGGAAACCACGGATGGTGCGGGCCTTGGTGGGGCTCTCGACGATGACCAGGGTGTTCGCCACAGGCGGGAGGTAACCGTCCCCTTCTTTATCGCACCGAGGATCCAACTGGGGCGAATGGCGGTTTTTGCAAACGCAGGAAGAGGTGAATCCGGCAGCGCCGCTACAGTCATCCGGACTGGTCTGATCCCGCAAGCGCCATGCCCGAGTTGGGTGCACTGCTTCTTTCCACCCAGGCCATGGCCGCGCCCGGCGATTTGCTCAACCTGGCATTGAATGCCGGAGCGATTGCGCCGGAAGGGGCTGTGTTGCTGGCGATGCTGGCCACCTTGCTGGTGGACCTCGCGGGTGAAAAGGTTGCGATCCGCTGGGTTCCCCCCATCTGCTATCTCGGCTTGGGTGGCGCCCTCGTGCTGCTGGCACTGCAATGGAACACGCCTCTGGAGCCCTCGTTCCTTGGCGCCTTCCTCTCCGACCGCTTGGCGATTGCCTTCCGCGCTGTGGTGGCCACATCCACCCTTCTATCGCTGCTGATCAGCTGGCGCTATGCGGAGAAGAGCGGCACTCCCGTCGGCGAGTACGCCGCCATTCTTCTGGCCGCCACGCTCGGCGCCATGTTGCTTTGCGGCGCCACGGATCTGGTGAGCGTCTTCGTTTCCCTCGAGACCCTCTCTGTCGCCAGCTATCTGCTGTCGGGTTACATGAAGCGCGATGCCCGAAGTTCCGAGGCAGCGCTCAAATACCTGTTGGTGGGCTCCGCCGCAGCGGCAGTGTTTCTCTACGGCGCCTCCCTTCTCTACGGACTCAGCGGCTCCACCAGCCTTGAAGTCATTGGTCTGGCGCTGGTCAACAGCCCCACACCACTTGCTGCCTTAGCGCTGGTGTTCGTGCTCGCCACCGTGGCGTTCAAAATCGCTGCTGTCCCCTTCCACCAATGGACGCCTGACGTCTATGAGGGCTCACCCACGCCTGTGGTGGCGTTCCTCTCCGTGGGTTCGAAAGCTGCAGGCTTTGCTTTGGCACTGCGCCTGCTGGTGGGCTGCTTCGGCTCGTTCGACACCCAGTGGAAGCTGCTGTTCACCGTGCTTGCCCTGCTGAGCATGACCCTCGGCAACGTGGTGGCCCTGGCCCAGACCTCCATGAAACGGATGCTGGCTTACAGCTCCATCGGCCAGGCCGGCTTCGTGATGATCGGCCTCGTCTGCGGAACAGAAGAGGGCTTCGCCGCCATGGTGCTCTACATGGCTGCCTACCTGTTCATGAACCTGGGGGCATTCGCCTGCATCATCCTGTTCTCCATCCGCACCGGCAGTGATCGAATCGCCGATTACGCCGGTCTCTATCAAAAGGATCCCCTCATCACCTTGGGGCTCAGCCTCTGCTTGCTGTCCCTGGGGGGCATTCCTCCGATGCTGGGATTCTTCGGCAAGATCTATCTATTCTTCGCCGGCTGGGCTGATCAGCAATATCTGCTGGTGGTCGTGGGCCTGATCACCTCTGTGATCTCGATCTACTACTACATCGGTGTGATCAAGATGATGGTGGTGAAGGAACCGCAGGAAGCATCCGATGTGGTGAAGGCCTACCCCGAGGTGAAGTGGAACACCATCGGCCTTCCTCCCCTGCGCTTTGCACTCGTGGCCTGCGTTGTAGTGACGGCCGTAGGAGGCATCCTTTCCAACCCGATCTTCCAGTGGGCGAACAGTGCCGTGGATGGCACCCCAATGCTGCAGCAAGCGATTGCCCTGGCCAGTCAACGTGCCCTCGGCTGAATCCAACGCCACGGCTCGGGCCTCCACCCCAACGGCCCAACCCGTGGCGCAACTGAGTGGGGTCAGCAAGGTCTATGGCCAGGGCGAGACTGAGGTTCGTGCCCTCGATGGCCTCGACCTCACGGTCAACCAAGGCGATTACCTGGCCGTGATGGGCGCTAGTGGATCGGGCAAGAGCACAGCCATGAACATCCTCGGCTGCCTCGACCGCCCCACGGGAGGGAATTACCGGCTGAATGGCGTCTCCGTGGAGGAGCTCAACGATGACGCCCTGGCTGATCTCCGCAATCAGCAGCTGGGGTTTGTGTTCCAGCAGTTTCATCTCCTGCCCCACGCCACAGCCCTTGAGAACGTGATGCTGCCGATGGTGTATGCGGGAGTGCCAGCAGCCGACCGGCGCCAACGCGCCACGGAGGCCCTTGAACGGGTGGGACTGGCGGAGCGACTGCAGAATCGCCCCAATCAGCTGTCTGGAGGCCAGCAACAACGGGTGGCCATCGCCCGGGCAATCATCAACCAACCTGCCCTCCTACTGGCGGATGAACCCACCGGCGCCCTGGATTCCCGCACCACCGACGACGTGCTCCAACTGTTTGATGAGCTGCACCATCAGGGCATCACCCTGGTGTTGGTGACCCATGAAGACGATGTGGCAGCCCGGGCCGCCACCGTGGCCCACTTCCGCGATGGCCGCGTGGAATCGCTGACCCACAACAAGCGGTGACTTGCCTGTGGTCCAGCTCTTGCCGGCCTGCTTAACCTGAGATTCGGCACCCGCAGCCTGCATGCCCGACCCGGCAACACCCCGTCTGCGCGTCCTGGTGGTGGACGACGAGACCAAACTCACCGAATTGCTGCGCCTCGAGCTGGACGTGGAGGGCTACGACGTGGATGTGGCCTCCGATGGTGCAACTGGTCTGGTCAAAGCGCGCTCACAACCATCCCCAGATCTGATTGTTCTGGACTGGAACCTGCCGGACTTTTCTGGTGTGGACATCTGTCAGCGCATTCGCCGCGGCGGAGTCACCACACCAATCCTGATGCTCACAGGTCACGACGACGTGGCCGACCGGGTCACCGCCCTGGATGCCGGAGTCGATGACTATCTGATTAAGCCGTTCTCCATCGAAGAGTTGATGGCTCGCCTGCGAGCCATGCAACGGCGAGCACAGAGCTTCTCCGGCAGCGGCCAGGAGAGCTTGCCCGTGCGGCTCAGCGTTGGAGACCTGCGGGTCGACACCAGCACCCGCGACGTCGTCCGCGGCGAGCGGACCATTCAGCTGTCAGTGAAGGAATACGACCTGCTGCTGTTCCTGATGCGGGCCGGCGGAAAGGTGCTGGAGCGCGCGGACATCATGCGCGGCGTTTGGGGAGAGAACTTCTATGGCGACGACAACCTGCTGGATGTCTATATCCGCTACCTGCGCCAGAAAATCGAATCTCCGGACCGACCCACCCTGATTCACACCGTGCGCGGTGTGGGATTCATCCTCCGGGACGAGACGCAGCAGGCGACTTAAGGCTGTCGAGCAATTGGCCCACCAGCATCGCTACCGCATCACCCCCCTGCGCCGTGAGGGGATTGAGGTCCATGTCTCCGGGGTCCATGGCCACCCAGCCGCCGGCTTGGGGTCGGCGCAATTCGAAATGCAAATGGGGCCCCGTGCTGAGGCCTGTGCTGCCGACCCGACCAATCACTTCCCCCTGCCGCACCCGCTGCCCCTGCTTCACATAGATCTCCGACAAATGGCCATAGAGCGTGCGGCGACGAGGCTCGGTGTGCTCCAGCTCCACCGCAATGCCGTAGCCCCCCGCCAAACCACTGCTGGTCACCGTGCCTGAAAGGGCTGCCACCACGGGGGTGCCCTCAGGAGCCGCCAGATCCCGGCCTGCATGCATCAACCAATTGCCCAGCACAGGATGGAGCCGCCAGCCGAAATCACTGGTGGTGATCGCCGAGCCAATGATCGGAAACAGCAGACGACGGTCGCCGTTGCCTGCGAGTGCTGCTGGCCGCGGTGAGACGGCAAACACCGACTCAAGCCGGAAGCCACCCGTTCCCATCAGGGCCGACACCGGCACTGTGATTGGGGGCAGGGGCCGACCATCGGCGCCGCGCCTGAGGGTGGTGGGGAATGCCTCACCGCCCCGTTTGCGCCAGGCGATACGGGCGGCAAGGCGCCGACCCGCACCCGAGCGAATCGCCACCCCAGACTCACACTCCTGCCGCGACAACGCACCGCTGCGACAGGCCTGCTGCAGGCGAGGCACATCAATCGGCACACCAGGACTCTCCCCCTGCAGCTCACGCCGTTCCGCCGGTGTGATCACCTGCTGGCGCTCAAGGTTCTCGAGAGAGCCGTCAAACCGCAACGGCGGTGCCTGGGGTGGCATCTCCCTGGGCGGCAGTACTGGACCCGGCAATCCCTGAGGGATCCCACCAGGGATGGTCAGCAGCCACACAGCAGCAAGCCAGCGCACAGCCAAAGCGAATGGGGCACGGCGAGACTCTAGAGACCATCCACAGCGCCATCCAGCCAACGCGTCCAGCTGGTGGTGCGGGCGCCCTGACGCAGGAGTAGGGCACCATCCTCACGAAGGCCCTCCACGTGCCAATGACCTCCGGTGTCAGGGTCGCGCACCTCGCGAGACCACAAGCGTGCCTCCGTGGCCTGGCACACCGCGTCTGGATCGAGCACCAAGTTCTGAGCGCGATCCAGAGCCGACAGCACCTCAGCGGTCCAGATCAACGCACTGCTGGAACGCAGCAGAACCTTTGGCTGGCAATCCGCCAGAGCAATGGCCCCTGGAGGCACCGGATTGACCACATTGAGACCGACCCCGACACGGGCCAAGCGCACGCGGCTGCCGCGATGCACCATGCGCGGAAGGATGCCGGCCAATTTGCATCCATCCACCAAAAGATCATTGGGCCATTTGATCGCGACCGGCAGACCGAAAGCCTCCAGCCGCTCCGCCAGGGCCACCGCAACGGCCAACCCCAGAACCCCAGGGGCGGCATGCTGCCCACGCCAGGGCAAGGCCGCACTCAGCCAAACACCCCCGGGGGGCGATTGCCAACGCCGGCCCCACTGGCCATGACCACAGGTCTGACGCCGCGCCACCACGGCTCTGGGAACAGCCCCCCGCCAAGGAGAGTCCTGTAACCAATCACTCAGCACCGTCTCGGTGCTCGCACACACCGGCAGGGCGCGCAACCTCCAAGGTGGCTGTCCGCTGCACTGACGCCAATGGGCCAGAGCAGCTGCACCCGACCGCTTCAGCACTGCTGTTGCCAGAAGGACTCCAGACGGGCGACGGCCGCCTCCAGCTCCTCCACAGGCCTGACAAGAGCCATGCGCATCCAGTCTTGGCCACCCGCGCCGAACCCTGACCCGGGGGTCAGGGCCAGACCCGTCTGCTCCAGCAGAGCCGCGGTCAACTGTTCGTCATTCCAGCCCCGTTCCCGCGCCCAACCCGGCAGCGGCAGCCACAGATACAAAGCCATCGAAGGGGTCGGGACCTGCCAGCCCAGGCGGGCCAACGCCTGAAGGGTGCGATCACGCCGCTCCCGGTACACGGGCAGCAGGCGCTGCGGCCAGTCTGGTGCTTGAGACAACGCTGCCATTGCTCCTTCCTGGAGGGCCAAGGATTGGTTGAAATCCACCACGCCCTTGAGCTGCCGCAAGGCCGTGATCAAGGGCTCTGCCCCCACCGCAAAGCCCAAGCGGAAACCACCCAGACACCATCCTTTGGACAGGGAAAAGAACTCCATGCCGCGCTCACGCCAGCCGGCACAGCGCAGCAGCGATGGGGCCTCGCCGTCTAAAGCCAAATCCACGTAAGGGTTGTCATGGGCAAAGACCAGGTCATGGCGCTGAGCCCGTGCCATGGCCTCGTCCAGCCAAGCCTGCTGCCCCACCTGAGCGGAAGGATTGTGGGGAAACCCCATCACCATCAGCCTCAGCTGATCCCAGACCGTGTCGCTGAGGCTGTCAAAACGCGGCCGCCACTGTTCCTGCGGATCCAACGGAAGGTGTTCAACCCGTGCGTCGGCCAGCAACAGACCGCCGCGGTGGGAGGGATAACAGGGATCCAGGATCAACCCACCATCGCCTGGATTGAGCACCGCCAACGGCAGGTGGGCCGTGCCCTCCTGGGATCCCACCAGCAGCAACACCTCCCGATCGGGATCCACCGCCACATCAAAACGACGGGCGCACCAGGCCGACACGGCCTCTCGGAACGGCCGGGTTCCCGCGTGCAGGCAGTAGGTGGCGCTGCCGGAACGATCAAGCGCCGCGGCCATCGCCTCCAGCGCCTCAGGGGGTGGTTCGAGATCAGTCGACCCCAGCGATAGATCCACCAACGGTTGTGAATCGGCAGCCGCGCTGGAGCGATACAGCTGTTTGCGCTGATCGTTGCGATCAAAAACGCCGCTGCCGAGGCGGTCAAGTCGCCTAGAGGTGAGCATCCAGGAAAGCCTGAAGCTGAGGCTTGGCGATCGCACCCTCCTGACGCCCGATCTCCTTGCCGTCACGGAACAGGATCAGGGTGGGAATCCCTTGCACCTGATAGGCATCACGGGTGGCAGGGTTGCCGTCCACCTCCAGCTTGCCCACCTGAAGCTTGCCGGCGTAGGTCTCGGCAGCCCAGTCCATGAAGGGGGCGATCAGTCGGCAAGGACCACACCAGGGTGCCCAGAAATCCACAAGCACGGTGGTGGTTGCCTTCAGCACCTCCGCCTCGAAGGTGGCATCGGTGTAATCGGAGACAGCTTGGCCCACAGCAACGGGTGTAATTCCCCCCGATCCTATGGATCAGGTCGGGGGGATGGGCCCCGGATGCTGCCCAGGTTCAGAGTTTGTCGATTGATTTCTTCAACTCTTCGAGGTCGGCATCCACCTCCGACACCTTCACCTCCTTCACGGCGGGAGCATCACCGGCAGGAAGGGCGACCGCCTCGGGGCCACCAGCGAGTTTCTGGCGCAAATTGGCCAGTTCATCATCCACATCGTCGCCACCTTCAAGCGCCATGAACTGGCTCTCGAGATCAGCACCGGCCAACTCAGCAGCGGCTTGGCTCTGGGCCTCCATCGCTTCGACCTTGTCTTCCATGCGCTCAAAGGCAGCCATGGCCGTGTTGCTGCCAATGCTTCCCACTGCGCTCTGAAGCTGCTGCTGGGCCTTGGCCGCCTGGGCCCGGGCCTTGAGCATGTCTTTCTTGGTGCGGGCTTCGGCGATCTTGCCCTCGAGAGCCACCAGGCTTTTCTTGAGGGTCTCCACCTGCGCATCCTGACCCTGAACCTGAGCCACCAGAGAGGTGGCGGTCTCCTGGAAGGTCTTGCGGCGGGAGAGGGCTTCGCGAGCCAGGTCCTCCTCACCTTTTTTCAAGGCCAGTTCAGCCCGCTCGTACCAGGTTTTGGATTGCGCTTCAGCCTGATCGGCCTGATTGCGCAGGCGCTTCTGACTGGCAATCGCCGTGGCCACCGCCTGGCGCAGCTTCACCAGGTCGGCCTGCATGTCAGCCACCGACTGGTCGAGGATCTTGACGGGATCTTCCATGCTGCTGACCGCAGCATTGGCGTTAGCGCGAACAAGTCGGCCCAGCCGATCGAAGAAACCCATGACGGGAAGCCAGCAATGAAGAGCAGCAGTCGGAGGCTAGCGAGACATCCCTGAGAGCCCGCCTACGATCAGAAAGGTCTCATCAACTGGAGGACCGCTGAGGCGATGGCACGGGCTCCGAAATCCCAGCGGCGTGCGTTTGGGAAAGGCGAAGTGCTGATGCCACCGCCACCAGCACCAGCGGAAGCTCTGAGCTCCTGCCTGGATCAGCTGCGCTCAAGCTGGCGCCGAGAGGGCTCCTTGGCCGCCATCTGGCAAGACTGGCCCAACCTGGCCGGTGCCCAGCTCGCTCCCCATTGCCGCCCGCTCAACCTGCAGGGCGGAATGCTCACCGTGGGGGCGAGCCATCCGCAATGGCGGCAAGCCCTGCTGTACAGCCGGCCCCAGCTACTGGCGGCCCTTCGCGCTGCCGGCCACGGCATCAAAGACCTCCGCATTCAGCAGCATCACGGCCAAGCCAAGGTTGAGCTCGACAGCGAAGCATCCATCTGGGCACGGCACCCCAGTCGCATTGATGTGCACGGCATGGACCACTGCCCCCGCTGCGGGCGCCCTTCACCCGCAGGGGAGATGGCGCTGTGGGGCCACTGCGGCTTCTGCCGGCGCAGCGAACTCGCCCAGGTCATGCCTGTGGCAACGGACATGCCCATGGACGACAACACGGGGGCAGCTCAGTAGCGCTCTGGCCGAGGCTCCCGCCAGTCAGCGCTGACACCCTGCTTCTGGAGCTCTCCTGCACGGGCTTCAAGGCGGCGGCGGTCGACGCGCCAGAGCCTGTAGATGCCATGGCGGGCCAGCTCCTGGTGCTCGAGACCCTGCCAATGGGACCGTTCGCTGGTGCGGTCATCGATCACCACCAGGGCCGTGGGCTTCTCCTCAACCGATGTGCCGCGAAAGCCACGGCGGTGATTCTCATGGCGAAAGCGATCGACCACGTTGACCAGAGCGCCCTTGGAGAGGCCTTCGTACACAACCACTTGATCGGTGTAGAAGTGCAAGGACGGCTTCATCGCTCCAACCATCGCCAAAGGTTCAGGGCCCTGACGTGCCCGTTCGCGCACGATCACGTCGGCCACCTGCCGCACCGGCAACTGCCGCACCCGGTCGCCCAGCAGCATCATCGGCACCAGAGCCACGAGCTGAAAGACCACAAGAGGACCTTGCATGGCCAACAACCGACCAGGCTGAGGACGCCACCAGAGCCAGGCCCCCAACACCACGGCCACGGTCATGCAAACCGCAGCTCTCAGCACAAAACCGCTGGCCAACAACTCCGCTGGCAGGGTCGGCATCTCAGGGTCATTAATCAATGGGACCCAGATCCCAGCGCCCCAGAAGCCCGATGCCAGCACGGCCGCCAGCAGCACCGACGCCAACCAGCAGGCACTCTGCGCCCTGCGGGATCGTGCTGTTGAGGGCAACAAGGCCAGAGCGATCAGAAGTCCGGCCGCCGGTGTGGCCGGCAACCAGTAACTGGGAAGCTTGGTAGCCGCCGATGTGAACAGCAGCAACACTGCCAGCAACCAGCACCCCGCGAACAGCTGCAGGCTGTCCGGTGCCGCAGCGGGGGGCCTGCGGCGCCAGAGGTCTTGCACCAGCTGCGCAAGTCCCAGCAAAAGAAGGGGCGTGAACGGCAAGGCCGCCACCAACAGCACCGGCCCGAAGAACCACCAGGGCTGGAGGTGGCTGTTCACCACCGAGGTGAAGCGCTGAAAGTTGTGATAGCCGAAGAAGCTGTCCCAAAAGGGTTGGCCCTCCACCAACAGCTCCAGGCCATACCAGGGAAGACTGATCAGGGCGGTGATCGTCAGACCTGGCAGAGGACGAAGCTGGCACCAAAGACCTGCAAGGTTGCGGCGAGCCAGGCCAAACAGCAGCAAGGTGATGCCGCTCAGCACCACAGCCACGGGTCCCTTGGTGAGCACCGCCAAACCCAGCACAACCCAGGCCAGCCACCAACGGCGACCACCGGTCGCATGGCAGCGCCACTGGCACAGCAAGCTGAGTGCGAGGGTTCCTGACAACAGGCCATCACTGACTGCTGTGCGACTCCAGAGCAGCACCAAGGGCGAGAGCACAAACGCCAGAGCTGCGGCCACGGCCGTGCGTCGGGGATGGCCATCCCCGGGCTGCGGGAAACGCAACAGCGTGTCCCCGAGCATCAGCAGGGTGATCAGCGTGCCCAGCGCTGAGGGCAAACGGCCAGCCCAGGTGCCCAATGGATCCCACTGCGCTTGAGCGGGGAGGGCATAGCCGAGGCCCATCACCCAATAGACGAGAGGCGGCTTATCGAAGCGAGGCAGTCCGTTCACGCGAGGCGTCAGCCAATCACCTGTGCGCGCCATGGCACGACCCGCCGCCGCAAACAACGGAGGGGTCTCATCCACCAGTCCGTTGCCCCCCAACTGCCAGAAGCAGATCGCCAGGCCAAGCGCCAGAAGGACCAGCAGACATCGCCGGCGCTGTTGCCGGCTCAGAGGCTGGGAGGTGACGGCGGCCACGGCCTCAGGAGTACTGCTCATCAGGCGATGCTGCCATCTCTCGCCACCAGACCGTCTCGAATCCAAGCCTCCACCCGTTGGGCAAACACCTCCTGGCTGGCGTTGGCTTCCACCCACGCCCTGCAGTGCCGTCGTTCCAAAGAGGCCACCTCAACGGTGGCGCCTCTGAGTGCATCCACATCGTCCGGAGTCACCAGCAGCCCGGTTCGCCCGTGCTGCACAAGCTCCCCGGGGCCGCCGCGGTTGTAAGCCACCACCGGAACACCACAGGCCAGAGCTTCCACCACGACATTGCCGTAGGCCTCATTCCATTTGGGGGTGTTGATCAGGGCCCTGCACTGACCCAGCTGCTGCTGCAGCGCCTTGGTGGGCAGAAAACCACGCCATTCGATCGTGCCCGCAGGCACCCCGGCCTCGACCCGCTGGGCGTAGTCCTCATCTTCACGCACCCCCCACACCAACAGGGTTTCCCCCAAGGCAGCCGCCACGGCAGCGGCATCTTCCAACCCCTTCTCTGGGGCCACCCGTCCGGCCCAGCCGAGGGGGCCATCGGCCCTGGCCTGGAAGCTGTAAGCCCCGAGGTCGAAGCCATTACCCACCAACCGAGCCGGGGCGGGAAGAGCGAAATCATTGGCCTGCGCTTGGGTGTGAAACGCCAAGCGCCGCTGGTCCCAGCGGGCCAGGTCAGCAATCTGCTGATCCATCACCTGGGCCACGGACACCATGCTCACCAAGTGAAAGAGGGGCTGCTGAACCCGCGGCGTCAGCCAGAGGGGCAGCCAATCATAGGAGAAGTTGAGCACCGCATCGGCCTCCCCAGCCAAGGCCAGCGCCCTGTCCCAAAGCCGCGGCAGCAGGCCATCGGCAGGAATGGTCACCGGCGCTTGATGCTCGGCGTGCTGCCAACTGGGTTGATCCACACCACCCACGGTCTCCAGATGCAGGGATGGCGACGGCTGAGGAGAGCGCGAGCCTTCCGGCGCCACCAGGGTGAGTTGATGACCACGACCCAACAAGCCACGCACCAGGGAGGCCAGGGTCAGTTCAACGCCACCACCTCGGCCGCTGCCCAACGCACCGATCGGGGTGCTCACCAGCACCAAATGCAGCGGTTCGCAATCCATCAAGCCCTCCTTCATCCTCCGGACCCCTCCGCAGCATCGAGCACCACGACCGGGTCAGGTTCCCACCAGCGACGTCGCTGACTGACCAACACCACAGACAACAGCACCAGCACCACCCCCACCCACTGGAGGGGTTCCAGACGTTCCTGCAACCACAGCCCTCCAGAGGCCAGCGCAAATACTGGTGTGAGGAAGCCCAGGGTGGAGAACGCCGTCAACTCCTGGCGATTGGCGAACCAAAAAAACAGGCCATAGGCAAGGGCGCTGCCCAGCAGGCTGGCGTAGGCCATCAGCACCCACTGCGAAGGCCCCCAAGGCGGCACGAGGGCATAGGCCGGATCCAAGCCATGCCAAAGCAGCAACGGCAGACCCCCGAGAAGCATGTGCCATCCCGTCACGGTGACGGGATGGCTGGCGCTGCAGGCGTAGCGACTGAACACCGTGCCCAAAGCCATGGCCACCGCCGCAGCCAGCATCCATGCGGTGCCCCCTTCCCAGAGACCGGAGAGCGACACCGCATCACCAAACAGCCACCAATGGCGCAGCAAATCCGGGGGCACCCCCAGGCACACGATGCCCGCGAGCCCCAGCACCAAGCCAAACCAGCCGACGGGATTGATCGCCTCGGCGAACAGGCTGCGGGCGAGGAGCGCCACCATCAGCGGCTGGGAATCGATCAACACCGAACCGAGACCAGCACCGGTCTCCTGCAACCCCCTGGCCAGACAGAACTGAAACAGGGTGGCGTCGACCAGGGTGAACACCACAAACCAGAGACGGTCCTGCGGAGCGATCCGCCAGGACGCACCCAGAGCCGGGAGGGCCAGAAGGAGCACCAGCCCAGCCGGCAGCAGTCGCAGCGCTGCCACCAACTCCGGCCCACCCGTGGCCAACAGAGGGGCCATCGCTGCCATCGCCGTTCCCCACAACGCAAAGGGCAGCACCATCAGCAGCCCGAGGCGGATCGACACGATGACTTCAGTTCACAGGCTCCTTTTTAAGATCCAAAGCATTACGACTGCCCCCCATGGTTTGGCCCTGGCGCCGCAAATCCCGTCGACGCATGGCACGCATTGCCATCGAGGGGGCGATTGCGTCGGGGACCCGCAAGCGGGTGTTGAAGGCTCTGCGCGAAGTGGAGCAGCGGGAATTTCCTGCCCTGTTGCTGCGCATCGACAGCCCCGGCGGCACCGTGGGTGACAGTCAGGAAATCCACGCAGCCCTGCTGCGCCTGCGGGAGAAGGGCTGCCATGTGGTGGCCAGCTTCGGCAATATCTCCGCCTCCGGTGGGGTCTACATCGGGGTCGCGGCCGAAAAGATCGTGTCGAACCCGGGCTGCATCACCGGCTCGATCGGCGTGATCTTGCGGGGAAACAACCTCTCCAAACTGCTGGAGCGGGTTGGGATTCGCTTTGAAACCGTCAAGAGCGGTGCCTACAAAGACATCCTGTCCCCCGACCGGGCCCTCAGTGCAGACGAGAGGGAACTGCTGCAGGCCCTGATCGACAGCAGCTACGCCCAGTTCGTGGATGCCGTGGCCGAAGGCCGTGGACTGAGCCCGGACACGGTGCGCAAGTTTGCCGATGGCAGGGTGTTCAGCGGTGCCCAGGGCAAAGAGCTGGGTCTGGTGGACGAACTGGGCGACGAAGAACGGGCCCGCGCCCTCGCGGCCGAACTGGCAGACCTGGATGAGGACTGCAAACCGATCACCCTCGGCAAACCCAAGAAAAAATTGCTGGCCAGCCTGCCGGGTAGTTCCGTTGTCGCGCGCCTGGCGGAGATGCTGGAGACCGAGCTATCCCATAGCGGCCAGGCACTCTGGCTGTATCGCCCATGACCCGTCCTTCCCTTGCCGACGGCCTGGCTCTTCGGGGCCTCAGGGGAGCAACCACCTGTGACACCAACAGCGTGGACTCCATCGAGGCGGCCGTCGACGCCTTGGTCACCTGCCTGGTGGAGCGCAATGGCCTGCAAGCCGACCGGATTGTGTCCGTGACCTTCTCGGTCACCGCTGACCTGGATGCTTGTTTTCCGGCAGCCATCGCCCGCCGGCAACCGGGCTGGGATCAGGTGGCACTGCTCGATTGCCAGCAGATGGCGGTCCAGGGAGATCTGGCCCGCTGCATTCGGCTTCTGGCGCATGTCTGGCTACCAGCTGAGCAAAACCCTTGCCACGCCTACCTTGGCGAGGCAAGTCGCCTAAGACCAGACAGATCCGGTCACAACTGACAGATGGGAGGCCGGCTCAGACGCGTTCTCCAGCGGACTCTCTCCAACACAATCAGATCACGCCATTTGAGCGATGGCTGACGCCATCCACTTCTTTGATTCATGACTGACAGCAACCCCATCGTTCCTGGAAGGCTTCTGCGCCGGATCGGCCTTGCAGGCGGGATCGCAACGGCCGGGCTTCTGGCAGCAGCCCCATTGCTGGACAGCATCCGCCCGGCTGCCGTGCAGGCCCAGGGCACCCCCTCCCTTCTGGAGTTCCGTTGGGAAAACAGCAAGGACTACAAGAAGCTGTATTACTTCCAAAGCAGCACGGTGCCAAGGGATCGGGCTGAATACTTCCTGATGCTCAAACCGAAGGACCGCAAGAGCGCGATCCTCAAGCTCAGCATCACGGTGCCCGAATACTTCAACGCCAAGATCAAGCCCAGCCGCGTCAGCCTCTGCAGGATGCAATTGGGCGGCATGTTGGCCCGCAGCCGCTGCAAAGAGACCTTGCCAGCCGTGATCGAGGTGAATGAGACCCAGACCGCCATTGAGGTTTTTCCCGAGGCACCGATTCCCACCGGCGGCACTTACGCGGTGGTGATGAAGATCTTCAACCCCAGCAACAGCGGCATGTTCCAGTTCAACGCCTTGGCGCAGGCACCTGGCGATGTCCCCGTGGCGGGCTACCTGGGCAGCTGGCTGATCGACATCGAACAGTAGGACCACCCAACTGATAAATTGGCGAATTGACGACAGGTCGGGCGCCGACAATCCATCATGACGAAACGAACCCTGGGTGGTACTAGCCGTAAGCGCAAGCGCGTTTCTGGTTTCCGTGTGCGCATGCGCAGCCACACCGGTCGTCGCGTGATCCGCACCCGTCGCAAGCGCGGCCGCGCACGCCTCTCAGCCTGAGCCTGAGTCCCCAACCACCAATCTCCTTCAATGGTCCTGCCGGCACCAATGCGTCTGCGGGGCCATCGTTGTTTTGATTGGTTGCATCGCAAAGGGCGACGACACCATGGGACGCACATGGTGCTGCGCATCGCCGACGCGAAACCCCAGTATTTGAGAGCCGAGGTCGCGGCAGCCGAGTCACATGCGCCTCAGTCACAACGGTGTCGCTGTGCTGTGGTGATCAGCGGCAAGGTCAGCAAGCGCTCGGTGGTGCGCAACAGGCTCCGCCGCCAGTTGCATGACCACTTGCGCTCGCGCCTGGAGGAGCCGACAACCCTTGACCACCATTGGCTTCTCCTCAGCCTGAAGCCTGGGGCCAGCGAGGCGGGGGCTCCATTGCTGGAAGAATGCGACAGATTGCTTAAGGACGCGGGATTGTTGTCATGACCACCACCATGCAGGAAGACACCTTTTACGAAGGTGGGCCAGCCAAGGGCGATCTGATCTTCAATTTGCTGCTGGGACTGACGTTGATCGGCATTCCCTTTGCCGTCGGCGCCATCGTTCGGGCCCTTTGGCTGCGGTTCCAGATCACCAGCCGACGCATCTCCGTTAGCGGCGGCTGGATGGGAAAAGACCGCAGTCAGGTGGTGTACAGCCAGATTCGCGAGGTGCGCTGCGTGCCCCGCGGCTTCGGAGCCTGGGGAGACATGGTGCTGGTTCTCAGCGATGGTGCCCGTCTTGAGATGCGATCGGTGCCGAACTTCCGTGCTGCCGAGACCTATATCCTCGAGCGGATCGAAGCCAAACGTGCATCCAGCACCGCGGTTGACACCAAAGGGTTTGCGGCCTGAGCCCAGACCCCTACGACGCCCTGTTGCACACTGGCAGGGCTTTTCTGCCCCCTCTTCAGGACCTCCATCGTGATCGGATACATCTCCGACAACCTGCTGATTCCAATCCTGGATTTCTTCTATGGATTGGTGCCGAGCTACGGCTTGGCGATCGTGGCGCTCACCGTTGTGATCCGCTTGGCGCTGTTCCCTCTCAGCGCCGGTTCGATCCGTAGTGCGCGCCGGATGCGCATCGCTCAACCCGTGATGCAGAAGCGGCAGGCGGAGATCAAGTCGCGGTTCGCCAACAACCCCCAGAAACAGCAGGAAGAGCTGCAAAAGCTGATGAAGGAGTTCGGCAGCCCCTTGGCGGGTTGTCTGCCCCTGTTGGTGCAGATGCCGATCCTGTTCGCCCTGTTCGCAACCCTGCGGGGATCACCGTTCGCGGACGTGCCCTACACGCTCAACATGAAGGTGCTGCCCGCTGAGCAGATCGCCGCGGTTGAGCCCAAGCCGTTCAACAGTGCAAGCCATTCCATCTTCATCACCGAAACCAACCATGTTCCGGTGATCGCCAGCCTTCCCGGCGGCACCAAACTCGGTGCAGGGGAGAGCGCCAAAATCCAGCTCCAGACCAAGAGTGGTGAAGCCTTCAGCCAGGTTCTGACCAGCGTTGACGACGGTCAGAAATTCATGCCGAACTGGACGGTGACCAAGGGTGACGATGTCGTGTCCGTCGCCGAAGACGGCACGATCACAGCCATTGCACCGGGTGATGCCACGGTTGAAGGCAAGATCCCTGGCCTCGCGGCCCGCAGTGGCTTCCTGTTCATCAAAGCCCTGGGTCAGGTGGGCTTCTACAGCGATGGAGCCATCAACTGGGATATCGCGATCCTGGTGGGTGCATTCGGCGTAAGCCTGTTTGCGTCCCAGCTGCTGTCCGGCATGGGAATGCCGGCCAACCCTCAGCAGGCCACCGCCAACAAGATCACCCCCGTGATGATCACCGGCATGTTCCTGTTCTTCCCTTTGCCGGCGGGCGTTCTGCTCTACATGGTGATCGCCAATATTTTCCAGGCTGGACAGACCTTCCTGCTCACCCGGGAAGCCCTGCCCGACAACCTCCAGGCGATTCTGAATGACCAGATGAAGCAGCAGGCGACGGCAACAGCTGGCACCGGTGCTCAGGGCGGATCCCGACTGCCCTTCGAACCCCGAGGCGGCAACAAGTGATCCCTGGGCTTGAGCCCGTTCCGCTGCGTGACCTCCAGGCTCTTGGTGCGCCAAGGGTCTGGGAGGTGGAGGGCATGCTCGAGGATCTCGAATCGCTCACCCCGGTGCGCGGCGAGCTTCAGGCAGAACACCGTGGCAACGTGCTCGAGGTGAGCGGAGAGCTGCAAACGATCGTCAGCCTCTGCTGCGACCGCTGCCTGGGCCAGTTCAATCAGAGCCTCAAGGTGAAAACAGAGGAACTGATCTGGTTGGGAGATGACCAATCCAGCGACGCCATGGCGGAAGCCGGCTTCGATCCCGACAGCCCCGATGGTCTGATCGAAAGCATGGATCCACGCAGCAGCTTCGAACCCGAGCGCTGGGCCTTCGAACACTTGAGCCTGCAGCGTTCTGTGGTCAATCGTTGCGGCAACGACTGCCCTGGTCCTCCCCAGCCCGAGAACACAGGCGCAGCCATGCCAAGCGCGCCGATCGATCCCCGTTGGCAGGCCCTTCAGCAGCTGCGGGAGAGCAGCAACAATGCTTGAACTCTGGCGCGATCAACTCGACCTGCTGGTGCGGGCCGGGACGCCACTGATCTGGATCCGCAGCCCTGAGGAGGAGCGGGTTGAGGCCCTATTGCAACAAGCTGTGAGCCGACTGGGGAACCGGCGACTCGCCACCTGGAACTTCATCGATGGCCTGGGTGGTGTTCTCAACAGCGAAGGCCTGGGGGCCCGCCAACCGATGGTGGTGCTGCAGTGGCTGCAGGAGCTCGAAGCCAGCCAACCCACCCTGCTGTTGCTGAAGGACTTTCATCGCTTCTGCGACGATCCCGGCATCGCACGAATGCTGCGCAATCTCACCAGTCGCTTGCGGGAGCGCCCCCACACGCTGGTGTTGAGCACCGGCGCCTGGACGCCCCCGGCAGAGCTGGATGAATCCCTCACCCTGCTGGATCTGCCCCTGCCCCGGGAGAACGAAATCCAGTCACTCCTGCAGTCCATTGCCCAGGCCAGCGGCAGTTCGCTCGACGCGGACGTGCTTGAAGAGCTGACCCATGCCTGCAGTGGGCTGACAGAAGCCCGGGTGCGCCACGTGGCAGCCCGGGCCCTAGCCCAAAGAGGAGCGCTCAGCCGCGACGATCTGACCGATGTCCTCGAGGAAAAACGCCGCTCCCTCGCCCGCAGCGAGGTCTTGGAGTTCTGCCATACCGATGCCGATCCCGCCGACATTGGCGGCCTCGACGCGCTCAAGCACTGGCTGAACCAACGCCACCAGGCCTTTTCTGATGAAGCCAGAAGCTTCGGTTTACCACTCCCGCGCGGGGTGCTTCTGGTGGGCCCCCAAGGCACCGGCAAATCCCTGACGGCCAGAGCGGTGGCCCACAGCTGGTCGATGCCCTTGTTGCGCCTCGATGTGGGGCGCCTGTTCGCCGGCCTGGTGGGAGCCAGCGAGGCCCGCACCCGCGAAACGATCGAACGGGCAGAAGCGATGGCGCCCTGCGTGCTCTGGATCGACGAGATCGACAAAGGCTTCGGGGGCGATGCCCGCAGTGACGGGGGCACCAGTCAGCGGGTGCTGGCCACGGTGCTCACCTGGATGGCGGAAAAGCGCTCCGCCGTGTTCGTGGTTGCGACCGCCAATGCGGTGGATCGGCTGCCGGCAGAGCTCCTGCGCAAAGGGCGTTTCGATGAAATCTTCCTGCTCGACCTGCCCGCACCAGCAGAGCGGGAAAGCATCCTGTCGTTGCATGTGGCCCGGCGCCGCCCTGGGCTCAGCCTGCCCCTCAGCTCCGTGGTGGGCCGCACGGAGGGCTATTCCGGAGCAGAGCTCGAGCAGACGGTGATTGAGGGAATGCATCTGGCCTTCGCGGAGCGCCGGGAACTGAGCGAAAGCGATCTGATTCGCGCAGCCTCCCAGCTGGTGCCGCTCTCCCGCACGGCCCGGGAACAACTGGATGCCCTCAAGCACTGGGCCAGCAGTGGGCGGGCAAGGGCCGCCAGCAGCACCACCCCCGAGAGCTTTCGTATTGCGCCAGATGAAGAAGCCTGACGCGGCGTAACGACCGGCTTCAGAAACGCTGGCAGCCACTGGGGTGCTCCGTACCGTCGCAGTATTCGGAAAGGGCCAGCGTGAACCGTTACAGCGACCTCACCTCCCAACTGGCTGTGGCCTGCCTGGGCGCTGGTGTGATCACCACCGTGGCCGTGGCCCAGGGACAGAATCCATTGACCGCCCTCGGCATCACCCTGTTCTCCGCCGTGGCTGCCGTCATGGTCGGCCAGGTGCTCTGAACACCAGCGCCTAGGCTGCCGGCGCCGCGATCCAAACCCCCGTGCTCGATCAGCGCCTGGTGCGTGACAACCCCGACCTGATTGCCCGCGAACTCGGGCGGCGGGGGATGAACGTTGACCTCACCGGTCTCCAGTTGATCGCCCAGCAGCAGCGCAATCTCGAAGAAAAGCGCAGCAGCCTCCAGGCCGACGGCAATCGCATCGGCAAGGAAGTCGGACAGAAGATCAAAGGCGGGGCCGACCCCAAGGGCGAAGAGGTCGCCGATCTTCGCCGCCAAGGCAACCAGATCAAGCAGCAGGTGGCTGTTCTGGAGGAGGAAGAGAAAGAACTCTCCGCCAAGCTGCGCGAACAACTGCTGAGTTTCCCGAACCTGCCCTCGCCTCAATGCCCTGAGGGCCGCAGCGAAGACGACAATCAGGAGGTGCGCCGCTGGGGCACCCCCCGCCAGGACGAAGGGCTGGAAGAGCACTGGCAAATTGCTGACCGGCTTGGGTTGCTCGACACCGAGCGTTCCGTGCGGATCTCCCAGAGCCGCTTCGTGACCTTGATGGGCCAGGGCGCACGGCTTGAGCGGGCGTTGATCAATTTCATGCTCGACCTGCACTGCAGCAAGGGCTACAAGGAGGTGCTTCCGCCGGTGCTGGTGAACAGTGCCAGCCTGCAGGGATCGGGACAGCTGCCCAAATTTGCGGAGGAAAGTTTCCGCTGCGCGGAAGACGACCTCTGGCTGACCCCCACCGCTGAGGTGCCTGTCACCTCCCTGCACCGCGACGAAATCATTCCCGCTGACCAGCTGCCCGTTCGCTACGTGGCCTACAGCCCGTGCTTCCGGCGCGAGGCCGGCAGCTATGGACGGGACACCCGTGGCCTGATTCGCCTGCACCAGTTCAACAAGGTCGAGCTCTACTGGTTCGTGCATCCCGATCACTCGGAGAAGGCGCACGCCCAGATCACCGCCGATGCGGAAGCGGTGCTTCAGGCCCTGGAACTGCCCTATCGGGTCCTCGACCTCTGCACGGGTGACATCGGCTTCTCCGCCGCCCGCACCTACGACCTCGAAGTGTGGTTGGCCGGTGCCGGTGCCTACCGGGAAATCTCCAGCTGCAGTGTCTGCGGCGATTTCCAGGCACGCCGTTCCTCGATCCGCACCAAGGAAGGGAAGAGCACACGCCTGGTGCACACCCTCAATGGCAGCGGGTTGGCAATTGGCCGCACCATGGCCGCCCTACTGGAAAACGGTCAGCAAGCGGATGGCAGCGTGCTGCTTCCCAAAGCCCTGGTTCCCTACTTCGGTCGCGAGCGTCTCCAGCCAGAATGAGCCTCCTGAAAACGACGGCGTGAACGTTCTTGCGGCACTGCTGGCCCTCGGCCTGCTGGTGGTCATTCATGAAGCGGGCCACTTCCTGGCTGCCGTAGGCCAGGGGATCCGGGTCAATGGATTTTCTGTGGGATTCGGGCCAGCCCTGCTCAAGCGAGAGCACAACGGGGTCACCTACGCCCTGCGGCTTCTGCCCCTGGGTGGATTCGTGTCGTTCCCCGATGACGACGAAAACAGCACAATTCCTGACGACGACCCGGATCTATTGCGCAATCGGCCGATTCCCCAACGCATCTTGGTGATCAGCGCCGGCGTGCTGGCCAACTTGTTGTTGGCCTGGCTGGTGCTGGTGGGGCAATCGGCGTTCGTGGGCATTCCCGCCTCACCCGAACCCGGGGTGATGGTGGTCGCCGTGCAGCCCGGTGAAGCCGCCGCCCGTGCAGGGCTGAAGGCGGGTGATCAGATTCTCAGCATCAACGGCGACGTGCTTGGGAGCGGCCAGGAGGCTGTGCGTTCGCTGGTGAACCTGATCAAGACCGCGCCAGATCAAAACCTGAACCTGGTCAGCCGCAGCGCTGGTGACGCCAGCTCGGATCGCCCGCTCACCCTGACGCCAGTCGACCGCGACGGACAAGGGCGAATCGGCGCGCAACTGCAGGCCAATCTCAGCGGCGATCTCCATCCCGCCTCCAACCCGCTGCAGGCCGTGGCTTATGGCAGCGACCAGTTCATCGGCATGATCCGCAACACGGTGGTGGGGTATAGCGGCCTGGTGACCAACTTCGGCCAAACCGCCCAGCAGGTGAGTGGTCCGGTGAAGATCGTGGAGATGGGGGCCCAGCTCAGCAGCCAAGGCGGCGGCGGGTTGGTGTTGTTCACCGCCCTGATTTCCATCAACCTTGGTGTGCTGAATGCCCTGCCCCTACCCCTGCTGGATGGGGGGCAACTGGTGATGCTGCTGGCGGAAGCGGTGCGGGGCAAACCATTGCCTGAGCGTTTTCAGATGGCGGTGATGCAATCAGGACTGCTGCTGCTGCTGGGCCTGAGCGTTGTCTTGATCGTGCGCGACACCAGCCAACTTCCGCTGGTGCAGCAGCTCACCGGCCGCTGAGGAGTTGGGGGCAGGCCAACAGGTATCGTGGTGGATTAGTCCGCATAGAACGACCGCCTGTATGGCCAAGAAGTCGATGATCGCCCGCGATGTGAAGCGGAAAAAGATGGTTGAGCGCTATGCGGCTAAGCGCGCGGCTCTGATGGAAGCGTTCAACGCTGCCAAGGACCCCATGGAGCGTCTGGAAATCCACCGCAAAATCCAGGGCCTGCCCCGCAACAGCGCCCCCAACCGCGTTCGCAATCGTTGCTGGGCCACCGGCAAGCCCCGTGGTGTGTATCGCGATTTCGGCCTGTGCCGCAACCAGCTGCGCGAGCGCGCTCACAAAGGTGAACTTCCTGGCGTGGTCAAGTCCAGCTGGTGATCTCTGTGCTGGCTGACAAGCCCACATCAAACAAGCCAAAGAGGTGCAACAGCACCTCTTTTTTTATGCGCTCCAAGGCGCGGATTCCGGCGGGGACTGGGCAACTGTTCCAATCAAATGACAGAATGGGACTTGACAGAAAGACATAAGCGCAAGTGCAAGGTCAGACACAGTCGATCTCCTTCGATGGTCGGGAGATTCGACTGACCACGGGGCGTTATGCCCCCCAAGCCGGCGGCTCAGTGATGATTGAGTGCGGCGACACCTCCGTGCTGGTGACCGCCACCCGATCCTCCGGTCGTGAAGGCATCGATTTCCTGCCCCTCATCTGCGATTACGAGGAGCGCCTTTACGCCGCTGGCCGCATTCCCGGCAGCTTCATGCGCCGCGAAGGTCGCCCTCCTGAGCGGGCCACCCTTATTTCCCGCCTGATCGACCGGCCGATGCGGCCGCTGTTCCCCAACTGGCTGCGCGACGACCTTCAGATCGTGGCCACCTGCATGTCGCTCGATGAGCGCGTGCCCGCCGACGTGCTGGCGGTCACCGGAGCGTCCCTGGCCACCTTGATGGCAGGCATTCCTTTTCAAGGCCCCATGGCAGCGGTGCGTGTTGGCCTTCTCGGCGACGACTTTGTTCTGAACCCCAGCTACCGCGAAATTGAACGCGGCGATTTGGATCTGGTGGTGGCTGGAACACCTGAAGGTGTGGTGATGGTGGAAGCCGGCGCCAATCAGCTTCCCGAGCAGGACGTAATTGAAGCCATCGACTTCGGCTACGAAGCGGTGTGCGAATTGATTAAGGCCCAGCAAGCCATCCTCAAAGAGGCCGGCATTGAGCAGGTCATTCCCACCACTCCCGAAGTCGACGCAACCCTGCCGACCTATCTGGAGAAGAACTGCACCAAGGCCATCGGCGAGGTGCTGAAGCAGTTCGACCAGACCAAAGGTGAGCGCGACGACAAGCTCGACGCGATTCGCACCTCCACAGCCGAAACGATTCAGGGTCTCAAGGACGACGACCCGGTGCGCGTTGCTGTTAGCACCAACGGCAAGGCCCTGCCCAACAGCTTCAAGGCTCTGACCAAGAAGCTGATGCGCCAGCAGATCGTCAAAGACGGCAAGCGCGTGGATGGTCGTGCTCTGGATGAAGTGCGGACGATCAGTGCCGCCGCTGGTGTGCTGCCCAAGCGCGTGCATGGCTCCGGTCTGTTCCAGCGGGGGCTGACCCAGGTGCTCTCCACCGCAACGCTGGGCACCCCCAGCGATGCCCAGGAGATGGACGATCTCAACCCCAGCAACGAGAAGACCTACCTCCACCACTACAACTTCCCCCCCTACTCGGTGGGTGAAACCCGTCCGATGCGTTCGCCCGGTCGCCGCGAGATCGGCCACGGCGCGCTGGCCGAGCGGGCCATCATTCCCGTGCTGCCCGCCAAAGACACCTTCCCCTACGTGGTGCGGGTGGTGAGCGAGGTGCTGAGCTCCAACGGCTCCACCTCCATGGGCTCGGTCTGCGGCAGCACCCTGGCGCTGATGGATGCCGGCGTTCCCCTGAAATCACCCGTGAGCGGCGCTGCCATGGGTCTGATTAAGGAAGGCGACGAGGTGCGCATCCTCACCGACATCCAGGGCATCGAGGATTTCCTTGGCGACATGGACTTCAAGGTGGCTGGCACCGACAAGGGCATCACCGCCCTGCAGATGGACATGAAGATCACCGGCCTGCCGGTGAACACTGTGGCTGATGCCGTCAACCAGGCCCGTCCTGCCCGCCTGCACATCCTCGAGAAGATGATGGAGGCGATTGACACCCCCCGTCAGGGTCTGTCACCCCATGCTCCTCGCCTGCTCAGCTTCCGCATCGATCCCGAACTGATCGGCACCGTGATTGGGCCCGGTGGTCGCACCATCAAGGGCATCACCGAGCGCACCAACACCAAGATCGACATCGAGGACAGCGGCATCGTCACGATCGCTTCCCACGATGGTGCTGCGGCTGAAGAAGCGCAGCGCATCATCGAGGGCCTGACCCGCAAGGTGAACGAAGGCGAAGTCTTCACCGGCTCGATCACCCGGATCATCCCGATCGGCGCCTTCGTGGAAATCCTTCCTGGCAAGGAAGGCATGATCCACATCTCCCAGCTTTCCGAAGCACGGGTGGAGAAGGTGGAAGACGTGGTCAAGGTGGGCGACGAAGTCACCGTGCGCGTGCGCGAGATCGACAACCGCGGTCGCATCAACCTCACCCTCCGAGGCGTGCCTCAGAACGGCGAAGAAGCCGCACCCGAGCCTGCCCCCACCCCCGTGGCTCCGCTCACCTGAGTCAGGCTTTGACCTTCAATCCCCCACCAGCACCTGTTGGTGGGGGATTTTTTGTGCCTGTCCAACACTGCCAACACCTACCAGAAGGGGGACTTTGCCCCCCTGAGACCGGTTCTTCAGACCTGAAAACCAGGATCAATCGTGGCCATCGCCTTCGCCGACTGAGCGCACAGCTCAGCATGGGCTTGGCCATGGCTGGCGATCAGGCAGCCCGCCTGACGCACATCGCCGGTGTTGTAGGTCAAGAGCTGACCGTCGGCATGGGTGAAGGCACCACCTGCAGCCAGCAGCACCGCTTCCGGAGCAGCCATGTCCCAGTCCTTAGGAGCACTCTTGCCGGAGAGGGAGACGTAGAGGTCAGTTTCCCCGCGCAGGATCGTGGCGACCTTGTAGCCAACGCTGCCCACCGCTTTGGAACCGCCGAGCGCGAGGGTGTCAATCAGCTTCACCAGTCGGTCGTCACGGTGGCTGCGGCTGGCCACCAGGATCAGATCCGAAACCGCGGTTCTGTCACTGAAGCGCACCGGTGACCGCTCACCCTGACGGTTTTCACACCAGGTGCCATCGCCCACCACGCCGAACCAGAGCTCGTCCACTTCCGGCAGCAACACCACTCCCACCACGGGGCGTTGCTGATGCACCAAGGCCAGATGCACCGCGTATTCACCGGTGCCCTGAAGGAAATCCTTGGTGCCATCGAGAGGATCGAGGATCCACAGCCAATCGGCAGCCAGAGGCTCGCCGTCTGTGAGCTGCTCCTTCGCTGTTTCCTCACTCAGCAGCGTCCAGCCTGCGGATGGGAACGCCGATTGAAGACCATCCAACAACCACTGGTTCACCGCCAGATCAGCGGCAGATACAGGGCCCTCACCGCCATCATCCACGCTCAAGGCCTTGGGAAAACCATGGGGCGGCTGATCGCCACGGGCGTAGGCCCGCAGGATGTCCGCCGCTCCCCAGCACAACGGGCGCAAGGACGCGACCAACGCCTCCTGGCTGATGCCGTCGGGTAACGCAACGGAAGGGGACATCAGGGTGCTCACACAGTGGGGACATTGTGATCGACACCCCGATGCCAGAGCCCAGAGCGCAGTGCCAGACTTCGAGAACACCGTCAGCGGTGACGGCAACACCTTCAGAGCGCGTCGCACTCGCATGGTTCAGGAACCTGCAGGCGGGAGTCTGTACCTCGTGGGCACACCGATCGGACATCTGGGGGATCTCTCCGAGAGAGCCCGCAGGGTGCTGGCGACGGCGGATGTGATCGCCTGCGAAGACACCCGCCACAGCGGCCAACTGCTCAGTGCCCTGGGTGCTCAAGGGAAACGGCTGAGCTTTCATCAACACAACACCCGCGGCCGCATTCCCCAACTGCTGGACCTGCTCGAACAAGGGCAAAGCGTGGCGGTGATCAGCGATGCCGGCCTTCCAGGGATCAGTGATCCCGGTGAAGACCTGGTCGCTGCAGCCCGCAGCGCAGGGCGAGAGGTGATCTGTGTGCCGGGTCCCTGTGCCGCCACCACCGCCCTGGTGAGCAGCGGACTGCCCAGTGGCCGCTTCTGCTTTGAAGGCTTCCTGCCCCCCAAAGGCAAACAACGCAAGGAGCGCCTGGCCGCAATCGCCTCAGAGCCGCGCACCACCGTGATCTACGAAGCACCGCACCGGTTGCTGCAACTCCTCAACGACCTGTTGACGCTCTGCGGCGGTGACCGCCCCCTGCAGGTGGCCCGCGAACTGACCAAACGCCACGAACAGCAGGTGGGACCGACGGTGGCCTCAGCTCTCGCACATTTCAGCGTCCACAAACCCCAGGGGGAATTCACCCTGGTGCTGGGCGGGGCACCGGAAGTCGTCGCAGAAGACCACGGCGACGCCTATTGGCGCGACGCGTTGCAGCAATTGATCGAGGGTGGTCTCAGTGCCAATGCCGCCGCCAAGCAACTCGCCCAAGGAAGCGGTCGATCCAAACGGGAGCTCTACGCCCTACTGCACAACACATCCGACACGGATGGCGATGAGGACGCAGACTGAGACAACTTCCACTGAGTCGATGGTGCAGCGCCTCCGCCTGTTCTTGCTCAGCTGCGGTGGTGCCGGTCTGCTGCTGCTGGTGCTCTGCCTGGGCGCCCAGAACCTCAGCGAACGCCGCGCACTCAACCTCGGCATCGGTAAAACCGCACCCTTACCCACAGGCTTCATCGTGGGCGTCAGCACGGTTCTGGGCGTGCTCAGCGGTGGATCCCTTGCCGCCCTGCTGATGCCGCCCCAGCGAGACTGATCTCAAGCTGGACAGTCTCTAAGCATCAAGGGCAATCAACGACCCTTCCAGCACCAAACGCGTAATGCCGCGGGCCAGCAGATAGCTGGAGGTGCGCGTGAACACCGTGGTGTCAGGCACCCGAATCACCCGCTGGTTGCGGCCGCACTGGCGCTTGGCCGTGCGCGGGCTGGCAAACAGGCCGATGGCCTGACGCTCTTGATCCACCGGATCAAGGGAACCCAGCTCGGGGAAATCGCTGAGGGGGCGGGGATCAAGCTCCACCACCTTGTCGACCAGCATGTAAACGCTTTCAGGGAGCACCCCTGGCCCCAGAGGCTGGGTGGGCACGGGCACATGGCTGTCGGCGTGGGTGATGCCGGTGAGGATCGCCACCTCATGAAACTGATTGGCGGGATCGTGATCCGCGTCGCTCAGCTCAGCCTCCTGATCACCAGCCCCGGCCGATTCGGCGGCATTGCAATCATCAACGTCATCCAGGGCCAGGATCTGCTGGCTGGCTTCAGAGCCTGCAGTCTTTGACTCTGGCTCAGGCGCTGGCACTACTGCAGGCTCCGGAGCTGGTGCCGGCTCTACGTCAGCCACCGAAGTTGCAGCAACCGGCCGCACCCCTTTTGCACGTGCAGCTTTGAGCGCGTTGTATTCCTCAGCAGGCAGCAGGGTTCGCACCGTGCGGCTCACCGTATTCACGCTGCAGCCAAAGGCCTCAGCGAGAACCGAACTCGCTTCGCCTGCGCTGTAACGCTCAACCAGATCCTGCTTCTGACTGTCGGTGAGCCGGCTCGCAGGCATGGAGGACATTGCACAGAAAGCAACTCTAGGTGCCGCTGCCCCGGGGCCTGCTGCCAAAATGCAACGGTGCTCCCTTAGCTCAGCTGGATAGAGCAGCTGCCTTCTAAGCAGCCGGTCGTTGGTTCGAATCCAACAGGGGGCGTTCAGTTACCGCAAGGCTTTTCACGATCCACCTGGGACACCTAGTGACCACCATCACGGTGCTTAAAGGGAAATGCTGGTGAAGGGGGTCGACTGATACCCATGCACCCGTGACGCTGACGGCCATGGATGCTGTATTGCTGTTGAGGCGTCTGGGCTGATGGCCCGTCACCGGAAGCCACCACGGGCTCACGCTGAGGATGAAGCGCTTCGTGGTCGCTGGGCTGGGCTGCACGAACAGGACGCGCTGCAGGCCAAGTTCCATTCACCAGCAGAGCACCACCGTGCGCGGCGTCGCTGCCGGCAGTTCCTTGAGGGCGGTGCTGACGCCTGGGCCGATCTTTAGGCATTCCCTTCACACCCCAACGACCCAGTGAGCATGGAGGGTCCCACCTAGGCCATGGTCGAGGGAGCCAACACTCCTGCTGATCATGAGAAAAGAGGACTGGATTCGTCTTGCGATGCCCTTCTCGATCAGCCTCCTAGCGATGGCGATCATCACCCAGCCGCTGGTGTCGAATGCATTCCCGAGCAGCATCGAAGTGACTCAACGTTTCGGGGATAGCTGGAGAATGAGCTGCGATTAGAGGCGTGCCCTCTGGTTAAGAGATATGAAGCCAGAGGGCTCAAGTCCCAATTGCAACAGGTTTTTCATGAACTTGGGTAACAGGCGTGTGAAAGAATGAAAAGGTGTAATCCATCTAAATATTGGCTTTACCGATTTTCTTTAGATTCATGGGAGCGTTGCTTCTGGGCACGGCCCTTCTCCCCATGGCTAATTCCCGTAAAGATTTGATCTTGCTTGGAGGGTCCTTCCTGGTGGGCTTGGGATCTCTTCAGATCGTCCTGACTCTCGGAGGTTTTTGATCAATCAGATAGAAATCGTCAAGCGCTCCTGTGCCGACAACTTTCTGGCTAGTTTCTAATAAAAAAGACCGCTAAATGCGGGCGATGGCGCCAGGTATTGGAGGCTGATTGATGGTCTTTTTGGGGTGATTGAAGCAATAAAAAGCCCCTGCACTGGCAGGGGCTTTAGGGTTCTAGGGTTTTAAATAAAGGGTTTACCCTACAACCATTTTCCATTAAAATGTCCAGGAATAAGTATCGTTCCTCCAGCCACGCCTTCCAGTTCCTCTTCACTGAGTTGGCTGATGTGTTCGGTGCCAAAGTCGTGACCGTGCTCTTTAGCAATAGACACCACATCATCCTGTGATTTAGCTGCCTTAAGTCGGTCTTGAAGACTGGTGTCGCCTTGGACCTTCTGTAGGAATGCCTTGAGTTGCTCTTTGGACATCGCTGGCTAGGTCGCTTCTGCAGTCATAGCAACGGTCGGCAGGCAATAAAAAACCCCGCTCCTGGCGGGGCTTTTTGCCTCTTCTCTTCGATCAAACGGTGGTCGTCATTCAACTAACGACGTGATCACCAATGGAACCGCCAGCTTGTTGGATCGTGCGGTTCACAGGGCCAGCAGGAGTGAAGTCAACGACACCATTGACGAAATCCTTCAAGAATCCGCCGCCTTGCACGGCCTCCAGATCGTCTTCGTTGATGGTTTGAGCGTCGAAAGTTTGAGTGGTCATGGTTTTGAAGTGAGTTGAGTGAGTGATGTGTGGGGTGTTGCCCCCTCGACTCCTTCAAGGTCACAGCCCTTCTGGTGATCCCCAGTGCATGGAAGTGGTGGAGGAAAGGCCAGGATCTGGTGAGGTGCTGGTGAACGGCTCAGAACCCAGTCGCAACCTTGTTTATGGGTCCACTCCTCTTGCATGCAGGCAATAAAAAACCCCGCTTGTGGCGGGGCAGTGATCTGATTTTTTGCCGGGGGATGGATCAGCCACATTCATCGAAGACCGCCCTGCTTTCCCACTCGTTGGTGTTGTATTGCTTTCAGCTCATCGCGTGAGCATCAGGCTCCCCGGGTTCAACTCACTTCAAGACGGGCTTGCGGCCTTTGCCACCACCACGGGAGCCGGGCTCTTCCCGATAGCTACCAGAGTTCTGGCCACAGTCGCCTTGTTTTTCATCGCTAATGGCGTCGTGAATGGCATCAGCGACGTCTTCTTTGACTTCGTCCCAAAGCTCATTGGTCAGCCAGCCGAGGGTAAAGGCTGCACCGATTGCAACCGCCGGCGCGACCCAAGCGATGCCGCCATTCAGTTCAGACAGTTCGGCGAGTTGAAGCTCTTGGTCGACGGTGGTCTCGTTGATGAAAGAAGTCGTCATTGGTTTTTGTTGGGTGAAGTGTGGTGGAGGTCTCCCTCCGACTCACACACCATCGCCGTGATCGCCACCCGCTTCATTGATCTGGGTCAACGGTTTCTGTGATCTTGGTCACAGGGGGCATTTGCGGATGCACCGCCGAGCCCACTATCTAATAAAAAAGCCCGCTAAATGCGGGCGATGGTGCCAGATATTGAAGGCTGATTTGCTGGCTTATGGGTGTGACTGAAGAAATAAAAAACCCCTGCGGTTGCAGGGGCTTTGAGTGTGTAACCTGAAGGAGGCAGTACAGAATCATCAGCTCCTTTTGCGGAGGAACCCAGGAATAGCGGAATTGAGAAGGGAATGATCAATAGGAGCAGGAGCAGGCATGCCAGGCAGTATCGATTGATTAGTCACGCTGCAGCCCCCACCAGCAAGACCACCAGCCACGCCTTCAAGGACTTCTTCTACAATTTCTGATTCAGCCTTCTTCAAATCGTCAGCAGAAATACTAAACCCAGCCTCTTGGGCAATCGCAGCAACAGCATTGGCATCGCTGGCTGCTTTCAGCTTCTCTTGAAGACCGGTGTCTGCTTTGACCTTCTCTAGAAAGGCTTTGAGTTGTTCTTCTGACATGGGATAGATGCTGATACAGCAGTCATAGCAGCGGTCGGCAAGCAATAAAAAACCCCGCTCATGGCGGGGTGGTCTCGACGGCAGCGGCGGTCAGGCTCATCTGCGGATGCACCACCGAGCCCACTATCTAATAAAAAAGCTCGCTAAATGCGGGCGATGGTGCCAGGTATTGGAGGCTGATTGATGGTCTTTTTGGGGTGATTGAAGAAATAAAAAGCCCCTGCGGTTGCAGGGGGCTTTGATTCATCCTTCAATATACTAAAGTCGCTAGGCTCTAGTTAACCTTACACCACCCATCACTGAGTTTTATCTTACCCACGCTAGTCCTATAAATACACTCCAGACACCACGCTCCGCCAGCCACGGCTTCCAGTTCCTCTTCACTGAGTTCAGCGATCTTATCAACAGTGAATTCGTGGCCGTGCTCTTTAGCGATGCTCACAACATCATCAGATGACTTAGCTGCTTTTAGCTTTTCCTGAAGTGTGGTGTCGCCTTTCACCTTTTCTAGGAAGGCTCTGAGTTGCTCTAATGACATGGTTTGTAGGGGCTTTGATGAGTAGGCTCAGAATCCATGAGGCTCAGAATTGGCAGCTCTCGGGGTCGGAAGTCTTTCGGCAGTCAGCTCTCGTCGCTTTATCCACCCCTATTATCCCTCCACCAGCCACGCCTTCCAGCTCCTCTTCACTGAGTTGGCTGATGTGCTCTGCGCCAAAGTCGTGACCGTGCTCTTTAGCAATAGACACCACTTCATCCTGTGACTTAGCTGCCTTGAGTCGTTCTTGAAGATTGAGGTCGCCTTTGACTTTCTCCAGGAACGCCTTGAGCTGCTCTTTAGACATAGCTGGCATCGGTCGATTTAGCAGTCATAGCATCGGTCGGCAGGCAATAAAAAACCCCGCTCGTGGCGGGGCTTGGGCTGATTGTTGGTGAATGGATCATCGATATGGGGCAGGTCCGTGGCCCGCTATCCATAGGGGGAGGGTGATGGGCAACATATGGGTCTCATTCACCCTTCGCTCGAAACTGCCACCTTCGACGAGTTCCAGTTGGTCGTCAGTCAGCTCGATGATCTGGGCTTGGGTGTTGAGTTCAGTCATGGTTTTGAAGTGAGTTGAGTGAATTAAGCGGTCAGAAAATTACTTTGTTAAGTGATGGAGTATGTCAAGGGTGTCGATAAGCGGTGGCAGCGTATGGAAGAAGCCACCTTCGACAGCCTCTAGTTGGTCTTCGGTCAGTTCAAGGATCTGATCCTCAGCAGTGACGTCGGCTTGAGCGTGATTAGAAGTGGTCATGGTTTTGAAAGTGAGTTGAGTGAGTGATGCGTGGGGTGTTGCCCCCTCGACTCCTTCAAGGTCACAGCCCTTCTGGTGATCCCCAGTGCACGGATGTGGTGTGGATGCAGGCAAGGTCTGGTGAGGTTCTGGTGAACGGCTCAGAACCCAGTCACAGCATTGTTTATGGGTCTCCTCCTCCTGCAGATAGCCAATAAAAAACCCTCGCTCGTAGCTAGTCGTCTGCCACGGAGACGGTGGTGGGGGTCATCTGCGGATGCACCACCGAGCCCACTATCTAATAAAAAAGCCCGCTAAATGCGGGCGATGGTGCCAGGTATTGGAGGCTGATTTATGGTCTTTTTGGGGTGATTGAAGCATTAAAAAACCCCTGCCGTTGCAGGGGCTTTGATGAGTAGGCTCACTAGCACTATTATGGACACCATCCCCAGCCACCATTGGTCCAAGTCCCCCAGCAGCCACGGCCACGCAGTCCAGTTTTCCCACCTCCAGCCACGCCTTCCAGTTCTTCGTCTGAAAGCTCAGATTGAAGCTTAGTTAGGTCATTAGCAGAAATACTAAACCCTGCTTCGTTGGCAATCGCAGTAACAGCATCGGCATCAGCAGCTGCTTTCAGCTTCTCCTGAAGACTGGTATCGCCTTTGACCTTCTCTAGGAAGGCTTTGAGTTGTTCTTCAGACATGGGATAGATGCTGATACAGCAGTCATAGCAATGGTCGTCAGCGTTGTCAGTTGGCAATAAAAAGCCCGCTAAATGCGGGCGATGGTGCCAGGTATTGGTCGGCTGAGTGAAGGGTTTTTTTGGGGTGATTGATCAAATAACCCCCCGCGGTTGCACGGGCTTTGATGAGTAGTCTCACTCACACACAGTACCATGACTGACCGCTTCCAGTTAGCAACAACTCTCGTTCTTCCAGTTACACTGGACCTGGTTCCCACCAGACACACCTTCCAGCTCCTTTTCACTGAGTTGGCTGATGTGTTCGGTGCCAAAGTCGTGACCGTGCTCTTTAGCAATAGACACCACTTCATCCTGTGACTTAGCTGCCTTGAGTCGGTCTTGAAGGCTGGTGTCTGCTTTGACTTTCTCAAGGAATGCCTTTAGCTGCTCTTCTGACATGGCGGGCTAGGTCACTTCAGCAGTCATAGCAACGGTCGGTAGCGTTGTCAGTTGGCAATAAAAAAGCCCGCTAAATGCGGGCGATGGTGCCAGGTATTGGAAGCTGATTAGTGGTCTTATTGGTGTGATTGAAGAAATAAAACCCCCTGCGGTTGCAGGGGCTTTAGGGTTCTAGGGTTTTAAATAAAGGGTTTACCATTTATTTCCGGGAATAACATCAGTTCCGCCAGCCACGCCTTCCAGCTCCTCTTCACTGAGTTGGCTGATGTGTTCGGTGCCAAAGTCGTGACCGTGCTCCTTAGCAATAGACACCACTTCATCCTGTGACTTGGCTGCCCTAAGTCGTTCTTGGAGATTGAGGTCGCCTTTGACCTTCTCTAGGAATGCCTTGAGTTGCTCTTTAGACATAGCTGGCTAGGTCGCTGCAGCAGTCATAGCAATGGTCAGTAGCGATGTCAGATAGCAATAAAAGGCAAGTAAATGCGGGCGATGGTGTCAGGTATCGGAAGACATTTGTGACTGCTTGAGGGTGATTGAAGAAATAAAAAACCCCTGTGATTGCAGGGGCTTTGATGAGTAGGCTCAGTCACACACAGCAACAGCACACATCGACAGTCCGATTAGCAACCCCCACAGTCACCAGTCAGCACCCCCGCCAGCCACGCCACGTTCGACAGGCGCGATAATCACCAGTCGCTTCCCCGCCAGCCACGCCTTCCAGTTCCTCATCTGAAAGTTCTGATTGAGCGTTCTTCAAGTCATCAGCAGAAATACTAAACCCTGCTTCCTTGGCAATCGCAGTAACAGCATCATTGTCAGCAGCTGCTTTGAGCTTCTCCTGAAGACTGCTATCGCCCTTGACTTTTTCCAGGAATGCCTTGAGTTGTTCTTCTGACATGAGTATCAGGTCTGTTCAGCAGTCATAGCAACGGTCGGCAGCGTTGTCTGCATCTAATAAAAAAGCCCGCTAAATGCGGGCGATGGTGCCAGGTATTGAAGGCTGATTTGTGTGCTATTTGGGGTGATTGAAGCAATAAAAAACCCCTGTGATTGCAGGGGCGTTGAGTGATAAGTTTTAGTAGAGTTCACCACATAGGTCCTCCGATTTCTCCATTCAAGATACATAAGTGCCACGGAGTGCAATTGTCGTGCACCCGTACATCCCTGTTCTTGGGTGATGCGGTTAGGGCATTAATTGTTGGACTCTCCCACTTCTTCTTCTTGGCAGCTGTTGTGCTTGGGCCGCCAAACTGGAGGCTTGCGACTGCGCGCCGATGCCGATCCCTTGGGGTGATCACCTCGATTTGGCCCGATGCGTAGCCCTGATCGGTGAGGAAGACCTGGGGGAGGCGACCACGCTGCTGGGCCGGTGCCTGTTTCACCTGCAGCGGGATCTGGTGCTGGAGAGCTGGGAGGAGTCGACCCATCACCCGGTGCATCAATCCCAGAGGGCTGAGGTCTGATATGGATTTCCGTAAGAGGCCGGCGACCCTCAAACGGATTTTCATTGCAGCCTTTCACCCCTCTAGTTATTATTTAGGGGCATTAATTGAGCCCTCTATATATAAGCTAAGCTTATCTGTAATATAAGCAATACTGATACTTAGGGGGTTGACATTGGTCGGAGTTTGTGTTAATATACATTTATCGGGAAGGTGTAACTTAGCGCCCTCTCAGACAGTCAATTAGCTGAAAAGCGTTGCTGTTACAGGCTTTTTGAAAACCGACTCTTGAGTCCGTTTTCGCCCGCACCTTGAAAACTTGGCTTCAGGCGGAATTTCAACCCTTCAGGAAATTCTGCTCATGATTCAAATTGCACCAACGCGCCTGCCCAAGATGGGCTCAGGTCGCGTTTCTCTGCAACGCCGGAAGGAATACGAATCCGAGATGGCGTTCTTTCGTGCGTGGATGCAACAGACCGTTGAGAGCCTTGGCTTCTCCCCTGGCTCGCGGTCCTGGTGTTACCTCTTCGAGGACGCGCACATCATCACCAAGGGTGATTTCACCAAGGCCACCAAGTGGCTGGCGGATGCCCGCAAATCGTTCGACAGCGATGGCAAGCCGTTGATCCCGCGCCGTTTCGTTGCCAAGGACGATGCCCGGCAAATGACCGGCGCTGATGTCTACGACAAAGAGAAGACCGCACGGGATTACATCAACAGCGAGATCCGTGACATGCAGGCAA
Organism: Synechococcus sp. RS9916; assembly: GCF_000153825.1. Lineage (NCBI taxonomy): Bacteria > Bacillati > Cyanobacteriota > Cyanophyceae > Synechococcales > Synechococcaceae > Synechococcus > Synechococcus sp. RS9916. The sequence goes on from NZ_DS022299.1 coordinate 1,363,988, forward strand.
GAGCCCGTCAGTGGTGGCCTGCATCGTTCTGGAAGTACCAGCACAGCTACCCAATCCTCTGGACTGAGAAGGCTGATCTGGTGAAGCTGTTCGAGCCGGCCATGCACCCCGCCATCAAGCGGTTCACGGGCAAGGGCTGGGCTGACATCAACAGTCGGGCCAATGTCGTGCAGGAGGTCGTCTGGGCCAGGGATAACAACCTGGAACCGGTGATCCTCTACTGCGGCGACCACGACCCAGCAGGGGTTCAGATCAGCGACATGATCCGCAGCAACCTTCGGCCCATTGCTGAGGTGCTGCTAGCTGAGCAGGACATTCCCATGTCCTACGAATTCAGCCGGGCTCTCTATTCAATGGAAGGCCTGGAGATCGTTCGCTTCGGCCTGAACACCGACTTCATCGAAGACAACGACCTGCTGTGGATTGATGGGCTGGAGACCTCCAGCGGGAGGGATCTGAACGATCCAGGCCACCCAGATCACAACAAACCCCACGTTCAGCAGTACCTCGCTGAACACGGGCCACGGAAGGTGGAGGCCAACGCCCTCATCACCAGACCCGAGGCAGCCCAGCAGCTGATCACCGACGTGCTCGATCAATACATCGACGCCGATGGTGTGGAGCGCTGGGAAGCTGAAAACAGAGAGGCTTCAAAGGAAGCCACGGAGAAGGTTGAGCACCTAATCAAGATGCTCACGTTCCTCGACACCCAGGGATGGCTTTACAGCGGCCACAAGCTCGAAGCCGCCGCTGAAATCCATCGCGCCAAGACTCTGCCGTCAGGGCCGGAGATCGACGTTTAACCCTCTGCCTGAAGCCAGGTTGCATCCCGACCGGCTGCCCATAAGGCAGTCGCTCTCAGGGCCGCGTTTCAAAACTGGAGACACCGGGCGCCAATGTCTCCAGAAACGCCCCTTTCCGGGATACCCTAGGGCGCCCTCTGGACTTAAAAGCCCAGTAATAGCCCCGAAAACCCTTGCTATGACTGGCGTCTCGTTTGCCTTCTAAGCAGCCGGTCGTTGGTTCGAATCCAACAGGGGGCGTTCAGTTACCGCAAGGCTTTTCAGGATCCACCTGGGACACCTAGTGACCACCATCACAGTGGCTGAGGGGCAATGCTTTCAAACGCAGCTGAAGCGTTCGACTGATGCCCATGCACCCGTGACGCTCACGGCCATGGATGCGGTGTTGCTGTTGAGGCGATTGGCCTGATGGCACGGCGCCCAAGTCGACCACCGGCGCGGGCTGAGGCTCTATTGGGGTTTCGGGTATGGCAGCGAAACGAGCGGAATGCTTATCGCACCCGCGCATTCAAACCATCCTCAATGCGGTCTAACGCAGTTTGCTCTTCGTGGGTGGCGAGCATGCCGATGACGGTGAAAGAGATCAGAAGGGCGGTGACCATGGGTTGAAAGTGATGTGTGGGGCTCTGCCCCTTCGACTCCTTCAAGCTCCCAACCCCTCTGGTGAACCCCAGTGTTTGGCTGTGGTGGGGACACAGGAAAGTTCTGGTGAGGTTCAGGTGAACAGCTCAGAACCGTTTCACAGCCTCGCTTGTAGGCCCCTCGCTCCTGCGCATAGCCAAAAAAAAAGCCCTGCCGTGTGGCGGGGCTTTTTGCCTCTTCTCTTCGATCAGAAGGTGATTCGTCAGAACAGATCACCAATGGTTGGTCCACCCATGGACTGAGAAAGTCGGTTGACTGGACCCACAAAAGGAACGAAGTCGACGACTGTGTTGGCAGTCTGAGAACGGCCACCCTCGACGAGTTCCAGTTGGTCGTCAGTCAGTTCGATCATTTGAGCTTGAGCGTTGAATTCAGACATGGTTTTGAAGTGATTGAGTGATGTGTGGGGTGTTGCCCCCTCGACTCCTTCAAGGTCACAGCCCTTCTGGTGAACCCCAGTGCACGGTTGTGGTGGGGATGTAGGCAAGTTCTGGTGGTGCTCTGGTGATCAGCTCAGAACCCAAGCAAAACCTTGTTTATGGGTCCACTCCTCCTGCAGGCAGACAATAAAAAACCCCGCTTGTGGCGGGGATTTTTATTGCCAAAACAGAAAAGATTGACCATAAAGCAGGAGGTTATTTTAGGGGAACACCTGTGGTAATGAAGGCGGTAAAAATACATCCTCCATAGCTGCACCAGCCACCACCAACAGCCTCCTCAAGATCATTGTCTGAGAGATACTTAACGCGTTCGTCGGGTGCCTGCATTGAGACACTTCCGCTCGCAACCTCTTTGGACAAAAGCAGCTGCTCCATGGCTTCAGTCGTCTTGGCTGTACGGAGCTGTTCCTGAAGATGCGGGTCAGATGCGACCTGTTCAATGAGAGACTTGAGTTGATGTTGAGTCATTGTCTTAATGCGAAAGAAGCTGGAAGTGGGGATTAGGACTTGTAGCTATTGATGTTGTCGATGTTTTGGCCAGTGCTGCCGCCCCAAAGTGAAGCAATTGTGTTCATCTGACCAATGACAGGGATGAAGTTCATTCCGACATCGACCCAAGTGCCAACAGTTTTGCCGCCTTGGATTGCTTCGAGCTGGTCGTTGGTCAGTTCTGCAGATTGATTGTTGTTAGTCATGGTTTTGAAGTGAGTTGAGTGAGTGATGTGTGGGGTGTTGCCCCCTCGACTCCTTCAAGGTCACAGCCCTTCTGGTGAACCCCAGTGCATGGATGTGGTGGGGATGCAGGCAAGTTCTGGTGAGGTGCTGGTGATCAGCTCAGAACCCAAGCAAAACCTTGTTTATGGGTCCACTCCTCCTGCAGGCAGACAATAAAAAACCCCGCTTGTGGCGGGGATTTTTATTGCCAAAACAGAAAAGACTGACCATAAAGCAGGAGGTTATTTTAGGGGAACACCTGTGGTAATGAAGGCGGTAAAAATACATCCTCCATAGCTGCACCAGCCACCACCAACAGCCTCCTCAAGATCATTGTCTGAGAGATACTTAACGCGTTCGTCGGGTGCCTGCATTGAGACACTTCCGCTCGCAACCTCTTTGGACAAAAGCAGCTTCTCCATGGCTTCAGTCGTCTTGGCTGTACGGAGCTGCTCCTGAAGATGCGGGTCAGATGCGACCTGTTCAATGAGAGACTTGAGTTGATGTTGAGTCATTGTCTTAATGCGAAAGAAGCTGGAAGTGGGGATTAGGACTTGTAGCTATTGATGTTGTCGATGTTTTGGCCGGTGCTTCCGCCCCAAAGTGAAGCAATTGTGTTCATCTGACCAATGACAGGGATGAAGTTCATTCCGACATCGACCCAAGTGCCAACAGTTTTGCCGCCTTGGATTGCTTCGAGCTGGTCGTTGGTCAGTTCTGCAGATTGATTGTTGTTAGTCATGAGTTTCAAGTGAGTTGAGTGAGTGATGTGTGGGGTGTTGCCCCCTCGACTCCTTCAAGGTCACAGCCCTTCTGGTGAACCCCAGTGCATGGATGTGGTGTGGATGCAGGCAAGATCTGGTGATGTTCTGGTGAACGGCTCAGAACCCAGTCACAGCAAAATTTGTTGGGCCACTCATCCCTGCGGATAGGCAATAAAAAACCCCGCCATTGCTGACGGGGCTAAAAGCATTTATTGATTTTCCTCTAGTACGACTCCCCCACTGGGATTACTGCTGTACGGGCAGTCATCAGGATGTGGACGTTCCCAAAGATTGCAGAAAACTCCGTACCTGCGCTCATTTCGAAAGTGCCTTGCTTCTCGACGTGCTTCCCGCCTTTCTGCACGAGCAGCTTGACGCTCTGCTCGATCCCCCCCAGAGATGGCTTGCAGCTGATCGAGGGTTAGTTCGGTGTTGGTCATGGCTCTGTGTTGCGTGAGGTGTGGTGGAGGTCTCCCTCCGACTCACACACCATCGGCGTGATCGCCACCCGCTTCATTGACCTGGCTCAACGCCGGCTGTGATCTTGGTCACAGGTGCACGCAGACAATAAAAAACCCCGCTCGTGGCGGGGCTTTTTGCCTCTTCTCTTCGATCAGAAGGTGATTCGTCAGAACAAGTCACCAATGGTCGGTCCACCAAGTTTGTCAGAGATGGTGTTGGCTGGGCCGACATAAGGAACGAAGCTGACGAGGGTGTTGACAACGTCAGAACGGCCACCTTCGACGAGTTCCAATTGATCATCAGACAGTTCGATGATTTGGGCTTGAGTGTTGAGTTCAGTCATGGTTTTGAAGTGAGTTGAGTAAGTGATGTGTGGGGTGTTGCCCCCTCGACTCCTTCAAGGTCACAGCCCTTCTGGTGAACCCCAGTGCATGGTTGTGGCGTAGATGCAGGAAAGTTCTGGTGAGGTGCTGGTGAACGGCTCAGAACCCAGTTGCAACGCCCAGTTCAAAAGACACGAACAATCAAAAGAAAACCCGCATCCTCCGTTCCTCTAGCGAGCTGGGCTTCGACACCAGGGTGGCATCATCTTCGGATGATGGCTTTTTGCATTCCTCTTGGTCTTTCGGTGCTTTGAGACGACGTGAATTATCAGTGTTCTGATAAAACAACGAAGGCTTCATAGGTGAAAAAATGTTCTCTACGATACAGAATGAGTGTTGAGCATGGCTTCGCCAACACGCGTTAAAGCATTGTGGCCATTCGCTGGGTTCTTCACCCCGCCTCAGGGGCCCAGCATCACTTTCCGGTGTCAGGCCAGATGGCTTGGCAGCCAGGGTCTCGCTCTAAGGCAATCTTTGTTGCCTGATTCAGTGCTTCATCTCCGAGATACGAGCCCTTGATGAGGGTGGTTAGTCGTCGCAGAGCCTTTCTGCCCTGATCCTCATTGATCCAGCCCAGGCCACCTCCTTCTGCCAGGTCGGCGCCCATGTCGCTATCGCCTTCTATTGGAACGATTGTTCAGGGCGAGCTCAAGATTTCGCAAATGCGCATTGAAATGGTGTTTCAAGCACTGTTGGTGCTGCTGGCTGCCACATTCAGGATATGAGTATGACACTTCAGTTATTGGTGGCGCGTGGCACGGCTCGGGTGCTCATCAACGGCACAGCTTCACCTGACTATGGCGAGGTGATCACTTTGAGAAAGTTTTTAATGCAAGCAGGTGAACATGACCTCGCGTCGGGCTTGCTAACCCTTGCTAAGACCATGCATCCCACTACAAAAGAACTTTTAGATTTTGGCCCAGCCGCATAGGTAAATCACCGACCTCGATGCTGGCTGAAGGTTGGGTCCGCAGAGCTATTTCTGGCCGTAGTCGTCCAGAAGCCGTTTCTGGAGATTGAGCTGACGGAGCTTCTCTACGTGCTGCTCATGCTCTCCGCTGCTCCAGTGGTGTGGAAAGGCAACTCGGGCTTGAAGCTCCGAGATTTGATCGTTGAGATTTCTCGTTTGGTCCTCGGACCTGAGTACCTATTCAGTGTGGACCATCACCCGGCATCAGGCGCCCAGCCCATTCCTACTGCAACCGCAAACCATCAGCAGAACTTTTAAGCTCAAGGCGTCTCAACCCAGGAATCATGGTTCGCACGCTTGTCTCTGTCCTGGCTGCTGCAGTGATGTGGGTGCAAGTGCCCCAATGGCAAGCCGACTGGTCGCGGTGTTCCGTGGATGTACCTGACGCCGATTGCCATTGGTATGTCGTGGCACCTGACAACACATTCGGAGAAGGGTTCGACTGGGCCGCAGCCCCTTGGTTTGATGCCAATGGCCTAAGCGATATTGCCCAACTGACCAACACGATGACCAATATCAATAGGCAGGCCAGCGAAACTGCCTCGTCCTGACTTGTTAGAACCCGCTTCAAGAGACCAACCCACTTCCCTTTGCCGCGTCCGTGCCCACTGACCGCGGCAAAGGGAATAAAAAAAACCCACCGTGTGGCGGGGCTTTTTATTGCCTGCCCCGCAGTGACAATCAGGAGGCCGCCTGCTGTCGCGCTGCCGTTTCGGCATCGATCCGGGCTTGCTCCAGCCGCTGCTCCAAGCGCTGCTCATTGGCAACGCAGGCTTCGGATTCAGCCCAGTTCCCCTGGCGGGAGAACCAAGCAGCGCGCACCTGTTCCCACCGGATCGCCATTTGCAGCAGGTCGACGTGGGATCGATCTTTACCCCTCAAACGGGTTGACACAGCAAGCGTTTCAGGAATCGCTTCAAGTCTGGGCAGGCCAAACCTAGGGCCGTGAGTGCTGTTGCCGTGACAACGCGGGGAAGCGTTGGTGATGACCGGCAGCAGGGCTCACTAGAACCTGGAACTAACGCTCCTAACGGTTTTGAACCACGCCGCCCGTTGTTTTGCGGCGACCGAGCGCGTAGCCCACAGCCACACCAACCGCAGCGCCCGCTGCTCCAGCGGAGAGGGCTTGGACTTGATCACGGTTGAGGCGTCCTCCTGCGGGAAGCAACACGGCGACGGCGATGAGGATCCCAACAATTGCCAAGGGTGTATCGCGCCCCCCTGACCTCGAGGGTTGGCTGCTGCCTCTGGGTCCAGAGGGTGGGCCTGACTTCCCCTGCCCACCATCGCCAGCGGCCTTGGCATTGATTTCCCGCTCTAGGCGGTCGATTTCTTTTTCAGCGCTCATGACCTCAGATTGAATTGGCTCTTGCTAAGGCGCATCCATCAGTTGAGGGATTGAGGGGTGGAGAGCTGCCCTCAGTCGAGGGAGGGACCGACTGCCTCTAAGGCAGCCAGTCGATCAAAAGTGGTCCCGCTTAAAAGTGGTCCCGCCCTCAAAAACGGGACCACTTTCACCCCCGTAGGGGGCACCCTTGGGCGCCCTCAACCGCCCTGACCCCAGTCATAGCTTGAAAACCCTTGCTACAACTGGGTTTTTCTCTGCCTTCTAAGCAGCCGGTCGTTGGTTCGAATCCAACAGGGGGCGTTTTGAAAAGCGAGTCACCGCAAGGGGTTTCAGCGAAGCGCACAGCAAACGACCGCCCGCCCCGCCACGATGGCGCCATGCCCAAGACTACTTGGGAAAAAGCCAATGAAGCTTTTGGCGGTCACGGCTGTTTTTAATCGTCCCGTGGTTCTGATAAAGGGACTTGCGTTGGATTCCGCTCGTGTTTATGAAACTTGAATCCACCACTTAGACCTTCAAGGTCATGATCAAACAGCTCCTGCTTAACGGGCTGTTTCTTTGAGACCTTCGTCGAGTCTTTCTCTTGTGTCATATGGAACTCGAGGGCTGCTCCTGTCTTAGCAGCCCTATCGGATCTATTTCGCTTCCCCCAGCAACCCAGTATCTACGCCGGTTTCTGATGCCCAATAAGGACCGGCCCCTTGTTGATCGTCACCCGCAAAAGAACGGGGAGGGCTGGTTGCTGAACGAACAGGAACAGCTGATCGTCTGCTTCCGCAATGCCCTCCCCTCAGCTCACGCCAAGTGGATTGAGCTAGAAACCAGACCCATGCGGGGCAGTGGGCAGCCGATCGTCAGGCGAATGCTGCGCCATAACGCGATCGAGGCATGGAGCAACATGCAGAAGACCGGATGGAAGCGCTGTCAGCCCAGGTGGTGAGTGGGTTCTGAGGATTGATTGCCCTTCAATGTAAATAGAGCACGAACTCCACTTTATTCAACTCGATTCGAGCAGGTGACGCATCAGGACCGCAAAGAGCTGGGTTTTCAAGCTCAAAAGAGAGGACTGTTCGTTGGCATCACCGCCAGGCCAGTTGGTGCAGGCCTCTGATACAGCCCGGTGAAGAAGGCGCAATGCATGAATCTCCACCGAGATGGTGGCGACCATTGGATTGTCTTCCATCATCGTCAGGAACGAAATAAGGCGATATCAAAGGCCCTGGGAATGCTGACGCACCACCCAGGCTGAGGCAGCCTGCTGTTTCTTCCAGGCCACCAGTAGATCTTTAGCAATACTACGCAGGGCCGCCAGATCATCCGAACTGTCAATCTCGCGTGAGAGTTTCTCGATCTCAAACTTCTGACCCAGAGTCAATGCGATTGGTTCCATTGGCTTGTGGCTTCCTTAATGGAAAGTACCCCGGATTTTCTGAGGCGGCAAATTAAAAACGTAGTAGTTGCAACCGATTCGGGAAGAAAGTGTTCATCTCAATGCATTGCTTTCATTACAGAATATTGCCTGATTTTGCTGATCACTCAGATCGAAAAGGCTTATGGCCTTAGAAAAGATGTACAGGCCTGGATTAGATGCATTTCTCCTGGGAAAAACATCTGGAATTGTCCAGGAATGTAGCTGTTGCGTCAGACAAAAATCAGGGTACCGCTCTTGCTTTGATGGGTCTTGCTCTCACCATGCTGGCCAAGGATCTTCTTGCCCATGAGTTAAAGGTCTCAGCCATGCCGTCCTCCAGGACTTAACTCAAGGAAAGCCCATCTCATAGCTGCTCAGCCAAATCCTTTTTCAGATGGTTTCTTTGGCTTGGTCCTTGCTTTGCTCATTTGAGCTGTCTCGGCAATTACAGGCTTCTCCTCTTTGAAGAAGACCCCATCAAGCCAAACGGTGATCATATAAACAACCACCAAGACAGGTATCAGGACTGCCCATTGGTTCTCGAATTCGTATGGGAGTCGTTGGACCCCAAAGATTGCCAGATAGCCAGTGATGAGAGTGAAGACAAACCTTCTGATTGAAGCAGCGTTCAAACCAGGCCCTGGCTAGTTGAGCTGAGTCTATGAGTGTCCGTCGCCAAACAGGTATCACGTCCATGATGTTGAGACAATCTCTGATTACTTGATAGGGAGTCTGTTCATATCGCCAGCAGTAGTCTGCAAGGATTTGATTCTCACATTCTGTCAGGCGAAAATTTCGCTTTGCAGTACAGGGAGTAGACGCCTAGTTCGTCGCCGTCATAGACAACTCGAACCTTGTCTCCAAGGTCTTTCAACGTCAATTCCCATTCCAGGTGTAGTTCCTCTGAGCTAATGGGCCATTGGATAATTAGTGTCTCTTCTTGTGATGTCGTCGTCATCAATCCTTTGAGCGAGACAGGCTGCAGTGAGCAGCCGTCTGGCTGCAAAGAACCTGTGACGTTGTTCGGGATTGATTCAGAGCTCTCTCTCAATCCGGTGCGTTCTCGTTGGTAGTTTTGGTCAGTGGCATTTAGCTCCTGAATTAGATCCTCAAGCTCAACTGACTCGCATAGCAACTCGTTCGGTGACTTCATTGAGTCACTAGTGCACTGGTCTTCAACGAACATACGAATCCTCAGCGAACGAATATTGATTACGGGGTTCAGCTCACATAAGTGCTGAGAAGTGGGTTCGCCTCCCCCACCTCGGCTTAGCGACGATTACGTCAGGCCCTTCCCTGAAGCTCTGACCACCTTTGTGGTTGTCGAAAGTAAACCCGTTTTTCTGGCAACTGTGGTTTAGATGCCCGGTGGTGAAGACCGCACCTTACCTCAGGTTGCTGCCGATTGAATCCATCAAATTAAATTTGGCATGAGTGATTAGGGAATAGCCAGCCTCGCCACACGGCGGGGCTTTTTAGTACCTATGCGGCGAGAGCAGAAGAGCTTGAGGCCCTTTAGTTTTCCGATAGACATGCATGACGACATTGACATAAGTGACAGAATGCAAATACTCGCGTCTATGCCGTGCTCATGCATCTTTTAAAGGGGGTACTGGCATCTGCGGTAGTGATTGCTGCGTCACATGGAAGATCAGATGGTATCGACGAGGATAACTACCATGATTTGACTGAACAGTCTTGCATGGGTGCGAGAGCACTAATCGACCTTGACCATGGGCATCCTGCGCACTTTTGCAAGGAGTTTTATCGAGAGAGAGATCTACTGCCGAAGTAAATTGAAAACGAGGAATTTTAAATTCCTACTATTGCTCAAAAAAGAATATACATGCACTAATGCTTATAGACTTCGCGGAAATAATGAGATATTGGCAAACATGCTATAATTTCTTGTAGACATAGAATCATTAGGTTGCCAGGGCGCCAATTAACAAAAGGGTATTATTGAGCGCACAAAGCCCGCTCCAGCCAAAATGTCGTACTGACTAACAGTCAAATGAAACAGCTTAAAGCAATTGCGTTTATTTCATCCGTTGGCATTTGTTGCGCTAATTTCACACTACTGCCCAAAGTTAGCCTTGCGCAAAGAGGGTCGTATGGGGAATTTTCCGGATATTGTGAGTTTAACGGAAAGAGTGAGAAATGCTTCATAAAAGAATGGGGAGTTGGCCTTCATAAAGTCACTTGGCTCTCCGATGGGGTTCAAGCCATCTATGCTGAAACCAACCAGGGCTCTTATGTAGAACAAAATGGAGTGAGATACCCTGCCGAAGTAAGAGGAGGTTGCACATTGCCAACTAATGGTTGTCGTATAATTTTTAAAACACAAAATGGAACAACCATTTTGCCCGCATTGCATGCAATAAATGGCAGGGGGCGTTGAGTAGTCACTATCGATCTACCGACAAAAATTTATCCCGTCAGCGATGGCGGGCTGTACAGTTTTGGAATAGTACTTCAACTAACATGAAAAATTCAATTGCTTATGCTGCTGCTGGGCTGTCAGCTCTCATCGCAAACCCTATTTGCGCATATGAGGAAATGAAGCCACTAAATTATTACCCCCTTCGCTATAAATGCAAAGGCGGACATACAGTTGCGCTGGCTTACAATTCTCTTGACGAGATCCCCTCGGCTGGATGGGGCTACAATGGAAAAATGTTGATCAATGGTAAAGAGTTCAAGGTGAGCTATTATTTCAAGGGTGCGCAAGTAATAGACAGCCATGGGTCGTCATATCCCAGCTTTCAAGGAAGAGGTCAGGCCAAAGGAATAGCCACTTTATCGTTAAGCGATAAGTCCAGTTTTACTTGTTGGGAAGTGATTTAGTGAGATATTTTATGTGAGCCGGTTTTGAGCAATTGATTTTAGCTTTTATCTCCCAACAGTCCTTATACACACTTCACCCCGTCGCAAGGCATTTTTTTATTGCCTGCCGCAGCAGGAGGGAGCTGTAAGCAAGGCTGTGACTGAGTTCTGAGCCGTTCACCAGAACATCACCAGAAACTGGCCTTTCCCCCACCAGATCCATGCACTGGGGATCACCTGAAGGACTGTGACCTTGAAGGAGTCGAGGGGGCAACACCCCAAACCTCAATCACTCAACTCACTTCAAAACCATGACTGAACTCAACACCCAAGCCCAGTTCATCGAGCTGACTGACAATCAACTGTAACTCGTCGAAGGGGGCAGTTTCGAGCGAAGGGTGAATGAGACCGGTATGTTGCCCATCAGCATCCCCAGATGGATAGCGGGCGGACCTGCCCCATATCAATGATCCATGCACCGACAATCAGCCCAAGCCCCGCCACGAACGGGGTTTTTTATTGGCTGGGCTCCCCTGTGACCAAAATCACAGCTTCTGTTGAGGCAGGTCAATCAAGCGGGTGGCGATCACCGCGATGGTGTGTGAGTCGGAGGGATGACCTCCGCATTTACTTCTCACACGAAACAGAACCATGAACAACACCGAACTAACCCTCGATCAATTGCAAGCCGTCGCTGGTGGACTGTTTGATTTTGGTGGTACGCAATTCCGCTCTCTAGGCGTTAGCCCTATTTCATTGGATGTTGGTCCAGTCAATACACCTGAGAAATCTCACGCTTCAATCGCTCCGCTACCAAGCCCCAGCCCGCGCCGGACTCGGTTCGCTGTCGCTGAACGCAATGGGATGAACGGCTGATCACCCATTCACAATCACCAGCCCCGCTACGAGCGGGGTTTTTTATTACCTGCCCCGCAGTGGTAATCAGGCAGCCGACTGCTGTCGCGCTACCGCTTCGGCATCGATACGGGCTTGCTCCAGCCGCTGCTCCAAGCGCTGCTCAGTGGCAACGCAGGCTGCGGCCTCATCCAGCCTCCCTTGGCGGGAGAACCAAGCAGCGCGCACCTGTTCCCACCGGATCGCCATTTGCAGCAGGTCGACATGGGATCGATCTTTGCCCCTCAAAGCAGCTGGCACAGCAAGTGTTTCGAGGATCGCTTCAAGTCTGGGCAGGTCTGACCCAGGTCCGAGAGCTGTGTTGCCGTAACAACGCAGCGATGGGCGGTTGGGCATGGCGAGGGGCTCCGCGTTCACCGGGGGCCAACACCCCTTAGCGACGGGCCGCTGACCCATTCAGATCAGCAGGTTTTCGTCGACTGAGTCGCCAAGAAGAAAGACCGCCCCTCCAGATGGAGAGACGGCCTAGCTCTGAATGTTGCTTGAACCCATCATCCGGAAGGCCGAATGGGGCGGGTCGAAGCGTCTGGCTGTGTGGCTTGTCGGGCCAGTCAGGCAGCTTCTAAAGCCCGCTCTTTTGGACTGTCGTCTCGCATTGGACGCCCCCGAACTGGAGTGATGACCAAAGTTTGTTGCAACCACTCGGCTCAATGCATCGGTCCAATCGCGCATTGCCTTAAAGGGCAAAACATCCCAGATTCAGACTGGTGTACCTGAGATCAGGGGCAGCCTGATCCACCTGCAGCAGGATTTACTGGTGGAGCTTTGGAAGGAGCAGCTGCCTTGCAAGCAACTGCTCACGTTTGCAAATGAGGCCCCTGAAGCCCCAGAAATGCAAACAATTCTGCAAACTCAGCCAGAGCGCCAACCAGCAGACCCCTTACAGCAACTACCGTCTAACTGTTCATACAATCTGCCTTCTAAGCAACCGGTCGTTGGTTCGAATCCAACAGGGGGCGTTCAGTTACCGCAAGGCTTTTCAGCACCCAGCAGGAACACCTAGTGACCACCAGCACGTTGGGCTGAAGGGGCAATGCTGTTTCAGACGCTGCATCGCCTGCGGGAAGCATTGGCAACGAAGGTGAAGCAATCGCCTGATGCCCATACACCCGTGACGCTCACAGCCATGGATGCGGTGTTGGTGTCGCGGTTGCTATTGAGGCGTTTGGGCTTATGGCACGTCGCCCAAGGCGACCACGGGCGCAGGCTGAGGCTCTATTGAGGTTTCGGGTATGGCAGCGAAACGAGCGGAATGCTTATCGCACCCGCGCATTGAAACCATCCTCAATGCGGTTTAACGCGGTTTGCTCTTCGTGCGTAGCGAGCATGCCGATGACGGTGAAGGAGATCAGAAGAGCGGTGACCATGGGTTGAAAATGATGTGTGGGGCGCTGCCCCTTCGATTCCTTCAAGGTCCCAACCCCTCTGGTGAACCCCAGTGTTGGGCTGTGGTGGGGACGCAGGAAAGTTCTGGTGAGGTTCAGGTGGACAGCTCAGAACCGTTTCACAGCCTCGATTGCAAGTCCCTCGCTCCTTCTGATAGCCAATAAAAAACCCCGCTCGTGGCGGGGCAGTGATCTGAGTTGTTGCGCCGGGGGATGGATCAGCCCCCAAACAATTGACCGCCCTGCTTTTCCCGGGTTGGGTCTTGTATGGCTTTCAGCTCATCACATGAGCATCAGGCTCCCCGGCATTCAACTCACTTCAAGACGGGCTTGCGGCCTTTGCCGCCTCCACGGGAGCCGGGCTCTTCCCGATAGCTACCAGAGTTCTTGCCAGAGTCGCCTTCTTCGCTGATGGCGTCATGAATGGCATCAGCGACGTCTTCTTTGACTTCGTCCCAAATGTCACTGGCCAGCCACCCGCCAACAAAGGCTGCACCGGTTGCAACCACCGGCACGACCCATGCGATGCCGCCATTCAGTTCAGACAGTTCGGCGAGTTGAAGCTCTTGGTCGACGGTGGTCTCGTTGATGAAAGAAGTCGTCATTGGTTTTTGTTGGGTGAAGTGTGGTGGAGGTCTCCCTCCGACTCACACACCATCGCCGTGATCGCCACCCGCTTCATTGATCTGGGTCAACGGTTTCTGTGATCTTGGTCACCAGTATTCAGATCCCAGTCACCACCTGGGCTGGCAGCGTTCCATCCGCTCTTTTGCCTGTAGGCCAGGCCTCGATGGCGTTGTGCCGCAGCATCCGCCTGACGATGAGCTGCTCTTCTTCATTCAGAAGCGAACCCACCCCATTCTCTTGGGAATGACGGTCAACAAGCAGCCGGCCCTCCTTGAGCATGGCGCCTCTACAAAACTCGCCCAGCTCAAAACAGTCCAAGGGCATCCATCACCTTCACTCGAATTCCACCGAGTTTTGACCAGGCAGCTACAGCTTCGGCCTTGCTCTTGTAAGGCCGCCAATCGTCTTCTTCGATACGGCGTTGGATATGAGCTGCCACGCGCTGGGCGACGGCCACATCACTTGGAGCGCTCAGATCGATGGTCTTGCCATTGATCGTCAACTGAGGGCCCATGGCTCAAGCGAAGCGGCCCCCAGTCTGCAGCGCCCTTGTCTTTGCAGGCGCCGACAAGATCTGAAGGGAGTGGAAAGAAACCAGGCGAGGTCCTCGTGTGACTGTCCTTCAACTCGACTTCACCATGTCGTCGGTTCGAATCCAATCGGTGCCGCTCAGCCACCGCAGAACTGTTCGGGGAGCAAGGACGCCGAGATCAACGGCAGCAGCGGCCAGTTGCGTCGCAGTACTGCAAGCGACAACGGATCCTGAGCTTTCAACCCAAGATGCGTTGAAAGCCGACAGGTTCATGGCATCCAAGTTCTTCCACGTGCATCACGAGTTCCGCGCTGGCAAAGCGCAGCAGTGGTGGGAGACGGCCCAAGCAGCGATGGCTCCAGGTGGAGGCTGGGATGAGGCCGTCGCCAAAAACCTCGAAGCGGGGTTCTACAACCATTCGTTCTGCCCAATTGGACCTGAAGGCCCTGCCTTCTGCATCTGGGAAGTGCGCGAAGGAATCACAGCAGAAGAGTTTCAGGAGTTCATCGACGGCCCGAATGGCGTGAACTTCGGGCTGGGGGCATGGATGAACATCTGCAGGGAGATCAACGTTGAGATGGCAGGGACCCCCCCATACCCAAGAAAGTTCTGACACAACTTGAGATTGGCGTTAAGCCTGGTGTGGACTTGACTCAATCGCCGAAGCACCGACTTTCAAAGTCAATTAATTGCGGGCACTCTGCATGAACTGGATGCCGGCAAAGGACGCGACAGAGCACGACTAAAACCCCTCTGAGAGGCCGTTTAATGAAGTCCGCAAGTCTCATGGAGAGACTCGCGGGGCTACTCACAGAGGCTTTTGGGCAGGAATTAGAGGGCGTTCAGTGTCATCTCTTCAGGTTAAAGCAAACGCCACACACATTGAGCCATTCGAAAACAGATGGGCTAAACATGAAAAACCCTTCGACCCCTGCGTTATGCACCCAGAGCTCAAACGGCGCTACCAAAAACTGTTTAACTTCTACGACAAAACTGGTGATGGCCGCCTTGTATTTGCAGACGACCTAGCTCCTGTCGCTGATGCGATCGACGCTCGCTGGGGAAAAAACAAGCGCCCTATCCCGAATCTGCTCAAACTGCTTTACACCACATATCAAAAAGAGAACAGCCGCAGGGATCTGAATCACGACGGCCAGGTGGAACCAGACGAATTCGTCTCGGCCCATGAGAATGTAGTGAACAGCTTTCAAGCGAGTCCTGACAAAGCGCGAGCGTTCATACGACAGGCTGCTGGAGGCTTTTTCTCTTGCCTTGATTTGGATCAGGATGGATGGCTAGTTCCCGACGATCTTGCAGCCTACGCAGAGGCTTATGGACATCCCAGTGACTGGGTCGAGACCAATCTCAATGCCATGTTGCAAATGTTGGACAAACCACTTGGCCGGATTGATTTGGAAACGTTTCTACTTCTGATTGAGCAGTATTGGTTCGACCCATCCCCGAATGTTCCCGGTGCAAAGTTATTCGGGCAATCTGCCTGAATAGATGTCGGCAAAGGACTCGATAGCGGGTTGGCATTGACCCGTCAGACAAGGCAACAAACGCAACAGATGAGTCGAGAAGGGCCGCATTACCACTTTCCTGCTCGCTGGTATTGCGTGTTCTTGCTGAGTCTTTGCACTTAAGTTAATGCATCCAGTACACCCTGATTCCCGGCCACCCCAGCCAGCCTTCACTAGCCATAATCACTAGAACATCTACAGCAAAAGCATGTTATGCTTAAGTTGAATTTATGGCGGCTAACATCCAGAGGAGGATGCACAGCGCGCTATTCAATACCCCAAAACAAGCGTAGGCGACGCGACTTCACACGCTCAGAGCTGCGCCTATTTGCAGACAAACTGGAACACGTAGTCATACATCTTTCCGGGATCATTCTTCCTCCATTGATCATTATTAGGGAAGCGATAGCGTTCACCTTTGCAGTCCCAAAACGTATTATCAAAGCGCTCTTTCCCGTCGGTGTACTCCCACTTCACCAGCACCCGGCGAAGACCACGCTCTTGCTTTTTGATTTTTTTCGCATACATCAAGTTTCCTTTTGTGTCCTGACCCATCAAGACAAAGCCGTCCTTATCAACAAGGCGACCAGTCGCATCAATCTGAGCGGCCTGAGCCTGAAATGAAGGAACCAGCACCATGCCAGCAACCATCAACAAGTAACTGAATAACTTCAAAGCAAATCCTCTTGCGAAGAGTCGAGATCACGAGACTTAGAGCCTCTCAAGGCTGACAAGCCGAACATCGAGCCACAAGCAATTTTAGTATTTAATAACCTTTTCAACACAGGTGTAGGTGATCGCGAAACTGAACGGCAACGCATCAGCAATCCCAGCCACCCACCTCAAAAGCCCATCCCATCTCCACATGCCCTGCTGATCCACAGGGCTTAACAGCGGCGCGCCGCGAAGGCGGAACTCACCCGACGGATCAAAGTGAAAGCAACAAGATGAGATGGGGGCGACTGCGATCTTTGGCAACCCTGCAGAGCGCCGACCGCAGTCGCGACTCCCACCCAAACGATGTCGAGCGGATCGTGACGCCCGTGAGGCTGATCGGGGAATGCTGACCTGATAAGAACTGGGTGGTCGCGGAAGGCGCCGGCCATGGGCTTCATGCCTGGCCTGGATCTTGATGCGACCAACGGTGCAGTGAGCTTCTCTGCAACGCTTTTTCGCCCACCCCCAGGCAACCGGCAGCCAACGCCATTCCGCAGGATGCATTTCCAACCAAAAGGAACGCACGAAACCAAACAAGCCTGACTGAATCCCCCATCAAACCGGTGCCCTATCCCAACATGAGCAAGATCACTCTGCGAGATGAGTTTGATCAACAGGCTTCAACCTTTCTGCCCATAACTTGTGTTCAGTTCGCAATCATCGCGAACAATTTTTCATCACTCCTCTCACCATAAAACTGTTTCGTTCTGATCACAGCCTTGGCCTTGCTGCCGGCCTCGTGGCAACAGCAGGCATCATCCCGCTGACAACGGCCATCTCTCAAGCAGCTCCTTCTGCTCAACCCCACGCCTCACAAACCTGGATTGCACGTTGCAATGGCGTTCAACTGAACTTCATGCCACGCGCCAACAAATTCATCATGTATTGGAAAGGCACGCCACAAAATGCGAATGCCTCGCGTAACGGCGGCGTTCAGATTGCGACATATCGGATCACCAATCTGTCGAACAACAGCCGACAGGAATACATGACTGGCAAATTCCCCAACGAAATGCCCGGATTGTGCTGACGCGCGCCAAGAATGGAAGGGGTCGAGACAAGGTGTCGTTCCTGCGCAACCATGGCCACACCGGTGCACTGGGCAGCTGGAAATACTGCGACACCCGGATTGTTGTTCACGGATGCTGAATGCATGCACCCGCCTCCTCAAAGCGGAGATCTCTTCATCAGAGCGATTCAAGACGCCAGCTGCAAGCAGCGCTGCACTTGCACCATCAGCGCCTGAGCGAGGCCCACAAAACACCAAAGCAAGACAGCGAGACAATGAGCGACACCCAAGTGATCATTCAGCGGCTGACCGAGATCCTGGAGGTCGATTTCAGCTGGCATGAAGAATGCCAGGAGACTTGGGAATCGGAAGGCGACGTTGGCTGGATCAGCGGCGCCTTGGCCCAAGCCGATGAAAGCGACGCTGTGCGTGCCGCAGCCCGTCAGGAGGTGGTCGCTGAAGCCCTCGACACTGTGGCGATGCTGTTCGGTTGGGAACGCCCGGTCGAGGACTGAGAGCGGGATTTCGTCCCGATCCAGGACATCTTCATCGCGATCGTTGGTGGCGTCGCTCGCATCGGCAGCCGCCTCATCACCGGCATCCATCAGGCCAGCGATCATCGCCTCGCTATCCAATCCCGAGGCAAACCTGCCCCTTCAGTTGGGATCCGTGGGAAAGAGCTTCCACTCAGCGTCTTCAGGGATCTCCGGCGCTTGCTTGAGATCTTGCGGTTCCTCAAACAACACACGCCATTCCGGACAACGACACGGCACATAGTCGCTGTGCTCAATCCGGATCCCTCCCAGCACCGAAGGAGCGCCGTACCAGCCCGCCCGCCAATGGGACTGCTCATTCAACCCGCCACGGAACCAGACCCAGCAGCGCGCATTTGGTTGTGTTGTGGATTTCGCCGGCATCAGCGTTGTTGAGGCCGCTCCGGTGTAGCACCACCGGAGCGTGCAGCAAAAGACGGGGGCAACCCAAAGAGCGTCAAGGCGCTAGCTGCGGCGATCGAGCTCCTCATCACCGGCATCCACCAAATCGTTGAAGCGGGACACCCCCGCTTCACGAAAACAGAACTCCCTGGAGGCAGGCTTTTGATCCTTGGATCGCGGCTGGTCCCACCCTTCGCGATAGTCCTGCTCCTCTTGCCACTCCGACACTGATCACCACGTCGTTGCAATCACGCTAACGACGCCCATCAGAGCCCCTCAGCAGAGGGCTCTGAGCGCAGAACCCGTGGTTCGAACCCACTTCGATTACTGAATCAGGTTCATCCCCAGAAAGCCCTTCCCCATCCCGAAGCCGGGGCGTTTGTCCTGCAGAAACGTGATCGCCACCTCCACATCCAAAAGGCCTGCCTCCTCCAGCTCCGCAAGGGGCACCTGCCCCTCGCTTCTCGCGAGGTAATTGCGATGGATGTCGTCCTTGCGCGCCCCTAAGAAACTCACCACCTCCTGGAGGAGACAATCGCGCCACTCGTCCTTTTGCTGCTGTGAGACCCCCATTCCCTCGCTCCGAGACCTGATCGGCGCAGGCTAGGGGCCCCATTCACCTGCGGCGTCAGGTCTGGTTCCCGCCGAGCATGTCCTCGTAGCCCTCGTAGGGGTCGTATTCCGCCCAGCCAGGACTGGCCTGGTCCATCAAGTCGTATTCACCATCAATCATCTGCATCCGGGTGTTGCCGTAGGGAACCGTGTTGCAGGTCACGCCCCCACCGTCGAGCGGCGTGCAGTCATCGAATCTCACTTGGGCGTGCGCCGGTCCACACACCATCAGGCAGCTCAACAGGGCAACAGCAGCAGAACGCATCAGCGGGAGAAACAGACTGCACCCATGCTGCTTCCTGCTTCAGCGATGCGCTGCCAACGTGCAAACGTCACAGGCCATGGCAGCGTCGCTGCACGGCCACAAGGGTCTCGTTGGCCTTGGCACCTCGACCGGCCCCCAGCTGCACCATCACCACCTCGGCCTGCAAGCCAAGCAACAAGCTCTGGCAGGGGTAGCGATCCAGATCTGACGCTTTGCGCTGCAGATCTTCGGCCTGCACCAGTGCCCTGCTGCACACCTGGGGCTGTTCGGACGCGAAACAAGCGCGGGCCGATGGGGTGACCGTCGCCAGGCTCCCTGCCCGGGCTGACAGCAGGCCCCCGGTGCTGATCAGCACCATGGCGGTCAGGCTTCGTGCAACGAAGTGAAGGGATCGCACGAGAACGGGTGGTGTCAGAGCGCAGTCTGATCACCAAGACCGATCACTGAATGCACTGCCCCCTGACACTCTTCATCAACTGACGCTGCTGGAGACCGAGAACCGCGATCTCCTGGGATGATGGTGAGGCTTTTTCTGGAATCGGATGTACACCGACTGGACCGCCGTCGCCCTGCTGCTGTTCACCACCGTGCCCCTGCTGGCTGTGGTAGCGACAGCCGCCTTCTTCATCTGGCAGCAGAAGAAGAAGCAACAGCTGCGCTGATTTCCACCGACAAGCTGCCCTCGGCCGGCGTCAATGGGGACGTCCGGCCCTCTGGGCTTTCATCGATCGCTTTTCCCTGTCCTAAGCAGCTGAGACAGGTGCGAAAGCGCTGATCGGCCACGCGTTGAATGCCGCTCCCTCCACAGCGTTGGCAAACCATGTCCTTCACCAGCGTGCTGAATCCAGTGTGGGGAGATTCCTAGGCAGGAATCCCGAAGCCTTTGTGAAGATCAGGGCTGCAGCAAGGCCGCGAGTGCTCGGCCAGACCCCTTGAACTCCTGAAGCAAGTCGCGCGCTGAGAGCACACTCGTTTCGGGCACCAGCTGCAGCTGGGCCGCGAGATGGCCCACCACCTCCTCCGGCCGCCTTTGGCGCTCACGCCATGGCGCCAAGCCCTCGCTGCCCTCCCGCTTGGCCAGCTTCTGCCCCGCGGCATCACAGAGCAATGGCACATGGCTGTACTGCGGTGCGGGTTGGCCGAGAGCAGCCATCACCGCCACCTGCGCAGAACGCACCGGCGCCAGATCAGCACCGCGCACAACCGTGGTGATGCCACAGGTGAGTTCATCCACAGCGGTGGCTAGGTGATAAGCGATAAAGCCATCCGCACGCCGCACCACGACGTCGCCGCAGTCGAAGGCTGCAGCGTTGTCGAGACGCAACCGCCAGGCCGGGAGACGCTCCGCCTGCCAACCCCAGCTCAACTGACGCTGACGGCAGGTGCCGGGGTAGATGACGGCTTGCGCCAGGTCACGGCGACTGCATCGGCATGCGTAGAGCTGTCCGCAACGCCGGAGGTGGGAGAGCACCGAGTTGTAAAGCCCCCGACGCTCGCTTTGCCTCAGCACAGGGGCGTCCCAATCCAGGCCCAACCAGCGCAAATCCTCCAGAACACTCTTGATGGCGCCCGGTCGCACCCGAGGCGTGTCGAGATCGTCGATGCGCAACAACCAGGCGCCGCCAGCCTCACGGGCCAGCAACCACGACACCAGCGCGGTGCGCAGATTGCCCAAATGCAAGGGGCCCGAGGGCGTCGGAGCAAAGCGACCGCGGTATCCGGATTGCTTGAGGGCTGCACCAGCCACCAGGGCCGCCTGCAAATGCTCAGGGAGGGCAGAGCGGAGGGACATGGACTTGCCCAAAGAAGCTGGCAAAACAAAAGGGTGGCCCATTCAGGCCACCCGGGGTGCTGCGCCTCAAGGAGACAAGCAGTGATCAGAGGCAGATCAGCCCTGAACGCGGTCTTTGAACATCTTGCCGGCGGTGAAGGCGGGAACGCGCTTGGCAGGGATCTTGATCTTTTCGCCGGTCTTGGGGTTCAGACCCTGGCGGGCGGAGCGCTCGCGGGGCTCGAAGGAACCGAAGCCGAGGATCGACACTTTCTTGCCTTCCACAACGGAGTCGATGATGGTTTCGATCGCGGCATCCACCACCAGAGACACGTCGGTCTTGGTGAGCTCGGTGCGAGCAGCAACGAGGTTGACGAGGTCAGCTTTGTTCATGGGGAGGGAGTGAGTTGCGGAAGCGGTTGGTTGGCGATGCGGAGGTCGACATCCGCTGAAGCTTCCCTGAGCGCGCCAATCGTATGGAGAGTGGGCGGCTGCGGCAAGCCACATGTCTGATGCCGCAACGCTTTACACAGATCCATGTGCGGAAACACCAGCAGGCACGCCCTGCGACCAGGCACTCCAAGGCACTAGCCGCTCTCCCCGCAAAGCACCAAGCCCCGCCCCAGAAGCCAGTGATGGCAAGGGATCTGAACCCACCCATTCGCGTAGACGTTCGAGGCTGCGCTGCTGGCGCGGCCAGTGGAAGGTGCGTCGATGCTGCAAACCAGCCAGAACCCCCACTGCCACAGGCACCAGCAAACGTCCGCAGAACAACACGTTCCAGGGGGCCGGAGCATGCACCACACAGCTCCCCGGCGTGGGCCCGGGGGTCCACAACAAGCGCAACCCCACGGCCGTGCGGTGTTCCTCGGCGAAGGTCTCCAGGGGGTCCACGCCCGGCAAGAGGTAGGCCTCCTGCTCCTGCACCAGCACCGGCCAGCCGAGCCGCTGCTGCAACCGCCGCACACGGCCATGTCCCTCCCGGTTGGTGAGCAGCACCTTGGGCGTGCGTCCTGCAGCGAGCCGTTGCAGAGCCTCCAGGCTGGCCTCGGTGAGCGGGGGGCAATCGATCAACACCGGCTCATCACCACAGTCGAGCCACCAGGACGAACCACCGAGGCAATCGCGGTTGGGCGGGAACAGCCACAGATCGGGGCGAATCTGCTGCGGCGGACGGCCGGGCTCCAGCGCGGTGGTCAGCGTCATGGGGAGATCAAAGCAACCGCACCCTCCAGTTTGCGCTGGTCACTACCTTGAGGGCAGTGCGTCCTGCGTTGCGCGGGCGGGATCCTTGGCCACGATCCACCGCGGCAGCCCCTGGCCGATGGGCAGCACGATCACGGCACGAGGCGTGAATTTCTCCCTGGCAGCTCCCGCTGCCAACCGGGTGGAACTGCTGCTGTTCCCCCATGGCGATGCAGCCCAGCCGGATCGAATCATCGACCTCGACAGCGCGCACCGCTCCGGGGACTACTGGCATGTGGAGGTGGAAGGGCTCGGTGCCGGCTGCTGCTACGGCTATCGCGTGTTCGGCCCGCTGCAGCCCGGGGGCCATGGCTTCCGGCCCGCCAAGGTGCTGCTCGACCCCTGCGCCCGGGCCATCAGCGGCTGGAACGTTTACCGGCGCGGCTCCGCCACCGGCGCATCTCCCAACACTGATGCCTGCCTGAAGGGGGTGGTCTGCGAACGGGACCGATTCGATTTCAACACCCATCCCCGACCCCAGCACCGCTGGAACCGCAGCGTGATCTATGAGCTGCATGTGGGCAGCTTCACCCGGCGTGAGGACTCCGGCCTGGAGCCCAACCTGCGGGGCACCCTGCGGGGCTTGATCCGCAAACTCCCCTATTTGCAGTCGCTGGGAATCACAGCGATCGAACTGCTGCCGATTCAGGCCTTTGATCCCCAGGATGCGCCTCCAGGTCGCGACAACGTGTGGGGCTACAGCCCCCTCAGCTGGTTCGCGCCCCACCACGAATTCATCGAAGGCCACGACCCCCTCGCCGCGCGGCAGCAGGTGCGCGAACTGGTGGCCGCCTGCCACGACGCCGGCATCGAGGTGCTGCTGGATGTGGTCTACAACCACACCACGGAGGGCAACCAGCAAGGGCCAACCCTCAGCTGGCGAGGCATTGCCGATTGCCTCTACTACCACCAGACCGCCAAGGGCGAGTACCAAGACGTGAGCGGTTGCGGCAACAGCATTGCGGCCAACAGGCCCTTGGTGCGCCAGCTGATCCTGGAATCCATGCGCTGCTGGGCGATCGAGCTGGGGATCGACGGTTTCCGTTTTGATCTGGGCATCGCCCTCAGTCGCGGGGAAAAGCTCAAACCGCTCGACCATCCACCGCTGTTTGAAGCCATCGACAGTGACCCCGAGCTCAGTGATCTGAAGCTGGTGAGTGAACCCTGGGATTGCGGCGGGCTGTATCGCCTGAGCGATTTCCCCTCCAAACGCATCGGCGCCTGGAACGGCAGGTTCCGCGATGACCTGCGCCGCTTCTGGAAGGGCGATGAGAACAGCACCTGGACGCTGGGGCAACGCCTGCGGGGCAGCCCCGACCTCAATGACGGCAAACCGCTGAAGCTCGACCGCTCAGTGAATTTCATCACCGCCCACGACGGCTTCACCCTGGCGGACCTAGTGAGCTTCAACGTCAAGCACAACCTCGCCAACGGTGAAGACAACCGGGACGGCGAAAACCACAACAGCAGCTGGAACCATGGGGTGGAAGGGCCCACCACCGATCGGGCCGTGCAAACCCTGCGCCGCCGCCAACAACGCAATTTGCTCACCAGCCTGCTGCTCAGCCGCGGGGTGCCGATGCTGCTGATGGGCGATGAAGTGGGCCGCAGCCAGGGGGGCAACAACAACACCTGGTGCCAGGACAGCCCTTTGAGCTGGATGATCTGGCGGCAGGACGACTGCGACGGCGATCTTCTCCTCTTCGTGCAACGGCTGTTGAAGCTGCGGCAGCGGTTGCCGGATCTGTTCAGCCCCGAGACGCCGATCAGCGAAACGCGACCCCGGCGTGGCAGCGAGCCCGACCAACTGTGGCGCCAGTGGCATGGGGTGGAACTGAACAAACCCGACTGGGCCAGCTGGTCTCACTGCATTGCCACAAGCCTGCAGCGGGGTGATCGCGGTGCGGTGCTGTGGGTGGGCTTCAACAGCTATTTCAAAGCAATGCACTTCGATCTGCCGCCGGCAGCCTCTCCTTGGCACCGCCTGATCGACACCGCCCTGCCGGCGGGCGACGACCTGCCGGAGACCCCAGAACCGTGGACCCCTCAAGGCGTGCCCCTGGAAAGCCGCAGCCTGGTGGTGATGGCAGCCCGGGAACTGCTCCCCAGCGAAACGAACACAGGCTCAACAACGGCCAACAACACATAGCCGTTACAAGACAGACACGGCCGCGAAACGAGACAGTGCCATCTACAAAAGCGGGCGGCGGGAATCGAACCCGCATCATCAGCTTGGAAGGCTGAGGTTTTACCACTAAACTACGCCCGCACTGGTACAAACCAACTGGTCAAAAAATGACCCGGTTGCCTCAGTACCCGTGCATTATGACCACGCGCCGCCCCCTGTCAGCCTTTTGACCCGCACCGACACGCTTCCCGGGGGCAGTCGCACCCGTTTGATGCTGGCCTACGGGCTGGGCGATGCCGGCACTGGACTGGCCGCAACCCAACTGGGGTTTTACCTCTTTCCCTTCTTCACCTGTGCCGCAGGGCTGCCCGCCTTCCTCGCCGGCTCTCTGCTGACGGTGATCAAGGTGTGGGATGCCATCAACGATCCCCTGATCGGCTGGATGAGCGACCACACCCAAAGCCGCTGGGGTCCTCGCCTGCCCTGGATGCTTGGCGCAGCCCTACCCCTGGGGATCAGCCTAGCGGCGATGTGGTGGGTGCCGGATGGGGGCATTTGGGAACGCACCACTTACTACGTGGTGATGGCGATCCTGCTGATGACTGCCTACACCAGCGTCAACCTTCCCTATGCGTCCCTCTCGACTGAGCTGACGCCTGACACGGCGATCCGCACCCGCCTGAATGCAGCCCGTTTCACAGGATCGATCATCGCAGGCCTCAGTGGCCTGGTGGTGGGAGCCGTGGTGCTGGGCAACGGCGCCGATGGCTACCTGGTAATGGGCCGGATCACCGGCACGATCGCCGCGGCCGCAACCCTGGCCTGCTGCTGGGGCCTCGCACCCTTCGCCAAAAAGGCCCAGCGCCCCAGTGGCGCCAGCGAACCACTCCTGTTGCAGCTGAAGCGAATCCGCTCCAACCCCCGCTTCCTGCTGGTGCTGGGGCTGTATCTGCTGCTCTGGTTTGGCCTACAACTGATGCAGGTGGTGGCCCTGATCTGGCTGGTGCAGGTGATTCACCTCTCCCCGGGTCTCTCCACTTGGATCCTGTTGCCCTTCCAGATCAGCGCCCTGGCGGGCCTGCAGATCTGGAGCCTGGTGTCGAACCGCCGTGGTCGCCTCGTCGCCCTGCGCTGGGGTGGAGGCCTCTGGATCGCTGCGTGCCTGTGGTCGATGGCGTTTGCCCCTCTGGCCCCCGGTGCCAGCGGATGGGCCCTCGCCTCACTGATCGCCTTGATCTCCCTGGTGGGCATCGGTGCCTCCACCGCCTATCTGATTCCCTGGTCGCTCCTGCCCGACGCCATCGATGCCGACCCGGCCCACCCGGCTGGCATGTACACCGCCTGGATGGTGCTGGGGCAGAAACTGATCATCGGCCTGAGCATGTCGGTGTTTGGCGGCCTGCTCTCCCTCACCGGATACATCTCCAGCCAGACCTGCGACGGCGCCCTCAGCTTCATCGAACAACCGGACACAGCCCTGCTTGCCATCCGCCTCTGCATGGGCTTGATTCCAGCTGGACTGGTGGCCATCGGCTTAATGGTGATGCGACGCTGGCCCGATCGAGGCGCCCACCTCCAGCATTCCTGAGCCGCTGACCCGCCGATGAGAGCCCCCCGCTGGTTACGACGCCTGGGCAGCAGCCTGCTGATCGGAGGCCAGGCCGTGTCGGCCACGGCCCGCGGCAAGATCAACACGATTGATCTGTTTGATCAACTGATGGAAGCGGGCCCAGGCAGCTTCTTGATCGTGCTGATCACCGGAGTGGCCGCCGGATCGGTGTTCAACATCCAGGTGGCCGCAGAGCTGAGTGGCATGGGTGCGGGATCCACCGTGGGCGGGGTGCTGGCCATCGGCCTGGCCCGTGAGATTGCGCCCCTGCTCACCGCCACCCTGCTCACCGGCAAGGTGGCCACCGCCTACGCCGCCCAGCTGGGCACCATGAAGGTGACCGAGCAGATCGATGCGATCACGATGCTGCGCACCGATCCGGTGGAGTACCTGGTGGTGCCCCGCCTGATCGCCATGGTGGTGATGGCACCGGTGCAATGCCTGCTGTTCTTTGCTGTGGCCATCTACAGCGGCCAGATCACCAGCACCGAGTTTTACAACATCCCTCCAGCGGTGTTCTGGAACTCAGTGCGCACCTGGCTTCAGCCGGACGACCTGCCGTTCATGCTGATCAAAGCCCTGGTGTTTGGCCTGCAGATCGCTGTTCTGGCCTGTGGCTGGGGCCTGACCACCTCCGGCGGACCCAAGGAAGTGGGCACCAGCACCACCGGATCGGTGGTGATGATCCTGGTGACCGTGGCACTGATGGACGTGCTGCTCACTCAGATCCTGTTTGGCTGATCCCTTGATGCCCGAGATGACATCCCCAAAGAAAGGCGCCGTCAGCATCAGCCCCAGCCCGCGGCTGCCGCTGCTGATCCTGGTGCTGGGCCCAGCGCTGCTGCCCTTGCCCCTCCATCCCTGGCCGACCCTGATCAACAGCCTGATCGCCCTGGCCCTGGTGGTGCAGAGCTACAGCCTGCGGTTGGAATTTGAAGAGCGGGCCCTGATCGTGTGGCGCGGCAGCCAGGAACTGCGCCGCTTCCCATACGAGGACTGGATCAGCTGGCGGTTGTTTTGGGATGGGTTCCCCACGGTGCTCTATTTCCGCGAGCGCAAAAGCCCCCATCTGATCCCGGTGCTGTTCAACGCCAGCGAGCTGCGTGAGCAATTACGCACACGAGTTGGCAATCTGGAACAGAACGCCTCCGGCACTGATCCGTCCTGACGCGCTTTATGGCTGACGAACTTCAAAGCACAGAGTCCAGCGAAGCCACCAGCAACGGCAGCAGCGCCAACGACGCCAGTGGCAATAAAGCCAGTGGCAACGACGCCAGCCCTGGGCAAGCGGCAGACACCGCTCCTGCTGAGCCAGCCGCGCCTACGCCTGACTCCGCTGTCAGCACCTCAGAGGCCAACAGCCCTCAAGCCAGCACTGGCACAAACCCTGCCAACAGCGATGACAGCCAGACCAAGGACTGGCAAACCCTGGCCACGGCTGAGCTGCTGGAACGCCGCAGCCAACTCCAACAGGAGATCGCCGAGCTAAGCCAACGCAAGCTGCAGCTGGAAACCGACCTGCGCCAGTCGTTTGCCGGGCAGTCGGATGCGATCGCACGGCGGGTGAAGGGGTTCCAGGAGTATCTCGGCGGTGCCCTCAATGACCTGGCCCAGTCGGTGGAAAGCCTGGAGCTGGTGGTGCAACCGATGGTGGTGCAACCGTCACCCCTCGATCAGCAAGCTGCAGACCCTGCCGGGGAGGCGAGCGATGCCAGCACTCCGCCAGCTGTTGCCGACACCTTCCGCCCCGATGAAGACCTGATCCGCGCCAGCCTGCAGCGGTTCCTGGAACAACCCGATTTCTACGCCGGGCCGTGGAAGCTGCGGCGCAGCCTCGACAGCAACGATGTGGGCCTGCTGGAGGACTGGTTTTTCAACCAAGGCGGGCGGGGGGCCCAGGCCAGCCGCGGCAGCCGCCCCCGCAACGTGTTGGTGAGCGCCGCCCTGATCTCGGTGATCGGCGAGCTCTACGGCGATCAGTTCCAGGCGTTGGTGCTGGCCGGGCAACCGGAACGGCTTGGGGAATGGCGCCGCGGGCTGCAGGACTGCCTCGGGCTCGGCCGGGAAGACTTCGGGCCCAACAGCGGCATCGTGCTGTTCGACCGCGCCGATGCCCTGGTGGAGCGGGCCGATCGCCTGGAAGAACGGGGCGAAGTGCCCCTGATCCTGGTGGATGCCGCCGAACGCGCCGTCGACATCCCCGTGCTTCAGTTCCCCCTCTGGCTGGCCTTTGCAGCCCAGCCGGATGAACTGCTGATCGACGAGGAGTTGCTCTGATGGGTCTCATCACCGCCCTGCTGCTTCTAGCGATCGGCTACCTGCTCGGCTCCATCCCCAGCGGCTATCTGGCAGGGCGCTGGTGCAAGGGCATCGACCTGCGCGAGCTGGGCTCCGGCTCCACCGGCGCTACCAACGTGCTGCGCCAAGTGGGCAAAGGCCCGGCCCTGGTGGTGTTTGTGATCGATGTGGCCAAGGGTGCCGCTGCCGTGCTAATGGCCGGCAGCCTCTTGCCGGGCCATGACTGGATCCAAGTGCTGGCAGGCCTGACGGCCCTGGCCGGTCACATCTGGCCGGTGTGGCTGGGATTCAAGGGTGGTAAGGCAGTGGCCACCGGCCTGGGCATGTTTCTGGGGCTGGCCTGGCCCGTGGGCCTGGCCTGTTTCGGCATCTTCCTCACCACGCTGACCCTGTTCCGGATCGTGTCGCTCTCCAGCGTGCTTGCAGCCATCAGCCTGCCCCTGCTGATGGCTGCAAGCACCGACGGCTCCGCCAAAGTGGTGGTTGCATTGGTGGCGATGGCCTTGGTGATCTGGCGCCACCGCAGCAACCTGCAGCGAATCGTGGCCGGCACCGAACCCAAGATCGGCCAGAAGCGCTGATCCTTTAAGGAGAAGCAAACGCTGAAGAGCTGAGCCGGCACTCACAAGCAGGCTAGCTAAGTCGGACTAAGCTAAAAGGAATCAGTGGAGAGCTGCTATGACCACGGTGAATGTGCATCAAGCCAAAACGCAGCTCTCGAGGCTTCTCCAGCAAGTGGAAGCCGGGGAAACGATCGTGATTGCCCGCGCTGGCAAACCTTCAGCTCAGTTGGTGCCGATCAACGCACACCCCAAAGGGATCAACCCGCCGGGAGCAATGTGTGATCAGATCAGCATTGGAGAAGATTTCGAGCGACCTCTCGACGGGTTGTTCGATGGCAGGCTTGAGCCATCCAGCCCAGAACAGCCATGAGCAGGGTGCTGCTGGACACCCACCTGCTGCTGTGGTGGCTGAAGGATGACCCGCGCCTTCCTCCCTCCCTGGTCACAGAACTGCAGACCGATCAACACGACGTTCTGATCAGCCAGGCCTCGCTCTGGGAGATGGCGATCAAGGTCAATCTTGGGCGGTTGAGCGTTGACCTCAAGGTGCTGGAGCAACGGGTTCCAGACGAAGGATTTCAGTGGCTACCGATCAGCAATGAGCACCTGCTGGAGGTGGCCCAACTGGAACCCATTGAGGGGCATCGTGACCCTTTTGATCGTTTGCTTGTGGCCCAATGCCGGGTCGAACCACTGCTGCTCTTTACCTGTGATCGAGCCTTGCAAGCCTATGGAGCCTGCGTGCGCCTGATCACCTAACCGCCAAGACCAGACCGAGCCAGCCAGCACTGCTGCGAGCATCAGCCGTCGAGGGGATCGCCAGTGCCAACGGCTCGGGGTGCTGGACCCGAAACGCCGCTGATGACAGCAGGCACTGATGGCACTGCCAAAGTGGTGGTGGCCGTGGTGGTGATGGCCCTGGTGATCTGGCGCCACCGCAGCAACCTGCAGCGGATCGTGGCCAGCACAGAACCAAAGATCGGCCAGAAAGCCTGAAGATCCACACCCTGGCAACACAGCAAGGCGCTGCTGAAGCGCCTGTTTCCTCCCTCAGTTGAGGGAGCCCAAAGCAAAGCCCTCTCCATCAACTGAGGGAGAGGGCTGGTTCTTGCGGGTCAGCGATCAGCCGATGAGCTCTGCGCAACAGGCTGCAAATGCCGCACTAGATCGTCAGCCTCCTCTTCCCATTTTGATGCGCAGCGACAAAGGTCGGGTCGCTGGTGCCTGACAGGGCCGGATTTCAAACAAGCCGGCCCTGCACAACAGTCCAACATCACGTACGCTTTCTTGTACATAAGGGGCTTCGCTATGACGTCCATCTCCGTAACCGAAGCCCGCAAACGCTTGTTCGCCTTAGTGGATGAGGTGGGTGAATCCCACGCTCCCATTGAAATCAAGGGCAAGCGCGGCAACGCCGTGCTGGTGTCGGAAGACGACTGGCGTGCAATCCAGGAAACGCTTCATCTAACGGCCATTCCAGGAATGCGAGAGACGATTGTCGAAGGCATGGCAACAGCAACCACCGAACTGAGCGAGGATCCGGGCTGGTGACTTGGCGTGTGCTGTTCACCCGCCAAGCCCAGAAAGATGCCCGCAAGCTGGCCAGCGCCTCGCCGGCATTGAAAGCCAATGCTGAGCGCTTGATCGCGTTACTCAAGGAGAATCCTTATCAACAGCCTCCCCCCTACGAAGCCTTGTTGGGAGATCTGAAAGGGGCATGTTCCCGCCGAATCAACATCCAACACCGTCTCGTGTACCAAGTGCTGGATGACGAACAGATCGTGAAGGTGCTGCGTCTCTGGAGCCATTACGACTGACGTCGCATTTCAATCGTCGTTGCCGAACCCTGGCCCACCAGGGTTGATCTAGGCAGAGCCTTCAGCAATCAATTCAGAACAACATTGGCCAAATGCCGCACTGGGATCGTCAGCCTTGGTGATCGGCCGGCCGATCACCAGCTGACTGGCACCAGCGGCAATCGCCTCAGCCGGCCCCATCACCCGGGCTTGATCACCAACAGCGGCGCCTTTGGGGCGAATGCCCGGGGTGACCAACGCGAACGGTTCGGGGTGCTGCGACCGCAATGCCGCGGCCTCCAGGGGTGAACACACACACCCACCGATGCCGGCAGTCGCCGACAGCTGCGCCAACGCCGGCACCCGTTCGGCGATGCCCTGGCCAATGGCGAGTTCCCGTTGCAATCGCTGCTCCTCCCAGCTGGTGAGCACCGTCACCGCCAACAGCGTGGGGGCGGGTTGACCCGCACCTTGAGCACCCTCCTCTGCCGCGGCCTGTGCCGCCTGGAGTGCTTCGCTGCCGGCGCAGGCATGCACCGTGATCAGTTCGGCCCCCAGCGCCGCCGCCCGCCGGCAAGCCCCGGCCATGGTGGCCGGGATGTCGTGAAACTTGAGATCAAGAAACACCCGCAATCCCTGCTCGCGCAGCTGGGCCACCACATCCGGGCCCGCCTGCACGAACAGCTCGAGGCCCACCTTCACCCAACGCAGCCCATCCACCTGACCGACAAAGACCAGCGCCTGCTCGGGCGCCATGCCATCGAGGGCCACGATAATCCGATCGGCGGGGCCTGAAGAGAGCGATGGAGCCAAGGCAAGCGGGTGAACCTGATTCCATCCTGTCGTCCCGGCAGGAGCATCTCAACCGAGGTTCAAGCTGAGGGCGACAATCTGATGCCTGTCGTTTGCTCAATGAAGCTCAGATAGTCGCGCTGCGATTCAGGCTTGCGCACGAATTCGGGGCCAACACCAGCCACCCCGGCAGCTAAGAGGCTCAAGAGGTGAAACACACGGCAGGCTTTGATGCGCTCGTGATTGAGGGGCCTGATTGATTGATAAGTCTTGAGAACCCCATCGATAATCTGTTCACAAACCTGCGACGACATGGCCGGGTCAACCTGGCGCACCAAAACCCGATAAACATTCATCGTATGCGCCAGATCGACAGCAGGATCAGCAATACAAAACCCCCAGTCCAATACGCCCGAAATGGAGCCATTGTCAACCATGACATTGCCTCCGTGATAGTCGCCATGAATCACAGCAAGAGTCTCACCATCCAGGGGCAAATGATCACGCAGCCAAGCCATCAGATCAGCAGACCAAGGGGTCGTTTGCTCAAAAAACCCCAAGACTTTGTGCTGAAAAACAGGGCTTAGAAACCGCTCATCGGGGACACCAGCGCGCCTCAGCGACTCCACGATGGGCCTCACATCCAGCCCATGCATGGCGGCCATCGACTCGCCCAAGACCTTGCCATGACGCTCTGGATCCAGCGCAAACACGATTTGACCGGGCAACAGATCCATGACGGCAAAGACACCTCCCAATACCGTTTTGTCCCCACAAACACGGTGAATCAGGGGGGTCTTGAGACCCTGCTGATTGAGCGTTCGATGCACAAGCTGGTGATGCATCAGCTCCTCCACCTCCCGCTCAGGCCGTAACACGCGCAGAACCTTTGGCTCCTCATCGATCAGCTTGTAGCGATACAGCCGGGCATCGCAGCCTCCCCTCAGCCGCATCGGCTCAAGCTCATAAGCGACTCGGTCTGACGATTCCGATTGCAGGTAGGTCAGGAAATCAGAAGCAATCTGCTGATCGGATCTGCATTCAGGGTCAAGAACTAGTGCAGGCATTGTTCTTCGCTCGGATGAACTCACCATTGCGCCAGTTCTCTCTGGGCGAATCCCCCAAAAGGGGGATCTCTAATGATTCAGCTCTAGCGCTAACGAATGTCCGACGTGTTCATACCGACATGCTCGCCTGCTCAAACGCAGGAATCAACGCAGCTGCAGCAGATCCAGCCCTGGAAACAATTGAAAGTCTCGATCAAAACTGACCAAACGCCACTGGTTGGTGATCGCCAGCGCCGCCAGGTGGGCATCCGTGCACAGGCGTGGCGATAGCTCTGCTTGACGCATCAAACCATGGAACACATCCCAGCCCTCGCTGGACGGTTGTGCATAGCTGACCCCTGGTTGTTGCACAAACTGATCAAGCAACGCTGAGGCGGCGGCAGCTGTCAACGCGGCATCACCCATCACCTTGGGCTGCATCACCAATCGCACCAGGCCCAGGGCCGTGACCGTGCAGAACAGCACCTGTTGGGATGCCTGCTCCTCCCAATACGCCACAGCACTGGAGTGGTGCTGGTGCGTGGGCGAAACCAACGCCAGCCAAACGTTGAGATCCGGCAGATCAGCGGTGGCGCTCAAGATTCCAGCAGCTCAAACAAACCTGCATTGCTGAAGGTGACGTTCTGCTGTTGCAACGGCGCTTGAAGGGTGGGCAAATCACGGGCAGAGCGGCGAGCCGGAGTGGCTGCCGGGTCAGGCGCATCAAGCCCTTGCTCCACGTAGTCATGAAGAAGTTGCTTCAGGCTCACCTGCTTCATCGCAGCCCTGGCCTTCAACCGCGCGAACAGTGGATCCGGCAAGTCGAGAGTGGTGCGCATGCCATGACGCATCTCTGATGCGCATATTAGTGCGCATCAGCAGCAAAAACATCTGATAGCAAGAGCCCTCCGTCCTCAGGCCACCAAGCGGCGGAAGGTTTTCTTGCCCAATTGCAGCACCTTGCCCTCAAGCTCCGCCGCTGAGGCGAACTCCTGGTTGGGGTCGGTGATCTTCTCCCCCTCCAGGCGCGCCGCACCACCTTTGATCTGACGGCGGGCCTCGCTGCTGCTGGCGCAGATCCCCACGGCACTGAACAGATAAAAGGCCTTGGCCGGGAAGTTCACCTCCGCCAACGACGCTTCAGGCACATCCGCTCCGGCATCACCGCTGCCTCCCACCAGGCTGGCGGCATCCGTCTGCGCTTTGGCTGCGGCGTCATTGCCATGGCGGCTGGCGGTCACCGCCAGGGCCATCGCCTTCTGCTTCTCGCGCGGATTCTCCGGCAACGTCTCCAGATCGAGATCGGTCAGCAAGGTCACGTAGTCGTCGATCGCCCCATCGCCGACCTTCTCGAGCTTGGAGTACATCGAGAGCGGATCCTCCTCGAGGCCCACCACGTTGCCGAGGCTCTTGCTCATCTTCTGAACGCCATCAAGCCCCACCAGAATCGGCAGCAACATGCCGAACTGGGTGCGCTGGCCAAAATGCCGCTGCAGGTCGCGGCCCATGGCCACGTTGAACTTCTGATCGGTGCCCCCCAGCTCCACATCGGCGTCCACCGCCACTGAGTCGTAGCCCTGCAGCAGCGGATAGAGGAATTCATGCAGCGCAATCGGCGTACCGCTGCCGTAGCGCTTGGAGAAATCATCTTTCGCCAGCATCTGGCCCACCGTGGCCGTGCCCAGCAAGCCGATCACCTGGGGCAGATCCAACCCCTCCAGCCATTCGCTGTTGCGGCGCACCTCCAGCCGGCCGGGGGTTTCAAAATCCAGCAAGGCCTGCTCTTTGGGTTGGCCCTGGCCCAACTGGCGCAGATAAGTGGTGGCATTGGATTCCACCTGTTCTTTGGTGAGCTGCACCCGGGTGGCGCTCTTGCCGGTGGGGTCACCGATGCGGGCGGTGAAGTCGCCGATGATCAGCACCGCCGTATGGCCGGCATCCTGAAAGGCCCGCAGCTTGCGGAACAGGATGCTGTGGCCGAGGTGAATATCACTGCCGGTGGGGTCAATGCCCAACTTGATGCGTAGTGGCCGGCCTTCCTTCTCAGCGGCCGCCAAACGCGCGGCCAGGGCTTGATCCGCATCCGCAGGATCCCCTGCAGGGAAAAGGTCGGCCATGCCGCGGGCCAGCCAGCTCGGCAGGGAGTGCGACAGAGACGACATGGCGGCGGGGGCGGCAAATCCAGTGCGGATCGTACGGGGCCCCCAGCCAAAGCCCTCTCAGGAGGGTGACTGATCCAGCTGGCTCTTCATGCGCTCGAGCGTCTGATTCATCTGCTCAAACATCTGCTCAGGGGTAATCCCGAACTGCCCCAGCTGGGTGCGCAGCTGCTCCACGGTGAGCTTGGCCTGGAAGTCTTCCGAGAGCTCAAAGCGCTTCATGAACACGCGGTAGCGGCCCATCAGCTCTTCCATCGTGTCGATGAACTTCTTCTTGCCCTCGCGATCGAACTTGCCGTAATCCGACCCGAGCTGCATCAGCTGCTGATAGTCGGTGAACAGCCGCTTGGCCTCCTCCTGAACAATTTCGGATTCAAAGAACGCCATCAGCTGCGCATTCAGATCGTGCTGAGTCTGACCAATTCAACCGATCCTTAACAGTGCGGATCAACGCCCCCTGGCCGTAGCCACCATGCAGGGGGCCGTCCAACCCTGTCGCACCCGTGGACTTCACCGACAAGATCCCGGTCTTGCAGGAACAGCGCCGACAAGGCCACAGCCTGCTGCGGCGCAGCCGCACCTTGCTGGGCAGCGGCGATCGGGTGCTGCTCACGGCTCTGGTGAGCTGGATGGAAGGGCTCACCCCATTGGTGGGGGCGGCCACCACCGAGGCCGAACTGCTCGGGCATATGCACAACAACACCCCTGAGCTTCTGATCTGCACCGACGTGCTCGAACAAGGCACCGGCGTCAGCCTGCTGAACCAGGCCAAGCGCCACAGGCCAGACCTCAAGGTGTTGCTGCTGGTGCAACGCCCGCTGGTGCGCATCATCCTCCAGGCGATTGATGCCGGCTGCGATGGCATCTGCGCGGCCGAGCTCAGCGGCAGCGGCTCCGTGCTAGCAGCACTCGACGCCATGGACAGCGATGGCCATTACATCGACCGCATCGCCAGCGGGGTGCTCAGCCATGGCCAGCTGCTCGGCAGCGGAGGACAGCAGAGCCCCCTCCTGGCGCCCCTCAGCCTGCGGGAAGAAGACGTGCTGCGTGGCCTCTGCAAAGGCATGACCAATCAACAGATCGCCGATGCCTTCACGGTCTCGACCGAGACGGTGAAAAGCCACGTGAGCAGCGTGCTGCGCAAATTGGCCGTGACTGATCGCACCCAGGCGGTGGTCAAGGCCTTTCGTGAAGGGTTGGTGGAGCTCCCCACGCGCCCCCCGACCTGGACACCCTGAGAGAGTGGCCCACGGCCGACCTCACCGGCGATGCAGCCCAGGCTTTCCGTACTGCTTGCCGCCCTGATGCTGGCCGCCGCTGGCGAGGGATGGGCCGAAGGCCAGCCGGATGCCGCCACCCAGCTGGTGACGAAGACCCAGGCCCACAGCATCTGCCTGATCACAACCGACACCCTGCCGCCGACCCAGGCGCGCCGCATCGCCACGCAATTTCTGGCCGACCAAGGCATCAGCCCGCGGCAACGCCAGGCCGTTCAAGGGGATCCGCGCTTCCGAAACCTGCTGCAGGCCTACATCCAAGAACGAGGTGGCTGCAGGGGGTTGGTGGAAGCACTGATGCCGTGACGCACCCCACCAACAGTCGTTAAGGTCAGCCCACCGTCTTGGAGCGCGATGGCCCGCGGGCACTGGTTGGATCCACTGGCCCGGAAAGTGCTCCAGGCCGTGGGGGAATTGCCCCCCGATCCGCCGGCACCTGCAGCGATGTCGATGCCCGCTGAGGTCGAGCCCCAACCACCGAGCTGGACCCTCGACGTGAACCGGGCCACGGCAGCCCAATGGCGACAACTGCCTGGCTGCAGCGACGCCATGGTGGATGTGCTGGTGCGTCTACAGCGCGGTGGTGTGCAGTTCAGCCAGGCCGACGACCTGTTTCAACTGCTGGATCTGCCGCCCCTGGTGGCGGAGCAATGGCGCCCCCATCTGATTTTTCATTGGTATGGCGATGCTCCACCCCTGGCCGAACCACCCCCCCTGGAGCTGAACAGCGCCAGCCCTCTGGAACTCCAACAAACCTTGCTCTGGCCGCAGGCGCGCCTCAACCGCTTGATTCAGGAGCGGATCCGCCAACCTTTCGCCAACCTGGCCGACCTGCAGGAGCGGCTCTGCCTGCCGCCGGAAGCGATCGAAGAGCTCCTGGGCAAAAAGGTGCGCTTCGGGGAACGGCGCCCGGGCCCCAGCCTGCCACCACGGCGATAGCGATGCCCCCATCCAGCCGTCAGGGCGATCTGTTCAGCGCCAGCGATGCCCAACAGGGCGCCGCACCCATGCCCCGCAGCACCCAACTGCCGGAGGCGCTGACGATCACAGCCGCCCAGCTTCAAGCCTGGCAAGCCCGCATTCATCGCCATCAACAACCCCTGCTGCACCAGCCGCAGACCCAAGGGGAACAAACGCTGCTGTTTGCCGAAGCCGATCGGGATCCACTGGCGGGCTTCGATCCCCTCGCCCTCAAGCCACTGCCCCTGAGTTTCTGGCGCTGGCCACAAAGCCCCCACCAAGGGGCTGCCATCTATGTGGTGATGGACCGACCTGAGCAGCTCGACGACCCGATCCTGCTGTATGTGGGCGAAACCATGGCGGCCGACCGCCGCTGGAAAGGGGAGCACGACTGCAAGGCCTACCTGGCGGCCTACGGGGAGGCGCTGAGCCGTGCCGGACTGGCCAGTAGCCCCAGCATCCGCTTCTGGGGAGATGTACCGGCAGCCACCCGGGAACGCCGACGGCTGGAGCAACAACTGATCCAGACCTGGCTGCCGCCGTTCAACAAAGAGACCCGCGAACGCTGGGCCACCCCCTTCAACGCCGACTGAAACAGCTGCCGGCTGAATCCTTAGCATCGATCGCACCCAGACCCGTTGTGATGCAGTTCTCCCTTTCATCGGCCAGCCTCGAGAGCTGGACCGGCAGCGTGCTGGCCGTCGGCCTGGTGGAAAGCGATGCCAGCGGTCTGGTGGAGCAACTCGAGAGCCGCCTGGAGCTGGCGATCAAGCCCTGGCTGGAGCAGCGGCGCTTCAAGGGCAAGTCGGGAGAGGTGACCAGCCTGCAGGTGCTGAAGCCAGGGCTCTCCAGCCTGGTGTTCGTCGGTCTTGGCTCCGCTGAGAGCGTGACGCTGGAGACCCTGCGCGGCGCCGCGGCCAAGGCGGCCAAAGCAAGCCTGGGACAGGGGGACAGCCTGGGCCTGCTGCTGCCTTGGGGCAACCACGACAGTGCGGCCGTGGTTGCCGCCGCTGAAGCCGTGCGCCTGACCAGTTACAAGGATCAGCGCTTCCGCAGCGATGCCGAGCCCCACAACGTGCCCGAACGCATCGAGCTGCTGGGCCCCTGCCCAGCTGGCACGGAGGCCGCCTTGGCCGCTGTGGCACCGGTGTGCGCCGGTGTGGAACTGGCCCGCGAACTGGTGGCCGCCCCTCCCAACAGCCTCACCCCCGCCGCCATGGCGGACACCGCCGCTGCAATTGCGCGCGACTTCGGCCTGGAGCTCACCGTGCTGGAACGCAGTGACTGCGAACAGCGAGGCATGGGTGCCTTCCTCTCTGTGAGCAAGGGGTCTGACCTCGACCCCAAATTCATCCACCTCACCTATCGCGCCGAAGGACCGATTGATCGGCGCCTGGTGCTGGTGGGCAAAGGCCTGACCTTCGATTCCGGCGGTTACAACCTCAAGGTGGGGGCCGCTCAGATCCACATGATGAAGTACGACATGGGCGGCAGTGGCGCGGTGCTTGGCGCCATGCGGGCCTTGGCCGAACTGCGCCCTGCAGGCGTGGAGGTGCATGCGATCGTTGCCTCCTGCGAAAACATGGTGAATGGTTCTGCCGTCCACCCCGGCGACATCGTCACCGCCTCCAACGGCACCACCATCGAGATCAACAACACCGATGCGGAAGGGCGACTGACCCTCGCCGATGCCCTGGTGTACGCCAGCAAGCTGGAACCCGACGCGATTGTGGATCTGGCCACCCTCACCGGCGCCTGCGTGATTGCACTGGGTGAGGAGATCGCCGGCCTCTGGAGCCCGGACGACACCCTGGCGACAGCGCTGGGGAACGCGGCCGACCAGGCCGGAGAAGGTCTATGGCGCATGCCCCTCAAGGCCAGCTACCGCGATGGACTGAAGTCGCAGCTGGCCGATCTCAAGAACACCGGCCCCCGCCCCGGCGGTTCAATCACCGCAGCCCTGTTCCTGAAGGAATTCGTGGATGCCGGTATCCCCTGGGCCCATCTGGATATCGCCGGCACCGTCTGGAGTGACAAAGGACGCGGCATGGATCCGGCAGGGGCCACCGGCTATGGCGTGCGCACCCTGGTGAACTGGGTGACAGGCGGCGCGACCACCGCCGCCTAAATTCCAGCCACAACGGAGCAACGACCCCATGGCGTCCAGCCCCCTCCGCTGGTATGTGCGAGCCCAACTCGGCATCTTGCTGCTCCCCGCAGGCCTCTGCCTGTTCGGGGAAGCAGTGAGCCGTCGCACCCTGCAGATGGCCGGAGGGGACGGTGGCCCCTGGTGGTGGTACGGCACCCTCAGCCTGATCCTGATCAACGCCGGCGTGGGATTGATGATTGAGAGCGGCCTGCTGCGCGGCTATCCCAAGCGCCGGCAACCCCCCAGCCAGGACTGACCGAAAAGACCTCAACAGAAGCGGTCAGATCAAGACGCCGCCGCAGAAACCACCCGAGCATCACCGTCATGCACCTGGCCGAATGGCAGATCACCAGGGCACTCGAGCGCATGGATCTGCCAGCGTGCCCGGTCCGAGCAGGAGGTCAACACCCGATCGAGATCATCGGAGGCCTGCTTCGGAGAAGGGTACGGACCAACGTGACGGGTCACAAGACCGTCTTTGATGGTCAGCAGATACATACATCTCCCCTACAAATCACACCAGGATGGTAATCACTGGCCCCAGGGGTGAAAAGAGGGTAAAACCCGCACCTTCACTGAAAAGTTGATGAGCCAGCCCCCCAAACCGGCTTCAGATTTTCCTCAGATTCCTGTTGAAGAGTGCGGCAATTGATCAGCAATCGCTTACGTCCAACCGGGCCTAGACGCGCCCGAACTGTGCCCGGATGAACATTTGGTATCACCCGTCACGGATGAGACGCCCGGCGCTTAGGTAATTTGACTCAGTCGCGAGAGCGATGCGTCGATCAGGGGAGGAGCTGAGGGGCCCTCCTTTTTTTGTGCTCCTGGCTCTGGTGTCGCTGGCGTCTACGGGGCCTGGTTCAGCCAAGAATTGCCTGTGCGCGCCACCTTGCCCCATACCTGATCCAAGCGGCGGTCGCGGCCACAGGCGAAGCGGTAGTAGTTGTACTGGATCGGGTTGCGATCGGCGTAATTCTGGTGATAGTCCTCAGCAGGCCAGAAGCGCGCCGCAGGACGGATCTGCACCTTGAGGGCGTCAGCCGGCACCTGCAACTCCCGGGCCACGGCCGCCGCGCTTGTCTGAGCTGCTGCAACCTGGTCATCCCCATCGGTGAAGATCACAGGCCGATAGGAATCACCGCGATCGCAGAACTGGCCGTCACCATCGAGAGGATCCACATTGCGCCAGTAGTGACGCAGCAGGGTCGCGTAAGTGATCGCGCCGGAGTCGAAACGCACCCGCACCGACTCCTGGTGGCCCGTGGTCTCACCACTCACCTGCCGGTAGGTGGGGTTGTCGACATGGCCACCGCTGTAGCCGCTCTCCGCGGAAATCACACCGGGGACCGACTCCAGATCATGTTCAAGACACCAGAAACACCCACCGGCCAGCACCGCCTCCTGGGTGGCACCGGCCCAGGCGGCCGGCCCTCCTGCCAGTAACAGCGGCACCAGCAGCAGCGCAACAAAGAAGCGAATCATTGGGGGATCGAATCAAGAATTGCCGCCGCCGCCCGATCGGTGACACCAGGGGTGCCAAGCGTCTCGCGCAGGCGGCGGTAACCGTCATGCATCCGGGCACGACTCGGCCCATCGTCCAACAGGGGAATCGCCTGAGCCAGAAAGTCTTCCACGGTGAAGTCATCCTGCAGAAGCTCCGGCACCAACCGCTCCTTCAACAGCAGGTTCACCGGTGAGATGTGATCCACCTGGAAGCGAAGCAGATAACGCGCCACCCAAGCGGTCAGGCGACTGACGCGGTACCCCACCACCTGGGGGACGCCCTGGAGGGCCAACTCCAGATTCACGGTGCCTGATTTCCCAAGCGCCAGATCCGCGGCTGCGAACAGCACCGGCTTGAGGGCATCCGCGTCGGCCGCAGGGATCACCCGGCCCTTCACCCCAGCGGCTGCCAGGGCTTCCTCTAGAGGCTGTTCAAAACGACTCAGCCCCGCCGGCACCATCACCGCCAGGCCCGGGTCACGGGCCTGCAGGCGAGCTGCCACTTCAGCCAGCACCGGCATCAGGTAGCGCAACTCCTGAGGACGGGACGCCGGCAACAGCAGCAGCAGACGACCCTCCGGCTCAAGCCCGAGCTGACGACGCGCCTCCGCGCGGTCGGGCCGGTCGGCGGTGAGATCCAGCAACGGATGGCCCACCCAGGTGACCTCCGCGCCATGGGAGGCATAAAACGCCGCTTCCTCCGGGAAGATGGCCAGGATGCGATCGGTGAACTTCAGCAAGCTGCTGGTGCCGCCGTCATTCATACGCCAGGCCCATTCCTGGGGGGCGATGTAATAAGTGATCGGCACCTGCGGCAGTTGCCGCCGGAGGCGCTGTCCGAGGCGCACATTGGCCCCCATGTAGTCGATCAACACCACCGCATCCGGGGGGCGGGCCGTCAGTTCACGGTTCACCCGCGCCTGCAGCTTGAGGGTGGGAAGCACCAGGGGCAGCGCCTCCAGCAGACCGATCGAACCCAAGGGGGCCGTATCTGCGAGCAGCTCAGCGCCGGCGGCCTGCATGCGCGCCCCACCCAGCGCAATCACCTCCAGCGGCACCCCGCGCACGGCGGCCTGCCGGTGCAGAGCTGACACCAACAGGCTTCCCTGCAAATCACCGGAGACTTCACCGGTGCTGATCAGCACGCGCACCATCAGCGGCTGGCGGCGGGCATGGGACCACGACGGCCCTGGCCAATCGATGCCTCCAGGAAGCGGCAAAGGTGGTCCGCTGCAGGCAGCAGCTCCTGCTGTTGGGCCAGCTTGAGGCCTTCAGCAATCACATGATCCGAGCGGTAAAGCAGGGTCCAGATCTCCTGAAGCTGGCGCATCTCGCGCCCCTCATGGCTCTGGGCCATGCCGCTGCGGCGCAGGCCCACGCGGTTCAACCCACGCACCCGGCCGGGATGCCCTTCCACCAGGCAGTAGGGGGGCACATCCCGATCCACACGGGTCATGCCACCCACCATCGCCATGCTGCCGATATGAACGAACTGGTGGATACCCAGACAGCCGCCGATCACCGCCCTGTCTTCAATCACCACATGACCGGCCACCTGAATGGCGTTCGACATCACGATGTCGTTGCCCAGGGTGCAGAGGTGGCCCAGATGGCAGTAAGCCATCAACAGGTTGCGATCACCAATGCGGGTCACCTCCCCTTCATGGGTGCCGCGGTTGATGGTCACGCACTCGCGAATGGTGTTGTGGTCCCCAATCACCACTTCGGTGGGGGCACCGCGGTATTTCAAATCCTGAGGTTCCTGCCCCAGACAGGCGCCGGGAAAAATGCGGTTGTGGGCGCCGATCGTGAGCCGACCATCAAGCACCGCGTTCGGACCGATCCAGGTGTGGGCACCAATGCGCACCTCGGGGCCGACCACGGCACCAGGGCTGATCACCACACCCTCGGCCAGTTCGGCCTTGGGGTCGACGCAGGCCAGGGGATGCACCTGCGCAGGTTGACGGTCACTGATCGCTGAAGCTGCGTTCTCACTCATGGCCTTCAGTCCATCATCGAGAACATCAGGTCTCCGGAGCAGACCAGCTGACCATCCACGGTGGCCTCGGCTTTCACCTTGCCGAACCGCTTCCGCTTAAGGCTGACCAACTCGCAACTGATGCGCAGCTGATCACCGGGCACCACAGGCCTGCGGAAGCGAACACCATCAATTCCGGCGAACACAAACAGGCCATTGGGCAGATCGGGCATCTGCTTCACGATCAGGCCACCCACCTGGGCCATCGCTTCCACGATCAACACCCCGGGCATCAAAGGCCTGTCAGGGAAATGGCCCTGAAACTGGGGTTCATTGAGGGTGATGTTTTTGATCGCCACCGCACGCACGCCGGGCTCGTGCTCCAGCACCCGATCCACCAGAGCGAAGGGATAGCGATGGGGCAGCAACCCCATGATCTGCTCGCTGTTGAGGAGCGGTTCCGCGGGTGTGGTGGAAGCCTGGGTCAAGGGAATTCAGCTGGAGGACAGGGGAGTGGCAACGAGAGCGGCAGCCAGGTCGGTGTGCAGTCCATGGGAGCCCCGATAGACCAGCACCTGCGCCGAAGGCAAGCCAACCAGAGCCAGATCGCCAATCAAGTCGAGCAGCTTATGGCGCACCGGCTCATCATCGAACCTCAGGGGTGGATTGAGCCAGTGATCCCCGTCACAGACCAGGGCGTTATCAAGGGCTCCCCCCTGAATCAACCCGGCAGCGCGCAACTGCTCCACCTGCTCACGAAACCCGAAGGTGCGGGCCGGGGCGATCTCGCTCACGAACAGCTCCGGGGTAAGGGTGAGGCTGAACTGCTGACGACCAATCGCCGGCTGGGGGAAATCAATCGCGCCCACGACGCTGAACTGGTCGGCTGGAACGGCCGTGATCACACTGGAGCCCCGATGCTTCACCAGCGGCTGCTC
The DNA here is from genome assembly GCF_000153825.1 of Synechococcus sp. RS9916. Lineage (NCBI taxonomy): Bacteria > Bacillati > Cyanobacteriota > Cyanophyceae > Synechococcales > Synechococcaceae > Synechococcus > Synechococcus sp. RS9916. The sequence continues at coordinate 1,407,483 of NZ_DS022299.1, forward strand.
CAGGCTGGGGCGCGGAACACGCGGCGATGCTGCAGGCACAAGGCCCACGTCCGCGATCGCCTCCACCCATCCCAGGGCCGAACCATCCAGGAGCGGCACCTCCGCACCACTCACCCGCAGCTCCGCATGGGTGATGCCCGTGCCCGCGAGGGCAGCCAGCAAATGCTCCACCGTGGCCAGACGACGCTCCCCGAAATCGAGGGTGGTGCAGAGCTGACTGTCGCGCACCTGACTGGGAGCCAGCTGCACGGGGGCACCACTGGACTCGTCGTCCCACGACACCCAGTACCCGGGGCGCTCGCTCGGCAGCAGCGTGACCGAGACATCCACACCACTGTGGAGGCCAACACCCGAGCGGGTGATGGCACCAGCAAGGGTCCAGGCGCCGTCGTAATCGACAGGCCAGATCTGCATCAGAACTTCCAGCCGACGCCGAGGTTGAAGCGCCAGTCACCGGTGAAGTCTTGGCTGGCGACCTCCAGTCGCAGCGGGCCCACAGGGGTGGTGACGATCACACCCGTACCGACCGAGAAACCGGAACCGGGCTTCTCCAGTAGTTGACCAGGCCTGCCGGGCACATTGGCTTGGGAGCCGAAATCGGTGCCGGCATCCGCAAAGATCTCACCGGAGAAGATGCTGATGATCGGGAAGCGGTATTCGATCGTGGCTTCACCGAAGCTGCGGCCCACGGCCAGATCGCAGTCATACCAACCACGCACGGAGTTGGAACCACCCAGACAGAACGCTTCGTAGGGGGGGAGCTGGCCAAGCACCGTGCCCGCCTTCAGCTGAATGCCGATCGCCTGCGGGCAGTTGGCCTTTTCACCGGGCTTGGGACGGCAGCCTTTGGCGATGCGCAACCAGTTGACCGGGATGAAGTGGGTGTAGGTGGTGCGAACACGGTTGAAGGTGGGGGAGTTCTCACCAACGGAGACGAACTGCTCCGTACCGAAACTGAAGAAGTTGCCCGACGTTGGGTTCCGCGGATCGTTGAGGTTGCTGTAGGTCGCAGCGAAACGCAGACCGGCCAGGTTGTTCTCCGTGGCGCAGTTGAAGGACACACACACAACCTCGTCGTTGGGGATGCGGTGGTCTTCGATGTTTCGGTTCGGGAGCGCGTAAACGCGGGAATCACCGTTGAAGTTGATCGGCCGCACGTTCTGCACGTTGAGGCCCACCAACACGTTCCAGGGAACGCTCTTGTAGGGATCACCGCCATTGAGGGGGCGGGCAAAGATCACATTGCCGCCGACCCGCTGGAGGGCCACGGAATCACCCTCGAACTCAAACCAACTGGTCTTGGGGAAGTCGTTATCGGCTTTGGTGACGCTCTTGAACTTGTCGGTGTTGAACGAGCTCGGGGGATTGGTGATCGAATAGGCGTACTGACCACCGTTGTCGGCGTAGTCGCGCAGGGTGAGGATGTTGCCGTTGTCCTGGCTCTGGAACACCTGAGGCACTTCACGGCTCAGGAACAGCGACGTGCGGAATGAGGTGCGGTGCTGATCGCCCTTGATCCAGGGATCGGTGAAGGTGAAGTTGGCCAGACCGCCGTACTGGCCGTAGGTGATATTGAGCGCGAGGTTCCAAGCCCGGCCCAGCAGGTTGGTGTCAGCCAACTGCACCTGACCGAACACACCCTGGCTCTGGCTGTACCCCAGACCACCCGAAAGAGAACCGGTCGACTGCTCGACGATGCCGAGGATGATGGTGACGCTGCCGGGCTCACCGGCCACGGGCTTGAGGGTCACCTTCACATCGCTGAACAGGGAAGTGCCGTAAAGACGCTTGAGGTCCCCTTCCAGCTGGGTGCGATTGAAGGGCTGACCCGGCTGGATCGAGATCTCGCGGGTCACCACCCAGGGCCGTGTCTTGCCCTTGATCGGCTCACCCTTGTCGTTGGTGGCCTCGCCCTCCTTGTTGAGGAACTGAACCTCAACACCAGCGACGGTGCCGATCACCACCTTGAGCTGCACCACCCCCTCAGGGCTGACGCGGCTCGGCCCTGACACCCGCGCCAGGGAATAGCCCTCCTTGGTGTACCAGCCCTGCAGCTCCTTCATGCGCAGCTGCAGCTCATTGAGGTTGAGCGTGCGGCCGTAATCAGAACTGAAGGTGTCAGCGATCACGCTGGCGGGGATTTTGGAATCCTCCGGCTCCAGCTCCACCTTGGTGAGCACCGGGTTCGGCACCACCTGCACTTGCAGCTTCACCCCCAGGGGGCCGTCAACGGGTTCGATCCGCACATCGGAGAACCAGCCGGTGGCGTAGATCGCATCCAGATCGAGCTTGAGCTGGTCGCGGGTGACGCGGCTGCCTGGGCGCACCCCCATGGCGTCATAGGCCGCCAGCTCAAGGCGCTCCTGCTCCGGATGGCCGGCAATGCCTTCGATCACCACCTCACTGATCAGCACCCTGGGCTGTTCCGGTGGCTGCTCCTGAATCGGTTGTGCGACTGGGTTAGCAGCAGGCGCTGGGGTCACCTCGAGGGAGTCCACCTCAGTGGCCTCCACCTGCTCGCCATCGGTCGAGGCATCGCCGTCCTCTGTAGAGCCCTCCAGCACATCCACGGTGATGGCTTCGGTCTCCGTGACCGTTTCGGCATCCGCTGATGCAGGACTCTCGTCCTGAGCGCGCACCGGAGCCGTGGCCAGAAGCGGCAGGGCCAGTGCCAGGCCCAGCGCCCCCTGCCGAACGGCGTCCTTGGTCCGGCTGGAGGAGAAGTTGACCATGAAAGGAGGAGGAGTCGGCCCAAAAGCCGCTAAGTCCTCGCGACCTTACCCGCAGTTGCGGGGGTTCGGGCAGGCCCCTTGGACCCGTTTGCAGACCTCCCCGTAGGCCTCGATCACCCCACCGAGATCTTGACGGAAACGATCCTTGTCGAGAATTCGCTCCTGGGGATCGGTCGTGCGCAGGTCCCACAGCCGGCAGGTGTCAGGACTGATCTCATCAGCCACCACCAGCTCCCCTGCGGTGTTGCAACCGAGTTCGAGCTTGAAATCCACCAGCTGAAGATCAAGGCTGCGGAAAAAGGGCACCAGGGCAGCGTTGACATGACGGGCCAGGCGCTCGATCGCCACGCGCTGTTCTGCAGTCACAAGTTGCAGCAACTCAAGACGGGCCTCGGTCAGCAAAGGATCACCGAAGGCATCGTCTTTGTAATAGAGGTCAAGCAGGGCTGGCTCCAGGCTGGTGCCAGGGGCAATCGGGGTTTGCTTGCAGAGCGATCCGGTGGCCACATTGCGCAGCACCACCTCCAGAGGGATCACCTCCACCTTCTGGACGGCCATCCAGGTCTCGTCCACCAGACCCAGATAGTGGGTCGGGATCCCGTCGCGTTCGAGCACCTCAAACAGGCGCGCTGAGATCTGACAGTTCAGGCGGCCTTTGTCTTCAATCTGCTCACGCTTGAGGGCATTAAATGCCGTGGCGTCGTTCTTGTACTCGACCAGCACCCGGTCGTCCTGATCGACGGCATACACACGCTTGGCCTTGCCCTCATAGAGCAGAGCACCGTGGGAGAGGGTCATGGATTCGCAGGCGTAACGGGACCAGCTGGCCCTGGCTTGATTGATTCTTCCAGGGAGGACTGCCCGGCCTGGTCCCGGGGGGAACGCAACTGGCGTTCCAGCTCGGCACGCTGACGGTCCTGCTCAGGGGACTCCGTCCCGTCCTGGAGCAGTTGCCAAAGGGTGTAACGGTCATCCACCCGGGTGGCCAACCGCTCCAAGCGGGCCCGCGGCCGTGCACCGTCGCCACCAGCATTGCGTTCCAAGCGCAATTGCAGCCGCAGCAATTCCTCTGCAAGCGCCCAGGCCTCCGCCGCTGCAGCCTGATCGAGAGCCGCTTCAATCAACTGGCTGGCATCGTGCTGACCGAGCATTTCCAGCCAACGGGCAGCGAGCCCCAAACGCTCCGCCGCCACCAGCCCTGGTGTCTGAGCACTGAGCGCCACAGCCGCCGCTCGATCGAGGCGCCCCAAAGCCGCTTCATGCAAAGCCAGTTGATCCAGGGCCGAACGGGTTAACGGCAGTCCAGCGTCGCTCTCTCCCACCTCCACCTGCAGTGCTTCCAGGCGCGAAAGATCGCCATCCGCAAGCCGACGCAGCGCCAGAACCGCAGCCTCGTGATCCAAGGCTGCAGATGCCGCTCGCCAAGACAGCAGCAACCACTCCTGCCGCTGGAGGCCGGGGCCAGGGCCGTAGCGCGTGAGCACCCGCCGCGCACTCCCGGGTGCGCGGCACGCCAACAACGCCCGAGCATTGGCGGTCACCACCGCAAACGGCTGCGGAGCCGGGGCCACCAGCATCAACCGCTCGCGCAGGTCACGCATCCGTTGGCCCAACCCGAAGCGGGCCGCATCGCGGCAGGCCCCATCCAGTTGAGCCAGATTCCCGCTCTCGAGCACCTGGAGATACTCCGCTTCCGCCATCGGTTGGCTCGGCGGCGGCGCCGCAGCTGCGGCTGGCTCCACAGGCAGGGGAGCGGCTGCCAGCAGCAGGGAGATGGAGAGGGAGGGAATCCCCATGGGGCAGCCGTTCAACAAAGATGGACGCAGATCGACCCAGGCGCTCGTGCCCGGCGATCCGCTCAAACCTAAGGGCCCTGCCCCGCCCGATTCGCTGCCATGGCCAACTCCGCTTCCGGTCTCCAGTCGCTTCCCGCCCTGCAGAGGGTGCTTGTGGTCGGCAGTGGTGGTCGGGAACATGCCCTGGGTTGGGCCTTGAGCCGCTGCCCGGGCATCGAAAAGGTGTGGGTCAGTCCGGGGAATGGCGGTGTTCCGGATCCCGCGTCAGCAGGCGACGCGGGCTACTGCCGCTTGACAATTGCCGAAAGCGATCACGCCGCACTGCTGGACCATTGCCGCAGCGCCTCGGTGGACCTCGTGGTGGTGGGCCCGGAAGCACCCCTGGCCGCCGGACTAGCGGATCACTTGCGGGATGCAGGGGTCGCCGTGTTCGGCCCGAGCGCCGATGGGGCCCAACTGGAAGCGAGCAAGGCCTGGGCCAAGCAACTGATGCAGGACGCCTCCATTCCCACCGCCGGCCATTGGTCGATCAGCAGTGCTGAGGAGGGTCTTGCCGTTCTTGAGCAGATTCAACGGCCCCTGGTGGTGAAAGCCGATGGCCTGGCGGCCGGCAAAGGCGTCACCGTTGCGACAAGCGTGGAGGAATCCGCCAACGCGATCCGCGAGGCTTTCGGCGGGCGATTCGGCTCGGCCGGGGAGCGGGTAGTGCTGGAGGAATGCCTGCAGGGACCGGAGGTGTCGGTGTTCGCTCTCTGCGACGGCGAGCGCATGGTGATCCTGCCGCCAGCCCAGGATCACAAGCGCCTGCTGGATGGGGATCAAGGCCCCAACACCGGCGGTATGGGGGCCTATGCGCCAGCCCCTTTGCTGGATGGCGAGGGCCTTGAAACCGTGCGTCAGCTTGTGCTGAAACCCACCCTCAAAGCGCTACGGGAGCGGGGCATCAATTATCGCGGCGTGATTTACGCGGGCTTGATGCTCACCCAAGACGGGCCCCAGGTGATCGAATACAACTGCCGGTTCGGGGACCCGGAGTGCCAGACCCTGATGCCACTGATGGGGCCGGAACTGGCCCAGGTGCTTCAGGCCTGCGCCCTCGGACGCCTCGATCTGGCCCCAAGCTTGACCATCGAGGCCGACTGCAGCGTCTGCGTGGTGGCCGCGGCGGCCGGCTATCCGGAGGCACCGCGCAAAGGCGATGCCATCCAGGTCGATCTGCAACCCGGCGCGAATCACCAGCTGTTCCACGCCGGCACGTGCCGCGATGACCAGGGCCGCTTGTTGAGCTCCGGTGGCCGGGTGCTGACGATGACCGCCCAAGGCACTGATTTCGATCAAGCCTTCGCCAGCGCGTACCAGGCTCTCGAGCAGGTGCGCTTCGATGGCATGCACTACCGCCGTGACATCGGCCATCAGGTGCGGCAGCCCTAGGCTCGCTGTCACGCACTGCGGCGGCGATGGTCTCCAGCAACCCACCTGCTTCTGAGCCCGCTGCAGAGGCTGCCCCGTCGTGGTGGCAGCGCTTCAGTGGCTGGTGGGCTGAATTCAGCCTTCAGACCAAACTCCTGGCCATTGCCACCCTGGTGGTGAGTCTGGTGATGACCGGCATCACCTTCTTTGCGCTCAACGGCATCCAACGGGATGCCGTGATGAACGACACGCGCTACGCCAGAGATCTTGGGCTGCTACTGGCGGGCAATGTCACCGAGCTGGTGGACCATGGCCATGATCGCGAGCTGGCCAATGTGGCCGAAAAGTTCTGGCGGTCCAGCACCAGCCTCCGCTACATCTTTTTCGCCGATCCCGAGGGTGTGGTCTATCTGGGCATCCCCATCAGCGGCAGTGCCGCCGGTGGCACCAGCGACCTACGCCTGAACCGCAGGCTGCAACTGCCGGCAGAGCTGCAGACCCGTCCCCAGAACCCTTTAGTGCGTCAACACCTGACCCCCCAGGGGAAGGTGACCGATGTCTTCGTTCCCCTGGTCCGCAATGGCCGCTATCTGGGCGTTCTGGCCCTGGGGGTCAATCCCAGCGAAACGGGCTTGGCCAGCGCGGCGCTCACGCGAGAAGTCACCGTGGCGGTGTTCATCTCCATCTGGGTTCTGGTGATCCTGGGGGCGGTGTTCAACGCCCTCACCATCACCCGCCCGGTGAAGGAATTGCTGCGGGGTGTCCGTCGCATCGCTCGAGGCGACTTCCAGACCCGCATTGGTCTTCCGGTGGGGGGCGAACTGGGCGAACTGCTCGATGGCTTCAACGCAATGGCCTCCCAGCTCCAGGCCTATGACGCCGCCAACATTGAGGAGCTGACCGCCGCGCAGGTTAAGCAGGCCTCCTTAATTGCCACCATGGCGGATGGAGCTGTGCTCCTGGATGCCCAGGGGCAGATCGTGCTGGCCAACCCCACAGCCCGCCGGTTGTTCCGCTGGGAAGGTCGCAAGCTCGAGGGGCAGGACTTCCTCGGTGAACTGCCGGAATTGCTCTCCGTCGAACTGCACAGCACCTTGGATGCCGTGCTGTGCAACTCCGCCGACAGCAACGAATTACGCAGCAGCGCCGGGGAGCCGCCCCGCACCCTGCGCTTTGTGTTCCAAGCGGTGCGCGATGCCAGCGGGGAAAGCCTGAAAGGCATCGCCGTCACCATTCAAGACCTCACCCGCGAAGTCGAACTCAACGCCGCCCAAAGTCGTTTCATCAGCAACGTCTCCCACGAACTGCGCACACCGCTGTTCAACATCAAGAGCTACGTCGAAACCCTGCATGATCTCGGTGATCAACTGAGTGCAGACGAGCAAAAAGAGTTTCTTGGCGTCGCCAATGACGAAACCGATCGGCTGACCCGCCTGGTCAACGATGTTCTCGACCTGTCCCGACTGGAGTCGGGCCGAGTGGTTCAGTTCGAACCCGTCAGTCTGCGGCCGGCGATGGAACAGACCCTGCGCACCTATCGGCTCAATGCCGAGGACCGCCAGGTGGACCTACGCCTGGAGGTGGCACCGGATCTGCCGGAAGTGCTGGGCAACTGGGATCTGATTCTGCAGGTGCTCGACAACCTGGTGGGCAACGCCCTCAAGTTCAGCCGACCGGGAGGGCCGCTCATGCTCCGGGCCTACGCCTGGCCCGACAGCTGCGAGGTGAAGGACCAGGCCATCGTGGGCAGTGAAGGCCCCACCTGCGCGCTCACCTCCCCTTTACCGAAGCTGCGCATTGAAATCGCCGACACCGGCTGTGGCATCAGTGAAGCGGATCAACAGCGTATCTTCGATCGGTTTTACAGAGTCGAAAACGCTGTGCACACCGAAGTGGGGACAGGCCTCGGACTCTCGATCGTGCGCGGAATCATCGAGAAACACGGCAGCCAGGTGTTCATGGTCAGCGAACCCGACGTCGGCACCACCTTCTGGTTCGACCTTCCCTTAGCCGCTGCCGACCAGGACGAGCTGGCGCTTCAAGCGGAACGCCAGAACCGACGGCAACAGGCCGACCTCGAAGAGCAACTCAGCTCCTGAGGGCCATCAGGCGTCGGGATTCACACCGCGGACAATCCGCGACAGCTCGCTGCGCTCATCGGTGGTGATCCGGTGCGGAACACCACTAATGATGCGCTCGAAGTTAGAGAAGGAGTCCTTGATCTCCGGACCATTGCCCGTGATCACGAATTCACGGATGCCTTTGTCGTGCCAAGAGCCACGCATCTTGAACACGTTGAGAGCACGAGCCATCTCACCGTGGATCTCCACGTACTGAAGCATCAAGATCGTGTCGGTGATGGTGGAAATATGAGAGTCGGTAATCGAATGACTCCCCATAAATTCCTCCGATGTGTTCGTAAAGAAACCAGCGATTTCTTCCTGCTTGGCATACCCAGTGACCCCGATCACAAACTGGCGGAAGGCGTTATGGCTTACACCTCGGGCAAGAGCCGATAGAGAGTCGATCGCCATCCGAGACGGCTTGAACTGATTGATCTCCGTCTTGATGATCTGGAGGTGATCCTCAAGGCCCGTGGATTCGGGATAGGCACAGATAATCTTCAGCAGCCCATCCTGCTCCATCTGCTCAAAATCAATTCCCCAACTTGTGGCGTTGCGCAGCAACTGGGCCCGCGACTCCTCATAGGCAAAGAGGATGGCTCGCTCCTTATTGCGGCAGGCATCCTCAATGAATTTCGACACCAGCAAGGTCTTGCCCGTACCGGTGGCGCCGGTGGCCAGAATGATCGAATCCTTGAAGAATCCTCCGCCACACATATCGTCGAGTCGCTGCACGCCTGAGCTGACGCGCACGTTGGACGACCGCTGCGTCAGACGCATGGCCCCAAGTGGGAAGATGCTGATGCCGTGGGCGCCCATGGTGAAGGGAAACTCACCCTTCATGTGCGTGGTACCGCGCAGCTTGAGGATTTCAACCGTGCGGCGACGGCGCTCACCCTCCAGCACATTGCGGAGAATCACGACATTGTCGGACACGAATTCCTCAACCCCATAACGGGCAATGGGGCCGTATTCATCAATGCGCTCGGTGGTCATCACCGTGGTGACCCCGATTTCCTTGAGACGGGCAATCAGCCGGAAGATCTCGCGTCGCACCACGAACACAGCGTCATACTGCTGGAACACAGCCGTGATCGAGTCAATGGCCACCCGCTTGGCCTTGTATTTGCGGATGGCGTAATTAATGCGCTCAATCAGGCCTGAGAGGTCAAAACTACCGGCAACATCCTGACCATCAGGATCCGGAGAGGCGTCGAGGATGAAGAGCTTATCCTGCTCCACCATCTCCTGAAGATTCCAGCCAAAACTGGCCGCATTGCGAAGAATATCGAGCGGCGACTCTTCAAACGTGACAAAAATCCCAGGCTCATCGAAATGGGCGATGCCGTTGTGCAGAAAATGCAGCGAAAAAACCGTTTTTCCTGTGCCAGAGGTGCCGCTGATCAGCGTGCTACGCCCAATCGGCAAACCGCCATGGCAGACATCATCAAAGCCCTCGATCCCTGTCGGGAGCTTCTGAACCTGCATCTGAGGAGAGCCCGTGGATCCTGAGATCTTCATGACGTCACTGGATTACTCGAACGTTAATCAGAGGAAAGAGACTTGGCCGAATGACCACGAATCGTCTTAAGAATCTGTCGACACCATGTCTTCATCTGACAACGAATCCCTGAATGAAGAACCCAGTCCGGAGTCGGTCAACTCGTCATAGAGAAGATCGAGACCAATCAGGACTCGCTCACGGTCGGAGAGATCGCCGATAATTCGCCGCACGGGCGGCGGCAAAATCTTCGAAAGCGTCGGCGTCGCAAGAATCTTGTCTTCCTCCGCCAGCTGAGGATTCTTGAGAACGTCAATCACCTTGAGGGCGTACACACCCTTGAACTCAGTCTCAAGAATGTTGCGCAGGGTTTTCAACGCCCGCATGGAGTTGGGGGTATTCCCCGCCACATAGAGCTTGAGGATGTAAGTCTTGCGTGGGCTCATGACGACACCACCTCCTCACCGAACTGCTCAGACCGAGCCAATTGAGACTCTGTCGGAATGGAACGGCGATACATCTCACAGAGATGGGCCATCACATCCAGCAGTGCCAAGCGGTAGTCCTGCAGAAAATCGTTCTTGTGCCCTTCAAGTCTGAGCTTCTTCCAGAAATCGTCAATCAAGTTCATGTGAATTTCCACAGCTCTTGTAATTGGCAGGTCACCAAAGAAGGCAGTATTCACGAAGCTTTCGAGAGCCTGGTTCGCCGCCGCTGGATCCCGGAAATAGCTGAGCAACAGATCGCGATAAGTGCGCTCCAACGACTTCAACAATTCCTCCTGCTCGCCAGGGGGAAGACGACTGAGAAAACGCGAGGGATCGCGTTTGTAAAACACACCGAGGTAACCGAGGCGCTCCTGCAGTCGGCTGGTCAGCCGCCAGGCACTGGCTTCCACCAACACACCGCCTTCCACATCCAGGGCTTGGCCTTCCCCATGCAGTTCTTCCTTTTGCCCATGACGGAGGAAGCGTGAGATGGCCGCATCAACGTTGTAACCGAGTTGCTCCAGCTGATCGGCCGGAAGATGCACCTCTTCTGGGTGGTAGTCCACCCGACCCATCACCTCTCCCACAACCACAGCCGGGAAGAGCAACCCTGCCTCCAGCAGAGAGCGACGCAGATCCGGCTCCAGCAGCGACTGCTCAATCACCACCGCATCCACCGCTTCGCGCTGCTGCTCAAGAGCCGCCTGAAAGTCGGTGACGCCCCCCGTCAAGCCAAGGTCAACAACGGTGTAACGGTTCTCGGGCAACCACGACCGGCAGGCGGGCAGCAGCTTCGGGCTTTTCAGCAGCAAGGCAATGGCGAGGGCCGGACCATTCATCCTGCGCGGGAGGCTCTTGATCTGATCTTGACGAAAGGGAAAGCAAAGGTGGAAGATCTTTGTTTGTCTTTCGATTGCGGGTCAGGCCGAATCGAGACGCGTCGCTCAGAACCAATTCACTGGTTTGGCAACGACTGATCTCGAGCCTGAACGCGTCACTTTTTCTCCATGGCAGATCCCAGTAACGAGACCTACGCGATTGTTGAGGCCTCAGGTCAGCAGTTCTGGCTGCAGCCCAACCGCTATTACGACCTCGACCGTCTTCAGGCCGGCGTTGACGAGACCGTGACTCTCGAGAACGTTCTTCTGGTGAAGGACGCCAAAGGCACCACCCTTGGCCAGCCTTACGTCAAAGACGCCACCGTTGAGCTGAAGGTGATGGATCACCGCCGCGGCCCGAAGGTGATCGTTTACAAAATGCGCCCCAAGAAGAAGACCCGCCGCAAGAATGGTCATCGTCAGGAGCTGACCCGCGTGATGGTTCAGTCCATCAAGGTCGGCGGCAAGGCCATCGGCTGAGCTCCTCCAGCACCTCTTCTCCACTCATCCGACCCCGACATTTCTCATGGCACATAAAAAAGGCACAGGCTCAACACGGAACGGACGCGACTCCAATTCCAAGCGCCTTGGCGTGAAGGCTTACGGCGGCGAAACCGTGACCGCAGGTTCGATCCTGATCCGTCAACGCGGCACCGCCGTTTTGCCCGGTCTGAATGTTGGCCAGGGCAAAGACGACACCCTGTTCGCTCTGACCGACGGCGTTGTCACGTTCGAGACCATCAAGCGCGGCCTTCGCACCCGCAAGCGCATCAGCGTGGCCACCGCCGGCTGATTGAGGCCCGGAGCGATCACGTCGATCCTGAGGCGGAGCTCTAACGCACTTCGCCACCTGCAACCTCAGCACCTCGCGGTGCTGAGGTTTTTTGTTGTCAGAGCGGCCGGTAAGCCCTGGTGGTGATCAGGAAGGGGTGAAACACCTCGAGGAAACGGGTCTGCAGGGTGCGGAAGAAAGCATCCACCAGCGCCGGGTCATCGAAATGGAAGGGATATTCACCGTTGTGTCCCTTGAAGAAATACCAGTTCAGAAGAGCGGTGGCGCCGGGCGCCATCGCGGCATGAAAGCACTCCAACTGATCCGAGGGATGGGGGAGATGCTCCAACACGTCGAGGCACACCACTGTGTCGAAACGCTGCCCCTCACAGCTCTCAAGATCTCGATGCACCGACAGGCGGTCCGCCAGGCCAAGGGCTTTGGCGCGGTCGGCAACAAACGCCCGGTTGTGGGGATTGAGGTCGACAAACCAGACGTGGTCGACAGACGGCAATGCGGCAGCCGCCAACGCATGGGTGCCAATGCCACCACCGAAATCGAGCACCTGGCCACGGGCAAATTGCTGCTGAAGGCGAAGGGTGTCAGCGATGTAATCCGCGCTACTCAGATGCCAAGCCGCCAGCTCCAACAGGTGACCGGTCCCCACCGTGTCTTCATAGAAGCCGGTGGCATCGTCCGCTTGGAAGGCGCCCGGATGGAGAGCCGCCAGGTCGTCCGTACTGCGGGCGAGACGAGTTTCCACCTCATCGAGGGGGAGGGACAGATAGGCGCTGAGGTGGTCCTTGACGGCCAGGCCGTCGTGAAGGAAGGCCGCCACATCCACGCTGCTGGATAGAAGCTGTTGCATGGTCTGGTCTCACGCCGCGGCCAACCTACCGGTCAGCTCGAGCTGGCACAGTCATGCCAGATGGGCGCACGCGCTGGTGGACTCTCCTTGCGGCTTCGTAGTGATCGATAAGCCGGCAGGGCTCACCTCCCACAACTGTGTGAGCAGGTTGCGGCGTTGCTTCGGGCTGAAACGCGTGGGCCACGGTGGCACCCTCGATCCGGCTGTGACCGGCGTGCTGCCCATCGCCCTCGGCCCCGCCACCCGGCTGCTCCCCTACCTCCCCGGCGAGAAGACCTATCAGGGCAGCATCCAGCTGGGCCTAACCACCAACACCGACGACCTTGAGGGCGAACAGCTGAGCAGCCAACCCTGGCCGCAACTCAGCGCAGCAGACCTGGAGGACGCTCTGGACTCCTTTCGCGGAGCCATCCAGCAACGGCCTCCCCAGGTCTCAGCCGTGCATGTGGATGGCGTGCGGGCCCATGCGCGCGCGCGACGCGGCGAACAGATGGAGTTGCCTGCCCGCCCCGTCACCCTTCACCGGCTGGAACTTCTCGGCTGGGATGCAGATCAGGGACGCCTTGCCCTGGAAGTGCATTGTTCCTCAGGCACCTACATCCGCTCGTTGGCCCGTGATCTGGGAGAACGGCTGGGCTGCGGAGGCTGCTTGGCCAACCTGCGCCGGGTGCAGGCCCTTGGCTTCCAGATCGATCAGGCCAGTGACCTGCCCGACTGGCCCGAGGATGGGCCGTTGGAGCCAGCCGCACGGCCACCGATCCTGGCGCCCCAAAACGCTCTGAACCATCTGGTTCAACACCCGGCCACGGGCCCACAGATCGAGGACTGGCGCTGCGGGCGAAGACTGACCCTGCCCGACGGGCTCGGCACGCTCGGGGAACCGGTGGTGGTGCTGGGAGACAACGACGTGATGCTCGGCCTGGGACTTCTGGAAGTCGATCAGCAACTGCGCCCCAAGGTGGTGTTCGACGCTCGCGGCTGATCAAGCTGACCAGGCAGGCATCCTGCCGGTACCCTGCCTTCCAGTTCTCAGGGCAGACGCACATCGATGGCCGGCCACAGCAAATGGGCCCAAATCAAACGCACCAAAGCCGTGGTGGACGCCAAACGTGGCGCCGTGTTCACCCGCATCGGCCGGGAGATCACCGTGGCCGCACGGGCCGGGGGGGATCCAGCCGGCAACTTCCAATTGCGCACGGCCATCGCCAAAGCCAAGGCCGCCGGCGTCCCCGCCGCCAACATCGAGCGCGCGATTGCCAAGGGCTCCGGCCAGGCCGGTGATGGGGCCAACGCCTTGGAAACGATCCGCTACGAGGGCTATGCCGCAGGCGGTGTTGCCGTGCTCGTGCACGCCCTCACTGACAACCGCAACCGCACTGCCGCTGACGTTCGTCTCGCCTTCAGCAAGAACGGCGGCAATCTTGGAGAGAGCGGCTGCGTCAGCTACCTGTTCAGCCACCGCAGTGAAGTGCGCATCGCGGCGCCAGTGGCCGAGAGCGAAGGCAGTTCCCAAGGCCCGATCGACGAGGAGGCCCTACTGGAAGACCTGCTGAACCTGGACGCAGACGGGTATGAGCTCAGCGACGACGGCACAGCCCTGGTGCACGGCTCTTTCGAGGCGCTGGAAGCCCTTCAGAACGGGCTGCGCAAACAGGGGTGGAGCGTGCAGGAGTGGGAGCACTGCTGGCATCCCCTCACCCAGGTCACGCTTCAGGATTCGGACACAGCACGGCAGTGCCTCAAGCTGCTGGAGGTGCTGGAGGACCTCGACGACGTGAGCAGCATCAGCGCCAATCTCGAACTGGCGCCGGATCTGGAGATCGACTGACCTGCCGGCAGGCCTGTGCGCGAGATCACAGCCCTGCGGATTGAGATCACAGCCCTGTACAGGCACCTCGGAGAGGGTGACTGCAGATCCCACTCCGGTCATGAATCGCCTCCAAAACCTCGCCGCCCTCCAGCAGCTCACCGCCACCCTTGAAAGCGGGGCTCCGGATCTGGCCAGCGAAATCCGCCTGCGCCAGGCCGCCTACCTGCACACGATCATTGCGGCGGTCCTCAACGAGCAAGTGGCAGGCCTACCGGAAACGGCCCCGATCATTCGCTGACATCAAAAAGCCCCGCCAAGGCGGGGCTTTGCTCTGGGGACTAGCGGCCCTCAGCGCTGATAGGCCACTCCGCGATAGGTGAGGGTTTCAGCAGCTGCAGAAGCCTCGGCCCGACGGGTGTCGTCAGACGTGCGGCGGTAGGTGAGTTGCACCACAGGTTTTGCATCAGCGCTGGTCTGACGCGTGTAAACGTTGCCCATGTAACTGAGCTGCATGAAGGTTCTCCGAGTTAGCTCAAGCCCCCGTTCCATGGCCTGAAACGAACTGCGCTCCGGACTCACGATCTGTGGGCCGCGGAGTGAACGTCGGCAAGACAATTTGGCCTTGCAAATTTGTTTTAGAGGATCTGTCGAGAGGGGGGTCGTTCAGCCTGCTACAGACCCACCGATCATGGGCATTCCGGCACACCCCAGCCCCCGCCGCCTGGGGTGGCGAGCGTCAGACAATCCCCGGCCAAGACCTCGAGCTGCACGCATCCAGGCAACTCCTGCACCGTTCCATCGGCACGGGTGATCTGGTTGCGACCGCAGGCGCCATCACACCCACCGGCAAGGCCGAAGGGAGCGATCTGGCGACTCCCCGCCAACACCCCCACCGTCATCGGTTCGAGGAAGCGAAACGTCCGCTCCAGCCCATCACCTCCGCTCCAGCGCCCTGCACCACCACTGCCGCGACGATGACCGAAGCGCTCCAAACGCACGGGGAAGCGTTGCTCAAGAATTTCAGGGTCCGTCAGCCGGGAGTTGGTCATGTGGCACTGCAAGCCTGAGACACCGGCAAAGCGCTGTCCCGCGCCGGTGCCTCCAGCAATCGTTTCGTAGTACTGGTAGCGCTCGTTGCCGAAGCTGAGGTTGTTCATGGTGCCCTGAGCCGCAGCCATCACCCCCAGGGCCGCGAACAGCAAATTGCAAAGCGCTTGCGAGGTCTCGACATTGCCCGCCACCACCGCAGCGGGTGCCATGGGATTGAGCAAGGATCCAGCCGGAACCGTCAACGTGAGCGGACGGAAACAGCCGGCGTTCAACGGAATCGGCTCCTCCACCAGACAGCGCATCACGTAGAGCACGGCGGCTTTGGTCACCGCCAGAGGAGCATGAAAATTGTGGGTGCCCTGGGCAGAGCTGCCGCTGAAATCGAGGTGCGCTCGTCGGTTGCCCCGATCCACCTTCAGATCCAGCTGGAGCCTGGCGCCGTTATCGAGCACCACCTCAAAGCTGCGATCCTCCAGCCCGGGAAGCAGGGCTTCAACAGCCGCAGCGGCATGATCCTGCACATGGTGCATGTAGCGGCTGACCCTCTCCTGACCGTCCCGGGCCACTAACGCCTCCAGCAGGTCCACCCCGAGACGGTTGGCCGCCACCTGTGCCTGAAGATCCGCCAGCAAGAGCTCCGGCGCCCGCGGAGGAATGGGCTCCTGCGCCAGCCGCCGGGCCCAGGACTGACGATCAAGCCGACCAGCACGCACCAGGGGCCAATGGCGCAAGCGCAAGCCTTCCTGCTGGATGTGTTCACTGAAGGGCGGCATGGATCCGGGGGTCAGCCCGCCCACATCGGCATGGTGCCCGCGGCTTGCGACAAAGAAGCTGGGCGCACCAGCGCCCACAAACACCGGCGTGATCGCCGTGATGTCCGGTAGATGGGTCCCTCCATGGAAGGGGTCATTGCTGATCACCACATCACCGTGCTGGAGCGGAGGCACCGAACCCTCCTCCACCTGGGCGAGCAGATCCACCACGGCATCCCCCATGGAGCCCAGATGCACGGGAATGTGGGGCGCATTGGCAACAAGGGCCCCCTCGGCATCAAACAGGGCGCAGGAGAAATCGAGCCGTTCGCGGATATTCACCGATCGGCTGGTCTGGCGCAGCCGTTCCCCCATCCGTTCGGCGATCACCATGAAGCGGTGATGGAAGAGGCTCAGTTCCACCGGGTCAACGGTTGTTTGGAGGTCTGAAATCGGCTCCTCCTGAACCCGAGAAATGGATGCATCTCCCCCCACCTGCACCTCCAGCACCAACTCGCCCCCCGGCAGGCAGCGCGCCTGCCAACCGGGATCCAGCACGATGCAACCCGTTGGCTCCTGGATGAGGGCCGGACCCTCCAGCTGTTGCCCCTCTCGGATCTGGTGGCGATGCCACAGGGGCACCGAACACCAGCTGCGGCCTGGGCAATGCATGGTCACGGGCTTTGGCTGTTGGGTTGAGGAAGGCTGTTGGGTTGGTGAAGGCTGTTGGCTTAGAGAGGGCTCGCCGGAAAGCCGAATGTCCTCGCCCTGGGCAAGCGTTGCCAACAACGCCGGTGCCAGCACCTCCACCTCAAAACGCTCCACCACAAGAGGTACCTGCCGCTGCGGCACGAAACCGAAGCGTTGCTGGTGCTGAGCGGCAAAGGCATCCTCCAGCACCTTCAAAGGCGGCAACTGCAATGCCGCCCCCTCCACCAGGGCAGGGAGCGCCACCAACAGCCCTTGCTCAGAATCAGGATCCCGCAACTCGAGTGCGATCTGTCGCTCCAGGCCGCCATTGCAGCGATCCCCATCGGCCAACAGCTGTTGTTGGGCATCGGCCAGCGCCGCCTCCACCTGCTGCGTCAACGCCGGCACCACAGACGACTCCAGTGGGCGGCGCACGGCACCCTGCCGCCACTGGCGCTGACGCGCCTGGCCCATGCCATAAGCCGAGAGCACTCCAGCCAGGGGATGGAGGAGCACCTGATCCAAGCCCAACGATCGGGCCAGACGGCACGCCAGCTGCCCTGCAGCACCGCCGTAGGCGACCAAAACACCACCACGGATGTCGTGGCCCCGCGCGAGCGACACCTGCTCGATTGCCGCTGCCATGATCTCCACCGCCAGATCCAGGGCACCCTCCGCCAGCTGCTCGGGCGTGCGCTTCAAGGCCCGGGCGAGGGCCGCAAATTGATCACGCACCACCTGTGAGTCCGGCGGCTGATTGGCCTTGGGACCGAACACCGCAGGGAACCCCTCCACCTGCAGACGCCCCAGCAGCAGGTTCGCGTCCGTGATCGTGAGCGGCCCCCCGCGGCGATAACAGGCCGGCCCCGGATCGGCGCCGGCAGAGCGCGGCCCCACGATCAATCGATCGCCATCGCGGGTGATGATCGATCCCCCGCCAGCAGCCACGGTGTGAATCGGCAGCCGCGGTGCCAGCAACTGCAATCCAGCCACCTCTGTTTCAGGGCTGCGCTCCCACGCCTGGTCGGATGCGCCAGCGGGCAGACAGAACACATCCGTGCTGGTGCCGCCCATGTCGAATCCGACCAGAGGCTCTTGCTGGAAACCGGCCCTGCGCGCCACCGCCACCGCACCCACCATCCCGCCAGCCGGACCCGACAGGATCGTGTCCTTCGCCAGGAGGCTGCCCATAGGCTGCAGGGCTCCGCTGGAGGTCATCACCCGCATCCGCGTGGCCGCCCCCAGGGCCTGCTGCACCTGATGGAGATAGCCGAACAGGGGGCGCGCCACCGCTGCTTCCACCAGGGTGGTCTGCCCTCTCGGCACCAGTCGCGGCAGCGGGGCCACCTGATGGGAACAGACCACGGTGGTGAAGCCAATGGCGCGGGCAAGAGCCTCCAGCCGGCGCTCATGGTCGGGATGGCGCCAGGCATGCATCAGGGCAATGGCACAGCTGCGCACCCCCTGGCGGTGGTGGGCTCGCAGGCGCTCTTCGAGGGCGCCATCCAGCACCAGGGGCGTCACCGCGTTGCCCTCAGGGTCAAGCCGGCCTTGCACCTCCTCCACCCCGATCGCCAGAAAGGGCGGAGCTTGCAGCTGAAGAGCAAACAGGTCGGGGCGATGCTGGTCGCCGATCCGGAGCACGTCCGCCAGGCCCTGGTTGGTGACCAGCACAACGTCGTCGCCCGCTCCCTCCAGCAGGGCATTGGTGGCCACGGTGGTGCCGAGCCGCAGCTCCTCGATGGTGGCGTCCCCCGAGGCTTCAACCTCAAGAAGGGCCTTCAGGGCGCAAACAGCGGGATCCCCTGGGGTGTGGGGCTGCTCGGACAACACCTTGCGCACCAACAGCCGACCATCGGGGGCCAAGGCGACCAGGTCGGTAAAGGTACCGCCGCGATCCACCCAGAAGCGCCAGTCCGTCAACGCGCTGCCACCGCAACTCCAAGGGCCGCATCATCCGCCCACAGCCTCACCCTTGGATGGCGCAACAACCAACTGGCAGGCAGAGAGGGATCGCAACCGGTGGCGAACACCCGGGCCAGGATCTCGCGCTTGGCGTCACCTGTGACGATCAGATGCACTTCCTCCGCCGCCAGGATCTCGGCTAACCCCAGGGTGATCGCCCGGTTCGGCACCTGCTGGGGATCACCACCAAAAGCGGCAGCGTTCTGCTCCTGGGTGGCACGGCACAGGGAAACGCAGCGGCAGATCACATCCGCACCGCAGGGAGGCTCGTTGAAGCCCACATGGCCATTGGCCCCGAGCCCAAGCAGCTGCAAACCAACCCCTCCAGCCGCCTGCAGGGCGTGGCCATAGGCCATGGCCTCCTGTTCTGGATCGGCGGCCGCACCATTCGGAACCCGCAGCTGATCAGGCGACAACCCCAAAGGGCCAGCGAGCTGATGCTGCATGTAAGCAGCGAAGCTGTCCGGATCGGCAGCGGAACGGCCGACGTATTCATCGAGATTGAAGCTGAGCCAGCCCTGACGCAACCGGGCGCGTTCAGTAGAGCTCCAGTGATGCAAACGCTCCCGAAGGGCCGCATAAAACGGCTCCATCGTGCGCCCGGTGGCCAATCCCAGAGGTCGCGGATTGGTCTGCGTCAAACGCTGACGCAACGCTTGCTCCCAGTGATCGACCACGGCCTCCATCAGCCCGATGGGCTCGGGCCGCCGCTCCAGAACGATCGTGTCGGGCAGATGCAGTGCAGCCACGGTTGGGCTTCATCAACTGTTCCAGGCTGGCCTGAGCGCGGGGTGGAATGCCATGGATGGGTCATCCGCCGGCTGAAACGGGCGAATGGTAATGCCCCGGTAGTAGTGCCTGAGAATCTGACGAAAGTCAGCGCCTTGCTCCGCCAGGCCTCGGGCTCCCCACTGACTCATCCCCACGCCATGGCCAAACCCCTGGCCGCGCACTTCCAGCACACGCCCGCTTTGCGGAGCACTCAATCCAGGCGCCGGCACAAGCGGAGGCGGCGGAGGCGGCGGGATCAAGGCCTGGGCACGGCCATGGCTTTGAGGCGAGGTGCTCGAACCACTGGCCGAATCACGCCAGAGCCCGATCAACAGGGGCCGATCACCCTCAGGTAAGCCACCCTGCTGCGCCGGACGACTGTGCTGACCCGCGACGTCCTGGGCCAGCCAGTTGAAACGGACCATCGTGCTTTTGAGGCCAAGCCGCTGGCGCAACTCACGACCGCTCAGCACCACAGAGCCTCCGGGTCCGCGCACCCGTACTGAGCGCAGGCGGCCGGTGGAGCTGGTGCGCAGCACGTCCACCGCCTGCAGACCACCGGTTTCCCGGAATGCCGCCTGCAACTGGCGGCGGTCGAACATCTGCGTCCAGCGATGGACCGGACTCTGAGCATCGTGATCGGGAACGCTCACCAGATAGGGCAGCTGTGTTCTCCACACTTCTCCGCTGGGCTCGGTGGCGCCGCCGGAACTGCTGTGAAACACAGCATTGATCAACTTGCCGCCATGGACCATTACCAAGGAGCGGGTGGTGTCGACAGCCTCCTGGGTGCGCGGCGTGGCCGATTCCAGGCCTCGGTACACCTGACTGGCAACGGTGGCCTGCACATCAAAGCTGCCCTTTCGCCCCCGCTGCCGCAGGGCATAGGTCCGTGCTGCCACAGCCTGAGCCTGCAGGGCAGCCAAGGGCCAGTCCTGGGGCATCTCACTCCCCACCACGCTGGCCAGGTAGGTCTCGACCCCCAGATGGTTCACCGCTTGGAGGCGGCCATTGCGCACCATCAGCTCCAGGGAGCCGGCGTAGCGCCGCTTCCCGAGCCAGATCCCACGAGGATCCTGGCTATGCACGGTCAATCCCGTCACGCGCACCTGGCGCTCTCCGCGCAGATCCGGGCTGTCCACCAACAACCGTCCCCTACTGAGGCGCACCTGCAAACGCGTCAGCTGCTGAGCCCGCCTGCCCAGGCCCCTGACTTGAAAGCGGTTGCTGCCATCCGCCCGCAGATCCAGACGGGCACCTTCCGCCACCAACACCCGCATCTGCGGTTGCCGCGAGGTCATTTCCACGGCTGGGAGCGGAAGCACTGGGCCCAGCACGGGCTGAACCAGGGCGAGGCCAGCTGCCGCCACGGATACCCGAGCGAAGACAAACAGCCGATGGGAACCAGGCCTTGCCATGCCGTCCAATCGCCAGGGCAGCTCAGTGTGCCCTTCAGTCGCCAGGAGCACCAGGGTGCTGCATGCCAGATTTGATGGTTGCCCGCCCTAGACCGTGCAGGTCACTTTCCTCGGCACCAGCTCCGGCGTTCCCACCAGGGCTCGCAATGTGTCCTCCGTCGCCCTGCGGCTGCCGCAGCGATCGGAACTGTGGTTGTTCGACTGCGGCGAAGGCACCCAACATCAATTTCTGCGCAGTGATCTGCGCCTCTCGCAACTGCGCCGGGTGTTCATCACCCACATGCATGGCGACCACGTGTTTGGCCTGCCCGGTCTGCTTGCCAGCCTGGGGCTGGCGGGCAACAGCTCCGGCGTGGATCTCTACGGCCCGGACCCCCTTGAGGCCTACTTGCAAGGAGTGCTGCGCACCAGTTCGACCCGCATCGGCTACCCGATGGCGTTCCACCGGGTGAAAGAGCCCGCCCAACAGGGAACGCTGGTGCTTGAAGACGACGACATCATTGTGCGCGCCACACCCCTCACCCACCGGGTGCCGGCCTACGCCTACCGCATCGAGCAGAAACCGAGGGCTGGTCGCTTCGACGTAGCCAAAGCGCACGCGCTGGACATCCCCCCGGGACCGATCTATGGCGAACTGCAGCAAGGGCGCACCGTCACCCTGGAGGATGGGCGCACCATTGATGGGCGCGATCTCTGTGGCCCTGCCCGCCCGGGGGTGAGCGTGGTGTATTGCACCGACACGGTGTTCTGTGAAGCAGCGGTCGAGCTGGCGCGCGGCGCCGATCTGCTAATCCACGAATCCACCTTTTCCCATGCCGAAGCGGAGATGGCATTTCAGCGCCAGCACTCCACCAGCACCATGGCCGCCCAGACGGCGGCGGAGGCAGGGGTCAAACAGCTAGCCCTCACCCATCTCAGTCCGCGTTACGCCCCGGGAAATCCAGTGACCCCGCAAGATCTGCTGCAGGAAGCGCAGGCGATCTTCCCCAACACGCTGCTGGCCAAAGACTTCCTCACCCTCGAGATCAGCCCCCCGGCCTAAGTCGGCTGCAACAGTTCATGAGCACGCCCCGGGAACGCCCCCAAGGGGTCATCCGCCCGTGATACAAGAGCTTGGTGCGGTGTATCCGTCAGATTCTGGTGTCCTTTATGGCCTCTCCCTTTCATTCCTTGCAACGGTCTTTAAGCCGGCTGCTGCTCGTTCTGCCTGCGCTGGTCGCTCTCACCTTCAGCTCTCCTGCTCTGGCTGCCCAGTGGGATGCAGACACCCTCACGGTCAACGCCGACGCCAGCGGCACTGAAGTGACCTTCTCCGAACAGGAGATCAAAACTGGCCGCAAGGTTTTCAACACCAGCTGCGGCACTTGCCATGCCGGTGGCATCACCAAAACCAACCACAACGTGGGCCTCGACCCCGAAACCCTCGCCCTGGCCACTCCGGCCCGTAACAGCGTTGAGGGTCTGGTGGACTACCTGAACGACCCCACCTCCTACGACGGGGAATACAGCATCGCTGACCTGCACCCAAGCATCCGCAGCCGCGATCTGTATCCCGCCATGCGCGATCTGACCGATGAAGACCTGCGCCTGATGGCGGGCTACATCCTCGTGGCCCCGAAGGTTCTGGGCGAAGAGTGGGGTGGCGGCAAGATCTACTTCTGATCCCCAGCCTTCTCAAACCATCACAAAGCCGCCCCAGAGGCGGCTTTTTTGTGCCCGATTGCAGGAGTTCAACAGACTCAAACTGGGCTTGTGGGGCCGATCGGAAGGCCTAGGGCTGGCGGTTGGAGGGCTCCAACGAGCGGGGTTGACGGCTGTACCACCACTCCTGCAAGCCAGGGGTGAACCGAACCGAGAACAGCGTTAACACCGTGGAGGTTGGCCGCGATCCCGGCTGCAGCAGCTCCACCGCATAGGAGGGACAACGGCGAGCAGCAAGATCAGGCACAAAGCGGCGTCCAACGCGGCGCCAACTGGGTTCCTTGCTGCGCCACACCAGCCGACAGCAAGGCCAGGGCAACTCCTCACGGTCGAACAGGCGGCAGCAAGGACCGATCACACGGAAGCTGTATTGACCGCCAGGGCTGGTGTGAATGCTGCCGTGCTCGAGCAGGTCTTCGACTTCAGGTCTGGCGGGAGCGGCCGCTGACGCTGCAGGCATGGCTGTTCAGAGACAGGGCCACACCCTGCCACCAAAAAGCCACCCCTAGGGGTGGCCAATGGACAGTCCGTCGAAGCGACGATGGGGGTGTCAAACCACTTGTCAGATCCTTGGGATCGAGCTCAATAGAGCTCTTCCTCAGCGTGGGTCTTGATGGTGCAGTCGGAGGTGGGGTAAGCCACGCAGGTCAGCACGAAGCCAGCTTCGATCTGGTCGTCGTCCAGGAAGCTCTGGTCGGACTGGTCAACGGTGCCAGCAGTGATTTTGCCTGCACAGGTGGAGCAAGCGCCTGCACGGCAGGAATAGGGAAGATCGATGCCCTGCTCTTCAGCGGCGTCGAGGATGTACTGGTCGTCGGGCACTTCGATGGTCTTGTTCAGACCTTCGCTCTCGCTGACCAGAGTGACCTTGTAGGAAGCCATGGATGGATGGGGTGTGCAGTGACCTGAAAAACAGGCATGCAGGACTGAACACTTCTACATCGGACTGGGGCAATCCCACCCTTTTCAACGAGGCTTTCCAGACAAGGCCAATCAGATCCAGAGCACTGATAAGCCGAACTTATGCAGTTTTCGGGCGCTGGATCTCGAGCAAACCCCAGCGCCCCTGGGAGCCCAGCTCCGTGACTGACCAGCCCAATCCCTCCAGCACGCTGGTGAGACGGGGAGCCTGCTCCACCAGCAGTCCACTGAGCAATCCACGCCCTCCCGGAGCCAGCACGCTGGTGAATTGGGGAGAAAGCGCTTCAATCACCGGAGCCAGGATGTTGCAGAGCAACAGCTCAGACGGTTGGCCGGCATGCATGGCCGCCAGCACCTCCACCGAACCCTGCTGCACGCTCAGCTGCTGATCCGTCAGACCGTTCAGCCCGGCGTTGTCCCGGGTGGCGCGCTCCGCCAAGGAATCGGTGTCTGCCGCCAAGACCCTTTCGGCACCCAACGCCAATGCCGCCAGACTGAGCACGCCACTGCCACAGCCCAGATCGGCAACGGTCAGACCCACCGGCGGCCGGGCCTCGAGCGCCTCCAAACACAGGCGTGTGGTGGGGTGACTGCCGGTGCCAAACGCACTGCCTGGGTCCATGCGCAGCACAAGGCGATGGGCATGCTCCTGGGGAGCCTCCAACCATGCAGGCAGGATCAGAAGCCTCTGGCCCACCGGATCCGCCTGCCAGTGCTGCTTCCAGGTAAGGCTCCAGTCCTCATCATCAAGCTGGACCCACTCCGGCTGCGGGAACGACAGACCAAAGGTTTCGGCGAGGGGCCGCAGGCTGTCGACCAACTCCCTCCGCTGGTCTTCATCCCACTCCGGCGCGGGCAACCAGGCCAGGAGGGTGCGCTGATCGGGGCGCTCCGGTGCATGCTGCACGGCCAGTCGGTGCAAGCCGAGGCTGTCCAACTTCCACAACAGGGACTCCTCCAACTCCGACTGGAGGGGCAAGGAAAGGCGCCACCAGCGCAGGGAGTTGGAGGTCATGGCAGAACGGACAACACCGGAGGAGCGATCAGAGAGTCACAGGGTGGGCTTCCTGAATGCCGTCAATGGCATTGATGTTGGCCAACAAGGTGGGAGGAATCGGATCGTCGATGCTCAGCACCATCACCGCATCACCACGCACGATCCGGCGTCCCACCTGCATCGAGGCGATATTGACATTGTGCTCGCCGAGCACAGACCCCAACTGACCAATGATTCCCGGCATATCCCGGTGACGGGTGAAGAGCATGTGACGGCTGGGCGGCACATTCACTGGGAATTCATCAATCGTGGTGACCCGCAGCTCACCATCGGCAAACACCGCACCGGTGACACTGTGCCCCCCCTGGGACCCACGTGTGGTGAGCTGAAGCGAACCACCAGCGAAATCGCGGCTTGCCTCATCCTTCACTTCCAAGACGTGAATGCCGCGGGCTTTGGCCTCAAGGGCTGCGTTCACATAGTTGATCCGTTCCCCGAGCGCATTGGACAGCAAACCCTTCAGCGCTGCGATCACCAGAGGCTGGGAGGGATGCTCGGAGAATTCACCCTGAAGACGCACTTCAAGCTCCTCCACCTGACCGCCGGCCAATTGGCTGATCAGCAGACCCAACGTTTCCGCGAGCTGCAGATGGGGCTTCAAGCGCTCCATGATCTCGGCACTGAGGCCTGGGATGTTGACCGCACTGCGGGCCGGCAGCCCCAACAACACGTCGCGAATCTGCTCCGCCACATCGGTGGCGACATTCTCTTGGGCTTCTTCGGTGGAAGCGCCTAGGTGCGGCGTGAGCACGAGGCCCCGTTGCACCTTCCGCAGCGGGGAATCTTCCGCCAGAGGCTCGCTGGCAAACACATCCACACCAGCACCGGCGATCACCCCGTTTTCGATCGCTTCAGCCAGGGCCGCTTCATCGATGATTCCGCCCCGGGCACAGTTCACCAGACGCGCCGTGGATTTCATGCTGCGCAGCAGCTCAGCATTCACCAGGTTTTCGGTGTCGGGAGTGCGGGGGATATGCAGCGTGATGTAGTCCGCTGAGCTGAACAGATCCGGCAGCTGGGTGAGGCGCACCTGCATTTGCTGGGCGCGCTCAAGCGAGACAAACGGGTCATAGGCGATGACCTCCATGCCCATGGCCTTGGCCACCTTGGCCACATGGGAGCCGATCTTGCCGAGGCCGACCACCCCTAAAACCTTTTTATAAAGCTCGTTTCCGACGTATTTCTTGCGATCCCAGGCGCCCTCACGCATGGAGGCATGGGCCTGGGGGACATGGCGGGAGAGGGAGAGCAGCAAAGCAAGGGCATGCTCAGCCGCCGCAATGGTGTTGCCCTCTGGGGAATTCACCACAAGCACGCCTCGCTGCGTCGCAGCGGGGACGTCCACGTTGTCGACGCCGACTCCGGCCCGCCCCACGATGCGGAGCTTGTCGGCGGCCGCGATCACATCGGCGGTCACTTGCGTGCCGGAGCGGATCATCAAGGCGTCGTATTCACCGATGATCGATTTCAGCTCTTCTGGGCTGAGACCGGTGCGCTGATCGACCTGGGCCACCTGGCTCAGGATGTCGATGCCGGCCTGATCAATGGGGTCGGAAACCAGAACTTTTGTCATCAACCGGCGAAAGACTGCCGTGGGCCACTGTAAAGACAGGCCCGCAGGCCAGAATCGAACGCTCTCAGGGACTCACCCATGCCTGTCTGCGTGCTGGTGCTGAAGGAACAAGAAGCCGCCGCATCGCTGGAACAGAAGCTGCGGGCCAATGGCCTGCCCCTTCAGCGCTGCCTGTTGGTGTCGCCTGCGAAGGGCAGTGCCGATGGCGTGTCCTTCGACTCGGTGGATCTGCTCAACTTGAAAAAGGCGCGCCAGCAGCGCCAGCGCACCATGGCCCGCTGGCTGCTCCCATTTGGGTTCATGGCGGGGCTGACCTTCACGCAGATCACCACCCTCGAAACCTTTGCCGCCCTCGGCCCCTGGGGCCAACCTGTGATGGGTGGCCTGCTGGGGATGGGATCAGGCCTGATGGGCAGTTACGCCGCCGCCGCCAGCGTTCCTTCTGACAACGAAGACGGCGTTCGCATCCTGCGGAACCGCCACGAAGAGAACCGCTGGTTGCTGCTGCTGGAAACGCCCACCGGCATCGAACCACCGTGGCAACTGCTGCAGAGTGCTCGACCGATTCAGGTGGTGCGCCTCAACGACCTGTGAGGCTGCCGCGACAAGCCTTGCTGCAAGGCAGCCAAGATCCCGAAGGCCTCGACGCATTGATCGACGTGGCCGACCAAGTCCTGCGCACCTGGCAGCCCCAATGGTCGTGCTTTGTCTCAGCGCCCCTGCGGGAAGACGCGGTCCAACGTCTGGCCGTCCTGACCGAGCTGCAAATCCACGCTGATGGAGGACGACCGGAAGCGGAACGACAGCGGTTGCTGATCAGCCGCTGCGAAGGCGGCACCGTCCCCCAAGAGGAGCATCCCCTGCCCGTGATGGGGCTGGAGGTGGAAGGCAACTTCCTGTTCGACCCCGTGGACCCCCACGACATGCGTGCGGCGATTCTGGAACTGGGCATCGAGGCCGGGCATCTCGGCGACCTTTGGATCCGCGGCGATCGTGGAGCCCAGCTGCTCTGCACACCTGAAGCAGCCGTGGCACTCCATGGCCGTAGCGGCCGTGTTCGCGATGTGGACATCCAGCTCGAGGAGCGGCCGGTGGCGTCGCTGCAATTGCCGCAGAGCCGCGTCCCCAAACGGTTCGCCAGCGTCGAAGCCTCCTGCCGACTCGACGCCATTGCCTCAGCGGGCTTCGGCCTCTCCCGGGCAAAGGTGGTGGATCAGATCCGCAGCGGGCGTTTGCGCCTCAACTGGCAATCCGTTCGCCAAGCCAGCAAAGATCTGAGAGTGGGTGATCGACTGCAGCTGCAAGATCGCGGCAGCGTGGAGGTGCTGGCTCTCGAACGCACCAAAAAAGACCGCTGGAGGGTTCACATGGAACGCCGCTAAGCACGGAACAGCCAACTCCAAATTCAGACCGGCTGCTACATTCTTTGGCGCACCAATGAGGTGCAAACCGCTTTCACTACAAAGTGAACTGTCGGGCGATTAGCTCAGGGGTAGAGCACTACATTGACATTGTAGGAGTCACTGGTTCAAATCCAGTATCGCCCATATCCCTTGCAGGGGAATGAAAGTCCATGAAGTCCAGCGTAGTTGTGGGCCTTGGACGTTCAGGAGTCGGAGCCGCCAAGCTGCTTCACTCTCAAGGCCATCAAGTCACCGTTCTGGAATCGCAATCCAAGGACAGCGCCAATGCATCAGCGTTGCGCCAATTGGGTGTCGATGTCCGTCTCGGCTGTCCCCTGATTCCCGACCCGTTTGCGTCGTGGACAGATCCTTTGGATCAGGTGGTGATTAGCCCAGGCATTCCCTGGGATCACCCCACCCTCGGGAGCCTTCGCCAACAAGACATTGCCGTCTGCGGCGAAATGGCCGTGGCCTGGGACGCGCTGTCGCACCGCCCCTGGATCGGGATCACCGGCACGAACGGTAAAACCACGGTCACCCACTTGCTGCAACACGTGCTGAGTCATGCAGGACTGCAGGCACCCATGGCGGGCAATGTGGGGCACTCCGCCGCCGAGTTGGCGCTTGCCTGCAGCTCAGGTCATCTGCCACAGCCCGATTGGATTGTGATGGAGATGAGCAGCTATCAAATTGAAGCGGCGCAGCAGGTGGCTCCCCGTATCGGCATCTGGACGACCCTGACCCCCGATCACCTGGAGCGCCACGGCACCCTCGACGCCTACCGAGCGATCAAGCACGGTTTGCTCGCCCGATCCGAGCAGGCGGTCCTCAATGCCGATGACCCAGACCTCTGCCGCCACCACCACCAATGGCCTGCGGCCACCTGGGTGAGCACCAGCCCCACACCTCCTGTGCCCTGCACGCTCTGGATCGACCCAGAGCAATGGGTGTGCAGCCGCGAGCAGCGCTTGTTCCCTGCTGATGCACTGCCCTTACCCGGCAACCACAATCGCCAAAACATGTTGCTGGTCACGGCGGCGGCTCTCCATGCAGGCCTGCCACCCAGCGCCATCGAAGCTGCCTTGCGCTGCTTTTCCGGTGTCCCCCACAGGCTCGAACCCCTGGGACTGGTGAAGGGCATGCGGGTGTACAACGACAGCAAGGCCACCAACTACGACGCCGCTGCTGTCGGGCTCCGGGCCGTGGCAGCACCGGCGGTGGTGCTTGCCGGAGGTCAAACCAAACAGGGTGATGCCTCGGAATGGCTCAGCCTGCTGAAGGAGCGCGCTGCAGCTGTCGTGCTCTTCGGCCACGGCGCTCGCGAATTGAAGACCTTGATTGCGGGCGCGAGCTTTGACGGACAGGTCGCCCTGGTTGACACGTTGGATGCGGCCGTCAAAGAAGCCCTGGCACTGTCATCCGGCCAGCCGGCCCAGGCTCTACTGCTTTCGCCAGCCTGCGCGAGCTTTGACCAGTATTCCAATTTCGAGGAACGCGGCGAACACTTCCGCCAACTGATTAACGCTGCCCAACGCGCAAGCTGACCCCAATCAAGGCCAAGGATCAGCAGGCAATTCAGACCAGTAGATCAATCAGAAACCAGCGCTAAGCTCCGTTGACGGTGCACTGGACAGCAGCCATTCAATCGATGCGTTCGCCCAACTACTGGCTCATGAAAAGTGAGCCGGACGTCTATGGAATTCACCATCTCAAAAGCGAACAAACGACGCTCTGGGATGGAATTCGTAACTATCAGGCGCGCAATTTCATGCGCACCATGGCCGTTGGCGATCAGGCATTTTTTTATCACTCCAATTGCAAGCCACCGGGCATTGTGGGCCTGATGGAAGTGACTGAGCTGGGAATCGTGGACCCCACGCAGTTTGACCCGACATCCAAATACCACGATCCAGCCTCGAAGCCTGAATCGCCGCGCTGGGATTGCGTCCGCCTGCGTTATGTCGGGGAATTCGAAAGCATGCTCAGCCTTGATGCCCTGAAAGAGGCCTACACCGCGGAACAGCTCACGGTGGTGCGGCGCGGCAATCGCCTGTCGATCATGCCGGTGGCAACAACCATCGCCACCGACCTGCTGGAACGCCTTGGCCCACTCCAGTGAGCCAACCACGGCCATGGGTCGGGAACGCCTGCCTCTGAGCACTGTGTTGCCTCGGGCTTGGAGGGGATTCACCAGCGCTCCCTGGCCTTGCGTCGGCCTGTCGGGGCTGATTCTGAGCAGTGCTGCCGGGCTGGGAACTCTGGCGCGAGAACTTCAAGCGAATTCAAGTGCCTGGATTCGCCACAGCGGGGATTTGGTCTGGGTCTTGTCCCTGCTCGTGCCTCTCATCCTCATGCTTGGCCTTCTGCGCCTAGCCGACACCCTGTTGCCCAGCACAGGCCCCGATGACTGCGACGTTCCCCAGGCCAAGGAACGCATTCCATGGCTTTTGCGCCAATCTGTCGCCCTTGCCCTGATCGAAACCCTGATCCTGCTGGGAGGGATCACCACGCTGCGCGGCCTCGGCACAGCCCTGCTGGCCCACAGCGGCGTTCTGGCAGCAGTGGCACTGCTCGCGGGAGGAATCGCCCTGACCTCTTGGACCGCGGGGCAGGTGCTTGCCCTGCCACTTCTGATTCACCATGGCCACCGGCCCTTAGCGGCGATGGAGCACAGCCGCAAGCTCGTTCAACAAAATCGGCTGAAAGTGTTGGCGCTTCTGGGCCTCCTGGTCGGGCTCAATTTGATCGGACTGATGGGAGCCTGCCTGGGGCTACTCCTGACCCTGCCGTTAAGCGCCCTGATCCTGATGGCCAGCTGCCGGACTCAGACCCCCTGGAGGAAGGACTGACGGCTGAACATGTTGCCGACATAAAGGCGCGTAATCTCGCGGGACTCCACACCGTTCTGCACAAGGAACCCGGCCAGAGCGGCCTGAACCAAGCGGTATTGATCCCAATTGGGATAACGCTCGATAAAGCTGGCCATCGCCTGCTGCAGGGGCAGGGGGAGCTCGGCATGGAAGCTGACCACGGAATCGGCCACCAGCTCCGCGGAGACCTCCTGAGCGGGGCGGTCTACACCGACAACTGGAGCAGTATTCAGCGCCTGCATCGCTTCCGTCACCTGAATGTCTCCCATTCCGAAGTCCACGAACAGTAGTCAGTTCTCCACATCCGTCAGCCAACGTCAAGAAGGCCGAAACCAGGCCAATCCCAGCATTCTCCGGATGAGACCCCAGGCCCAGAGCCATTCCAGGACGGGCGATGCAGAAAATGCATCGAAAGAAACATCAGCCATCCGCCCGTCAAGACGCACCCATCAGAACCGCACCTTTTCCACAGGAGAGGCCCTGACGGGCCTTTTCAGACCCTTGACTGTGGAAAACCTGTGCAAGGCCAAGGGTCGATCCGTGGGGAAATCAATCAAAGCAGTTTGATTAGCCCTGCTTATTCTTTGTTGAATCCCAGGCCGTTCTCATCGCTGCCACAAACGCCTGCGCTGCTGGAGCTGGCCAGTGCGCTTCAAGACCACGGCAGCCGGGTGTGCCCTCCAGCACAACGCCAAGACTCCAGCGGTTGCGATCACCATCCAGGCAGCCCCACCAGAGATCGCGTTCCATCTCCAGTTCGATCGCTTCGTCCTCCATCAGCTGGGACTGAAGATCGCGATGTTGCTGCGTCAGCACCAAGATCAAGGCCACTAGGCCCTGCCACTCCGTCTCGGTGAGCTCGAACGCCCAACCTTCTCCACCGATCAAGGCAGAAAAATGCGGGCGGCTGCGGTCAAGGGCCAGGCGCCAGCCTGGCCCTTCCTGCTGAATCATCCAGGCAGCAGATCAGGCTGGTCCTGCTCATCGCTCAGCTCAACGATGGCGCGTTGCACCGGTTTGACGCTCGACTCCTCCAGCAGACCATCGAAGTCGTCAAAACGACGTTGCTTGGCGCGGAAGGCGATCCTGACAGTGGTGAGATAACGGTTGCTCGATTGACGAATCAAGCTCTCGCCACGCTTGGCCAGGTCTTTTGAATCCACACCTGCGCTGAACACGTTGTCCCTGGCATCGATCCACCATCTTAAGTGAGAAGGTCGCTTGGGAAGGGAACGTGCACCGGATAGGTGCGCTGAACACTGCCGGGTACGCGCAAAACGATCTGACGACCGATTCCCATCGCGGCCAGAGGTCGACGCAGCAACGACAACAACCCGCTGACCTCTTCGAGATGGCGAGCATCGAGGCACTCGATCCGAATGCTTCCCCAACTGCGCGACATCCTGCAATCGCGCAGCGGTTCCAACTGGGCCTTCAGCTCAGGCTCCTCCCGATAGAAGGACCAGACGAGTCGCTGCAAGCGATCCATGGAGATTCCCTCGTAACCTTCAGCTGCTCCCAACCTGCCCATG